>JAVBNC010000110.1:0-42587 GCA_031551765.1 Desulfovibrionaceae bacterium
CTCTCTGGACTCTCCCGCCAAGGGGCGCGCCCCTTGGAACCCATTCAGGATGGCTAGGCAACGGGTGCCCGCGTGCTGCCGGGTGCCGGTTTGGCAGGTTGAAAGAGACACGACAAACCAAAACGGCTCTTCGTTTCATCAACGAAGAGCCTCTTTTTATCTTCAGTGTCAGCACAACCCGCCCCGCAGGACGCGGGGCTGCGGAGCGACGGGGAGCCAGAAAAACCTGACAGGCGCGCAATGAGCCGGCGGTCGCGCCCGCCGGCGGCTGTTACGCTTGCACAACCTCCCGTCGCGAGAGGCCGTGTCCGCCAGGACGGCGGACCGGCCGTCATTTGAAGTGGGGGTCCGGGGGACGGGAGAAACCTTTCGTCCAAGAATGGTTTCTCCCTTCCCCCGATTTTCCCCTACTGCTCTATCTTAAAAGCCTTGATATAGGCGTCGTACAGCACGCGCAGCTCGGCCACGGGGTCTTTGCTGGAGTCTATGCGCAGGTCCACCAGGGGGTGGGGGCCTTTGCGCACCACCAGAATGGCGGCGGAAATCTTGCCGCGCTTGTCGCCGCCGGCTGCCTGGCCCGCTTCCAGGGCTTTCATGGCCCGTTCGCCGATAAAGCCTGGGGTGCTTTCAAAGGCTTTGACCATGGCTTTGACCGTGTCCTCGCCCACCAGGATGTTCCCGGCGGCCACGCAGTCCTTGCCCTTGAGGGACCCGGCCCAGACGTTCTTTTCCAGCACTGTCGCGCCGGTGAACACGGCGGTGTTGCCTTTGGCGTCAATGACGGAAAGCTGCCGCATGGCGCTGCCCTTGTCCGCGGCCAGCACTTTTTTCAGCGTTTCTTCCGCGTTCAGGCCGGAAGCCAGCATTTTCAGGCCGTCGCGGCCCAGCTCGGTGTTGGTGCTGGCCTGAGTGGCGATGGCGCCCACGCCGGGGGCGGCCCAGGGCACGCGGTTGCCCACGGCCAAGCGCGCGGTGGAAACCACCACCGCGAAGTCCCCGGTTTTGGCGTCGCGGCCCACCAGGGAAAAGGTGTTGTCCCACTGCGCCCGGTCGGAGGCGGACTCGGAAGCGGACGCGGGCGCGGCCCACAGGGCGGCGATACACAGGACGGCGGCAAAACAAAGGCTGAGGGCGAGACTGTGACGCATGGTGCCTCCTTGGCTGGTGACGGTTGGGGCGGACCGGCTTTGGAAACGGTGGTCCGCGCGCGGGAGTTTTTTCGCTAACAGATATTTCCGCAACAGGCAAAAGCGCTGCGGCGCGGGCCCGAAACAGAGACGCCCCGGCCTGCGCGAACAGACCGGGGCGGAAGAGATTACGCGCAAAGCCGTACCTAAGCTTTGCCGGTTTCGCCCTTGAGAGCGTCCACTTCGCGGATACTGCGCCGTTCCCGGTAAATGGTCAGCAGCGCGGCGCTGATGCCCACGAACACCGCGATCATGGCCAGATACCAAATGCCCCGGTATTCCAGGAAATAGCCGCCGCCCTTCACGGAAAAGCGGTTGGCCATATAGCCGCTGTAGGCCAGGGCCGTGCCGCCGGCCAGCTGGCCCACGGTGTTCACCAGGCCCATCAGCGCGCCGCAGGTCTTGATGGACCAGATTTCCGTCACCGCCGCGTTGACCAGAGAAAACATGTTGATGAGCATGCCCAGCACAAAGGCCAGGATGGCGAAAAAGAAGGTGGAGGGCAGTTCCAGGCTGAGCACGTACAGCGAAACGAACAGCATGCTGTGAATGCCCAGAATCATGACGCTGCGCGGCACCTTGTAGCGGGTAAGCAGATAGTCGGAAAACTTGCCCGCGATGGGCGTGCCGAAAATGCGCGCGGCCACGTAAATGGAGCCTATGCCGCCCCCGGCCACCATGGCCGCTTCCGTGGACATGCCGCTGACCTGCTTGTAGTAGGCCGCCGCGTAAATGGGCAGCCAGCCGGGCACCAGGCGCAGGCAGACCACAAAGCCCACCCAGACCATGGAGATGATCCAGAACCAGGGGTCGCGGATGCCCAGGATCAGGGTTTCTTTGTAGCTGATGGATTCCACCTTGACGTCCTCCTCCTTTTGTACGGAGGGCAGGCCCAGTTCCGTGGGGCTGGAACGCAGGAACAGGTATGTCGCGATGGAAATGCCCAGAATAATTATAGCCATGACCATGGTGGAAGCCCGCCAGGACGTAAGGCCGAAGATGCTGGCCCCGCCCACCATGAACAGGGAGATGAGCGGCATGAACAGGAAGGAGGAAACTTCCCCCAGCCCGCCGCCCGCGCCGGAAAAGATGCTGAAGGCCAGGCCCCGCTCCTTTTTCCCGAACCAGCGGGAAAGCACGGACAGGCAGGTGACGAACCCCGCGCCCGCCACCAGGCCCATCATGGCGCGCACCACCAGCGCCTGCTGGTAGCCGGTGACCATGGCGAACACCGCGAACACGGCGGCGGTCAGGAAAATGCCGAAGCTGATGACCTTGCGGCCGCCGAAAATGTCGGTCAGCGAACCCCAGGGGCTTTGCCCTATGGCGTAGGAATAGAAAAACACGGCGCCCAGAATCCCCAGTTCCGGCTTGCCGATGGCCCATTCTTTGGTCAGGTAACTGGAAATGCCGGTATAGTTCCAGCGCACCAGGTTGCCGCTGAAGTAGACCATGATGCAGATGGCCAAGATAACCCATCGATACCAGCTTTTGCCGAATGCTATTTTCATACGCAACCATCCTCTGTGCATAACTATCTGGTTATGGCGCATGCCCGTCGCATGCGCCGCGGACGGTAACGGCTATTTTTTTTTCTTGCGGTCCAGGAACGCCTGCATGCAGGCCTGCGGCTCGCCGGTGGTAAAAGCCTGGCCAAAGGCTTCCACGCTCAGGCGGGTTTTGGCGGCCATGCCCACTTCGTCCCAGGCGTTGCACAGCCGCTTCTGGGAGCGGATGACTTCCGGCTTGCATTCCAGCAGGGATTCCAGGGCGCGTTCCACTTCCTTGTCCAGCGCGCCTTCGGCGGCCACCACGTCCACCAGGCCCCAGGCCAGGGCCGTGTCCGCGTCGATGATCTCGCCGGTGAGCAGCCACCAGCGGGTGCGGCCCGTGCCGATCAGGCCGGGCAGGAGCGCGGCGTGGATGACGGAGGGAATGCCCATTTTCACTTCCGGCATGCCCAGCTTCACGCCGAACCCGGCGATGCGGAAGTCGCAGGCGGCCGCCAGTTCCAGCCCGCCGCCCAGGCACCAGCCGTTGACCCGGGCGATGACCGGCACGGGAAAGGTGCGCACGGTTTCGCACAGGGCGTGCAGCTTGCGGATGAACACCTTGCCGCTGTCCTGGTCCAGCAGCACCATTTCTTTAATATTGGCCCCGCCCACAAAGGCGGTTTCGCCGCTGCCGGTCAGCACCACAGCCCGCAGGGCCTTGTCGCTTTCCAGTTCCTGGAACAGCGCGATGAGCTGCTCGATTTCAGGCGTGCCCAGAATGTTCATTTTACCGGAAACGATTTCTATGTGGGCCGCGTTGTGCTCGCGGCGCAGGGTGTAGCGTTTTTCTTCCTGATTCATGGACATGGGGCACCTCTATTTATTGAATTTTTATTGTAAATTTGCCGTATCTTTTGCCGAACCGCCCGAAAAGGATGAAGCATCAGCCAGCGTGATTGGTTCACGAAAGCAAGACACGGCGCCACGCGCCGGGGCCGCGAGGCCGCGGCCCATTCCGATTCCAAACCAAACGTCAAAGCACGTTTGATTTGGAATCGGAATTAGGGGTTTTGACATACTGCTTCACAATTTTCCGCTCGGCCAGGGTGGCCGCTTCGGCTTTGCTCAGGCCCAGTTCCTCCAGCACTTGGTCGGTGTGCTCGCCGAGCAGCGGCGGGGCCAGGTTGCTGATGGGCTCCACCGGGGTGGCCGGGTTGCGCACCGTGGGCATGCCGCCCGCTATGGGATGGGCGATGTCCTGACGCACCAGGCGATGTTTGACCTGCACTTCGTCAAAGGCCAGGTCCAGGGTGTTGATGGGGCCCCAGGAAATGCCGATGCCTTCCAGAATGCTTCCCCATTCCGCGCGGGGCTTGGTTTTGACAATTTCCGCCACCAGGGGCCGCAGGGCGTCCAGGTTTTTCAGCCTGCCCGCGTTGGTGGTGAAACGCTCGTCCTGGGCCAGTTCCGGGCGTCCGGTTTTTTCGCACAGGCGCTTGAACTGCTCGTCGTTGCCTACGGCCAGAATCAGGAAGCCGTCCGCGCAGGCAAACACTTCGTAAGGGGCCAGGTTCGGGTGCGCGTTACCCAGGCGTTTGGGGGCTTCGCCGGAAACCAGGTAGTTCATGTTCTGGTTGGCGTTGATGGCGATGGAAACGTCCGAAAGCGCCACGTCGATGTATTCGCCCTGGCCGGTGCGCCCGCGTTCCACCAGGGCCGCCAGCACGGCCACGGTGGCGTACATGCCCGTCATCAGGTCAATGACGGAAGCCCCCACGCGCAGAGGCCCTGCGCTCTCCATGCCGTCCGGCAGGCCGGTGTAGCTCATCAGGCCGCCGTAGCCCTGGAACACATAGTCGTAGCCGGGCTTGGGGGCCATGGGGCCGGTCTGTCCGTAGCCGGTAATGGAGAGGTAAATGAGCCTGGGGTTTTCCTTGCGCAGGGTTTCGTAATCCAGGCCGTAGCGGGCCAGGGTGCCCACCTTGTAGTTTTCCACCACCATGTCCGCGTCCCGCGCCATGCGCTTGACCAGGTCGGAGCCTTCCGGCTTGGAAAAATCGATGGCAATGGAGCGTTTGCCCCGGTTACAGCTCATGAAGTAGGCGGAAAAGGCGTCCGCGCTGTCCGGCACGGGCAGGAAAGGCGGGCCCCAGCCGCGGGTGTCGTCCCCGCCCTTGGGGTTCTCCACTTTGATGACGTCCGCGCCGAGATCGGAAAGGTTCTGTGTGCACCAGGGCCCCGCGAGAATCCGCGAAAGGTCCAGAATGCGCACGCCTTTCAAGGCTGTTGTGCTCATACGCGCTCTCCTTTTACAAACTGTGGAAGGGATGCGGGCCCAGGCGACATGCCGGGCCGTCTGACCATCCCATTTATAAAAGGGCGGCGCGGAGAGGAAAATTTCAAAGATGCGAAGCGTGCTTTCCACTTTCTGAAACGCTGTGCGAGACGGCGTTGACGATACGCTTGAAACTTGGGAAATTCTGACTTACATTTTGAAAGATGGGCTTTCGAAAAACGCTTTTCCATCCTCCTGGAAAACCATGGCAGGCGCGCGCCAAACACGCGGCAGGCCGGACCGAGGGGCATGTATGCGTTACGAGCTGACAGACCTGCGCCTTTTCCTCGCCATAGCGGACCGCGAGAGCCTTACGGCCGGAGCGTCCGCCATGCACTTGTCAGCACCTTCCGCAAGTTACCGCCTGAAAAATTTTGAAGAAGCCGTGGGCGTGCAGCTGTTCACCCGCAGCAGCAAGGGCATGGAACTGACCCAGGCGGGCCTGGTGGTGCGCGACCACGCCAGGACCATTCTGGCTTCCGTGGATTCCATGCAGCGGGAAGTGGAGCGTTTTTCCAAGGGGGGCAAGGGCCATATCCGCATCGCGGCCAACAGCAGCTGCCAGGAATCCCTGCACCGCCGTTCCGACGCCTACCTTATCGCCCACCCCGCCATTAACCTGGACGTGGAAGACCGCTCCAGCGAAGACGTGGTGCACGCCGTGCTGGGCCGCGCGGCGGACATAGGCATGCTGGCCGGCGAAGTGGACCTGATGGGGTTGATGTCCATCAACTACGCCATAGACGAGCTGGTCATGGTCACGGCCGTGGAACACCCCCTGGCCCGAACCATGGCCGTAAAGTTCGCGGACGTGCTGGACAACGACTTCATCACCATGGACCCCGGCAGCAGCAACTTCCACTATCTGCAAAGAATGGCGGCCAAAACCGGCCGCCGTTTCAACGCGCGCATGAACGTGCGCAACTTCGCCACCGCGCTCAAGCTGGTGGAAAAAAACGTGGGCGTGGCCATTGTGCCCCGCAGCGTAGCCGCCCCGCTTATCCGGGAACGCCGTATCAGCTGCATACGGCTCACTGATCCCTGGGCTTCCCGCCTGCAGCGCATCGTGGCCATAGATTTCGCCCAACTGCCCGAATATATCCGGGATTTCGTCGATTTCCTGGTCAACAACAAAAGCGATATCCACCACTCCCCTTCCTGACCCCGGCTTTCCCCCCTTCTTTTTTCATTCGAATTCACGGAACGCGGAATTCGGAAATTTAAAATTTGCCGCTCCCGTATCCTGATCTATACTGCAAACAGTGAAAAACTTTTCCCAAGGACGCGGGCCGGCCGCGCCGTCCCTTTATCCAAGGAGTCTTGTATGAGCGTTGTTCTGTACACCCCCCCTGAAGACGGCGTGGCCGTTCTGCGGCTCAACCGGCCGGAAGCCAGGAACGCCCTGAACGCGGAACTGCGCGCGCTGGCGGCGGAACATTTCGAACGCCTGCACGCCGACCCGGAAACAAAAGCCATTGTATTGACCGGCAACGAAAAGTGTTTCGCCGCCGGGGCGGACGTGCGCGACCTGCTGCAAAAAGGCGCCATAGGCGTCATGCTGAGCGGCAACGAGCGTCTGTGGAACGCCATGAACCGCTGCGCCAAGCCCGTCATCGCGGCGGTGAACGGTTTCGCCCTGGGCGGCGGCTGCGAGCTGGCCCTGCACGCGGACATTATTGTCGCCGGGGAAGGCGCGCGTTTCGGCCAGCCGGAAGTCAAGCTGGGCATCATGCCCGGCGCCGGGGGCACCCAGCGTCTGACCCGCGCCGTGGGCAAGTACCTGGCCATGAAGCTCTGCCTGACCGGCGAGCTTATCCCCGCGCAGGAAGCCTTGTCCCACGGCATGGTCAGCCAGGTGGTGCCCGACGCCCTGGTGCTGGAAACCGCCCTGGCCCTGGCCCGGAATATCGCGGCCCAGGCCCCCCTGGCCGTGCGCCAGATCAAGGAGTCCATCCAGTTGGGCATGGACGCCTCCCTGCCCGCCGCCCTGGCCATGGAAATGCGCTCCTACCAGCTCCTGCTGGCCAGCGAGGACGCCAAAGAAGGCATTGCCGCGTTCCTGGAAAAACGCCCGCCGGTTTACCAGGGCCGGTAGGCTTCGTTGGAAAAGGCAATTTTGTCGAAGCCATCCGGGAGTGAGAGCAGGGCGCAATGCGGCACGTCCTGTGCCGCCCCCTTCGGGCGTCGCTACGCTCTCATTCCCGGATGGCTTCGACCATTAAATAAAAAGGATACGAATATGCACCACAATCCTTCCGCTCCCGATTATACTGTGGGTATCCTGGGCACCGGCCTTATGGGCCAGGGTATTGCGCAGATAGCTTCGCAGGCCGGGCTTTCGGTCATTTTGCTGGACGCGGCTCCCGGGGCCGCTGAAAAGGCCAAGGCCCAGGTGGGGTCCGTGCTGAATATGCTGGCGGGCAAGGGGAAAATCACGCAAGAGGCCGCGCGTCAGGCTGTGGAACGCATCAGCGTGGCGGATTCCATGGCGGGTTTCGCGGACTGCCACCTGGTCATTGAGGCCATTGTGGAAAAGCTGGACGTCAAATGCGCCGTGTTCAGACAGCTGGAGGAGCATGTTTCCGACGACTGTTTGCTGGCCAGCAACACTTCGTCCCTGTCCATCACGGAAATCGCCGTCGCCTGTAAAAGGCCGGAGCGAGTGGCCGGGTTCCACTTTTTCAGCCCCGTGCCGCTGATGAAGGTGGTGGAAGTGATAGCCGCCCTGCAGAGCGCGCCCTGGACCGGCGACGTGCTGGCGGAACTGGCCAAACGCATGGGCCACGCGCCCGTCCGCACCAACGATTCGCCGGGCTTCGTCATCAACAACGCCGGGCGCGGCTACCCCACGGAAGGCCTGCGCCTGCTGGAAGAAAGCGTGGCCGCGCCGGAAGTTATCGACGCCATTCTCAAGCAGGCCGCCGGGTTCCGCATGGGGCCGTTCGAACTGCTGGACCTTACCGGCCTGGACGTCTCCCAGCCGGCCATGGAAGCCGTGTACAACCAGTTTTTCCAGGAACCCCGCTTCCGGCCTTCCGTGCTGGGCCGCCAGCGCCTGGCCGCCAACATTCTGGGCCGCAAGACCGGGCAGGGCTTTTACCGCTACCAGGACGGCAAAAAGGTCGAGCCGCCCCTGCAAAGCGCGCCGTTCACCGGCGTTTCCCCTGTCGGCACCCGCGTCTGGCTGGGCCAGGGGCCGGAAGAGGAAAAGAAGCTCGTGCGTTCCCTGCTGGCCGCCGCCGGGGCCGTGCCGGATACCGGCCCCGCCCCGCGCCCGGAAGCCCTGTGCCTGGTGTTCCCCCTCGGCCGCGACGCCACTTCCGCCGCCCTGGCCGAAGGCCTGGACCCCAGGCGCACCCTGGCCCTGGATGTGTTCTGCGGCCTGTCCACCCACCGCACGCTCATGACCACCCCGCTGACCGGAAAACGCTGGAGTGAGCTGGCCCAGGCCCTGTTCAGCGCGGACGGCGTGCCCGCTTCCGTCATCCACGACAGCGCGGGCTTCGTCACCCAGCGGGTCATCGCCTGCATCGTCAACCTGGGCTGCGAAATCGCCCAGCGCCGCATCGCCTCGCCGGAAGATATCGACCGCGCCGTCACCCTGGGCCTGGGCTACCCCAAAGGTCCCCTGGCCCTGGGCGACCACTACGGCCCGCGGAAAATCCTGGCCATACTCCAGGAACTGCAAGCCGCCTACGGCGACCCGCGCTACCGCCCCAGCCCCTGGCTGACCCGCCGCGCCCGCCTGGAGGTTTCGCTGCTGACGCCTGAGGCGTAAAAAATCTGGGGGAAGGAGAGAAACATTTTTGGAAAAAAGTTTCTCTCCTTCCCCCAGACCCCCATCCTCTCTTCAAAAAACTTTGTCAGGGGGTGGATGCTCTTTGATGGGGCGGTGTTTCGCTTTTGGAGCACGTGCCCTTTTGAATGAAAAACGACGGCCCGGAATCATGGCGACTCCGGGCCGTCGGCGTTTTTTTTGGGTCCTACTTGAACCTGAAGGTTCCGCTGCGGTTGTATTCAGGCGTGGCGTCCAGGTACCACAGCCCCACGCGCAGCGAGTCGGGGCGGGCCTTGCTCAGTATGTCATACGCGGCGGCCGCCCTTCTGCCCGTGCGGCAGAGTATGAGTATGGGCCGCCCTTCCGGTATTTCGCCCAGCCGCTTTTTCAGCTCCTGCACCGGGATGAGCAGCGCGCCCGGCACGTGGCCCTGGTCGAATTCCGCCTGGGTGCGCACGTCCAGAATGAGCAATCGCTCACCCAAGGCGGTGATCAGGGCTTGGCCGGTTTCACCGTTTACCGCGCCGCTGGAGGGCAGCTCCGCCGCCCGGCAGACCCCGGCGACAAGAAGAAAAGCCAACGCCAGCGTGTAGAGCACAGAGCACCGTTTCATAGGTATCCTCGCATTTTTTTCTTCGGCGTCCGCACAACCCGCCCCACAGGACGTGGGGCTGCGGAGCGGCGGGGCCTCAGCAACACAGCCCGCTACGCGCATTGAGCCGGGTACCGCGCTTCCCGGCGGCTTTCGCGCCCCGCACAACATCCCGCCGCGAGAGGCCGCGTCCGCCAGGAAGGCGGACCGGCCGTCATGCGATCAGGTTTTCCACTGTTTTGACCACGTGGTCCACGGTAAAGCCGAAGTGCTTGAACAATTCCTTGCCCGGCGCGCTTTCGCCGAAACTGTCCATGCCCACCACCGCGCCGTCCAGGCCCACGTACTTGCGCCACCAGTCCACGGAAGCCGCTTCCACGGCCACCCTGGCGCGCACGGCCCGCGGCAGCACGCTTTCCTTCCAGGCCGCGTCCTGCGCTTCAAAGCGCTCCGCGCAGACCATGGACACCACGCGCACCTTGCGGCCCTTTTTCGTCAGGGCCTCGGCCGCTTCCAGGGCCAGGGACGTTTCCGAGCCGCTGGCCAGCAGAATGGCTTCCGGCGCGCCCTTGCAGTCGCGCAGGATGTAGCCGCCCCGCTCGACGGCGGCCAGGGTCTTGGCGTCGCGGGATGCCCCCGGCAGGTTCTGGCGGCTCAAAATCAGGCAGGAGGGGCCGTCCTTGCGGGTGACGGCCGCTTTCCAGGCCGCGGCCGTTTCCGCCGCGTCGCAGGGACGCCAGACGTCCAGGCCCGGAATCAGGCGCAGGGACGGCACCTGCTCCACGGGCTGGTGCGTGGGGCCGTCTTCCCCCACGCCGATGGAATCGTGGGTCAGCACCCAGACCACCCGCTGTTTCATGAGCGCGGACAGGCGTATGGCCGAGCGCGCGTAGTCCGAAAACACCAGGAAAGTGCCCGCGTAGGGAATGAACCCGCCGTGCAGGGCCAGGCCGTTCATGATCGCGCCCATGGCGAATTCGCGCACGCCGTAGGCGATATATTCCGCGTCCGGCTGCTCCGCGCTGACCACTTTCGCCCCGGCCCACTGGGTGTTCACCGAAGAGGAAAGGTCCGCCGCGCCGCCCAGCAGTTCCGGCAGCTTCTTGCCCGCCAGCACGTTGAGCGCGTTGCGGGAAGAACTGCGGGTAGCCAGGTTTTCCGCCGCCTTCTGGAAGGCCGCGACGCATTCGTCCGCTTCCTTTTCCCAGGCCTTGGGCAAATCGCCCCGCATGCGCCGCGTGAATTCCTTGGCCAGGTCCGGGTACGCCTTGGCATAGGCCGCGAACAGGTCGTTCCAGGCCTTTTCCGCCGCCTTGCCCTTGCGTTTGGCATCCCAGCCTTTGTACACGTCCGCCGGGATCTCGAAGGGCCCGTAGTTCCAGCCCAGGGCCTTCTTGGCCCCGGCCGCGTCCTCCGCGCCCAGGGGCGCGCCGTGGGTCTTTTCCGTGCCCGCCTTGCCCGGGGAGCCGAACCCGATGACCGTGCGGCAGCAGATCAGGCTGGGCTTGTCCGTGACCTTGCGCGCCTTGGCAATGGCCCGCTTGATAGACGCGCCGTCGTGCCCGTCCACATCGGAAATCACATGCCAGCCGTAGGCCTTGTACCGGGCCGCCACGTCTTCCGCGAACCAGCCCGTGACCTTGCCGTCAATGGAAATGCCGTTCTGGTCAAAGAGCACGATGAGCTTGCCCAGGCCCAAGGTGCCCGCCAGGGAGCTGGCCTCGCCGGACACGCCTTCCATCAGGCAGCCTTCGCCCAGGGTCACATACGTGTAGTGGTCCACCACCGGAAAGCCTTCCCGGTTGAAGTGCGCGGCCAGCATTTTTTCCGCGAGCGCCATGCCCACGGCCATGGCCAGACCCTGACCCAAGGGGCCGGTGGTGGCTTCCACGCCCGGCGTCATCCCGTGTTCCGGGTGGCCCGGCGTCTTGGACCCCAGTTGCCGGAAACGCTTGATCTCCTCCAGCGGCAGGTCGTAGCCCGTCAAATGCAGCACGCTGTACAGCAGCATGGACGCGTGCCCGTTGGAAAGCACAAAGCGGTCCCGGTTGACCCAGGACGGGTTGCACGGGTTGTGGCGCATAAAGTCGTTCCACAACACTTCCGCCATGTCCGCCATACCCATGGGCGCGCCGGGATGGCCCGACTGCGCCTGCTCCACCGCGTCCATTGACAGTGCCCGAATTGCGTTGGCCAGCGTTCTGCGTTCCATGAAATGCTCTCCTTACCTGGGTAGTCGAAGAATTTATTTTGTCGAAGCCAATGAAAAATCGCAGCAGGGCGCTGCCCTGCACCCGCCAAGGGCTAGCGCCCCTGGACCCCTTTCAGGGTGGTTATGAAAAGTGGTGCCTCTAACTATCTGTTATCATTTCATCAGCAGCGTTTCCCCACTATCCACCCTGTCAAAGTTCTTTGGAGGAGGGATGGGGGTCTGGGGGAAGGGAGGAACCTTTCTTCCAAGAAAGGTTCCTCCTTCCCCCGGGCGTCATTCACGCTCCCAGCGCCGCCAAAAGGTTTTTCACGGTGTCCACTTCCATGCCGATGCGGGCTTCTTTAGCGTAGGAACCCACGTGGGGGGTGAGCAGTACTTGGGGCAGTTGGGCCAGCGGGCCGGTGTAGGGTTCCTTGCCGAACACGTCCAGGGCGGCTCCGGCCAGTTTGTTGCTTTCCAGGGCGGCGAACAGAGCTTCTTCGTCCACCAGACCGCCACGGGCCAGGTTGAGCACCAGCGCGCCGGGATGGAGTTTGGCGAGACGAGCGGCATCCAGCACGGGCTTGCCGTCCTTGGGCTTGGCGCAGTGCAGGGTGATAATGTCCGCCCAGGCCAGCAGCGCATCCAGGTCCATCTTGGCGTGGACGCCGCCCTCCACAAAGGGGTCGGAAAAGGCGACGTCGCAACCTAGGAGGGAGAACAGCTCCGCCGTAGCGCGGCCTATGCGGCCGTAGCCGATAACGCCCACCTTCTTGCCCTGCAGCAGGTTGCCCATGCGCTTTTTCCAGGTGCCGGAACGCAGTTCGCGGTCCATGCGGCTGACCTGGCGGGAGAGATCCAGGGCGCAGGCCAGCGCCAGTTCCGCCACCGCGCGGGTGGGGCCGTCCGGCGTGTTGCAGACCGTGATATTCCGGGCTTTGGCGGCGGCCAGGTCCACATTGTCCACGCCCACGCCGCAGCGGGAAATGACTTTCAGCTCCGGCAGCGCGGCCATGACCCGTTCGGTCAGCGGTTCCGTGCCCGCGGCCACGCCCACGCAGCCCGCCAGCAACGTGATGGCTTCGTCCTCGGTCAGGGCGCGGCCGTGGGGGTTCATGACGACTTCAAAGCCCTTGTCGCGCAGCAGGCGCAGGGGTTCGTCGCTGAACTGGGCAAAAGAGGAGGTGGTGACGGCGACTTTCATGCGTTCTATCCTTCCCGGCTTTCCGCGCCGGTTCTGTATTTGAGCACTTTAGCGGGCACCCCGCCCACAACAGCCCCTGGCGGCACGTCGCGGTTGACCACCGCGCCCGCCCCCACCACGGCCCCGCTGCCGATGCGCACGCCGGGCAGAATGGTGCAGTGCGCGCTGATCCAGACATCGTCTTCAATGACCACGAAACTTGCCACGTGGCCCTGGTCCACAATGGGGACGTCCGTGCGGTCGAAACGGTGGTTGGCGCCCTGGATAATGGTCATGGGCCCGATGGCCACGTCGTTGCCGATGCTGATCTCCGCGTCATTGGCGTTGATGGAGGAAAAATCCCCCAGAAACACCCGCCTGCCCAGGGTAATTTTGCCCCGCGCCGCGTACAGCGAGCTGTGGCGGTTCAGCCCCACGCCCTCGCCCAGCCGGATGTTGCGGAAGCCCTGGATGACCACGCCCACCCCGCTACGGAAATACCCGGCCGCGCCGAAAAACGGCCCGTACGCGAAACGCCGCAGTAGTGTGCCCGGCCCGCCGGGAATCCACCCGAAAATGCCGCGCAACAATTCAGCCCCCTGCAAGGCCAGGCGCGTTTTGAAATCCATGTGCCGCTCCTGCGGAGTGTGGGGAAAGGGAGGGTTTTCTCTCCCCCGGTTTCACTAGCTGTACAACTTGCGCAGCTTGTCGTCCTGCATCAGTTCACGGACGCGGGCGCAGTCTTCCGTGGTGTCCACGCTGAGGGTGCGGATGTTGATCTGGACCATGCGCACTTTGTCGCCGTGCTCCAGGATACGCATCATGTCTACGGACTCAATTATTTCCAGCGGCGTTTCCGGCAGCGCGTTGAAGTGCAGCAGGTAGTCGCGGCGGAAGGGGATGATGCAGACCTGCTTTTTCATGGGCACTTTCGGGGTGCCCTTGCGGCGGGAGGGGATGGGTTCGCGGGAGAAATACAGGGCGTCGCCCGCCAGGTCCGTGACCACCTTGACTTCGTTGGGGTCTTCGAACTCGGTTTCGTCGGCCAGGTCGGCCATCAGGTTGACCACCTGGATGGACGGATCTTTCAGCATGGGGGCCACGGCGGCGTCAATCATTTCCGGGGTGATCATGGGCTCGTCGCCCTGGATCATGACCACGATGTCCGCGCTGATGCCCAGCTCTTTTTCGATCTTGAGCAGGGCTTCGGCGGTTCTGTCCGTGCAGCGGGTGTGGGTGTCCGCGGTCATGACGGCCTTGAGATTCTTGCTCGCGGCGTAGTTCATAATCACGTCATCGCAGGTGGCGATATAGGTGGCGGCCAAATGCTTGCACATGGCCGTGCGGAAGGCCACGTGCCCGACCATGGGCACGCCGTGGATATCCGCCAGGGGTTTGCCGGGGTAGCGCGAAGAACCCATGCGGGCCGGAATGATGGCGATAATGTTCATGATGAATCCTAGCGGTTATATTTTTCACCCACCCTGAATGGGGTCCAGGGGCGCTAGCCCTTGGCGGGTGCAGGGCAGCGCCCTGCTCTCATTCTTGGATGGCTTCGACAACTATTACTTCTTCACCAGATAATCCTGGGCCGTGACCAGATCCGGGTGCAGTTCGCGGTGCACCTCTTCTATGGCGCGCAGAATGCCCTGGCCCAGGTCCGTGGACAGGCGCGGGGTCATCTTTTTACCGATTTTGGGACTGAAGGAATAGGGGGTTATCTCGTAGTGGCCGCTCTGGTCGTCGGCCAGGAAGTCGAACTTGACGTCCTTGTCCAGCATTTCGGCGATCATTTTGAGCACGTCGCCCACGCGCATGGGCTGGTGGCCGGTGAGGACCAGGTGCTCGTTGGCGTATTCCGGCGCGAGGATCTCCACGCTGGCGGAAGCCGCGTCTTCCGCGTGGATGTATTCGCGTAAGGCGGTGGCGTGGCCGTAGTAGGAAATGCGGCCGGTGGTCAGGGCCTCGCGCACGAAACGGTAGATGGCGTTGCGCATGTCCGCCCTGGGGCCGTAAAGCGAGCCGTAGCGGAGGATGGTGTATTCCTGGCCATACACCTGATGGTAATTTTCAATGTACAGCTCGGAAGCCTGCTTGCTGCAGCGGTAAAAGCCCCCGGCCTTGCTGTAGACATACAGGGAACTGGCGAAGATGAAACGCTTGGTCTTGGTCTTGCGGCAGGCGTCCAGGACCATGACGTTGCCCAGCACGTTGTACTTGACCGTTTCCACGGGCTTGGACCCGGCTTCCCCGATATCCGCGATGCCCGCGAAGTTGTAGACGGCGTTCGCGCCCTCCACGGCCTTTTGCACCACGTCGGCGTCCAGAATATCGCCCACCAGCATGGTCTGGCCCGGCCGCAGCCAGGGCGAGGGGCGCAGGTCGAACACCGTCACATCGTGGCCGGCGTCGGAAAGTTTGTCGCAAACGTGGGAACCGATGAACCCGGCCCCGCCGAACACTGTGATTTTCATAACATCCACCCGATATGGTCAGGGGAGCGCGGCCCCCCTGCTGTCAGACTTTGGGACAAGGCGCCGCGCCCATCAGGAACAGGGCGTCGATGCCGTAGGCCAGAAAGGAGTAGCCTTCCTTGATTTTAGCGTCCAGAGCGGCCGGGTCCGGGGCCACCACGTGGTAGCCGCGCGGCATGCCGTGCTGTTCCGCTTTTTCGCGAATGGTTTCCAGTACCTTGAGGTAGGCGGGCTCGTCAAAGCGGCCCGTCAGGTCCATGGAGGCGGAAAGGTCGTAGGGGCCCACCATGTAGGCGTCCAGCCGGGGGTGGCTGAAAATGCCGTCCAGCTCCGGCACGGCGCGCACGTGCTCTATTTGGGCGACGAGCACGATATCCCGGCCGAGGCCGTTTTGCGGGTGCAGGTGCGCGTCAAAGTCCAGGCTGGAGCCGTTGGCGCGGGAAAAGCCCACGCCCCGCGCGCCGCCGGGAAACTCCGTGCCGCCGGGGTAAAGAGAGTAGGCGATCGCTTCGTCCAACTGGGCGCGGGATTCGATCATGGGGAAAATGAGGCCCCTGGCCCCGGAATCCAGGGCCGCCTTGATCTCGGACTTGGTGGCTTCCACCAGCCGCACGAAAGGCTGGGTGCCCCAGCGTTCCAGGGCGCGGAAAAGGTCCGGCAGCATGGCCCTGGTGAAAGCGCCGTGCTCCATGTCCACGGCCGCCCAGTCGTAGCCCATGCGGCCGATGATTTCCGCCACGTCCGGGCTGGGAATCTGCAACCAGGTGCCCAGGGTGGGCCGTTTATTTTTCAGCTTTTGCCGTATTTCACTGCTGCTTGCCATGGGCCTATCCTTTGCAGGCGCATTCAGACGCCGCGCTTGTTGCAGAATCTCACGACCTATATGCCTGCCACAGGGCAAGAGCAAGGGGCCGGGGCGGGCCGCTATTCTCTATGCCCCGCCAGCAGACGTCGGGCGACATCCAGCCCGAATTGAAGCAACTGCCGCATTTCTTCCCGCCGCATGCCCATCAACCAAGGGAAAAACCAGCCCAGCACGGCACAGCCCAGCGTGTAGCACACGCCGCTGACAAAGAAATTCAGCACGCCACCCGGGACCGGGACAAGCAGGTCCACAAGCTTGCCCGTGAACAGGGCCAGCGCCATGAGCGAAAGCGGGCACAGCAGCTGATGCGCCAGGTTGCGGCCCAGGTTGATCGGGATGAACTTGGCGCAGCGCCAGAGCAGCAGGTTCACGAACACAAACTGCACCACCACCATTTTCACGGCCAGGCCGAAAGCGCCCAGGTTCAGGCCGCCGTGCTCGGAAGGAGCGAGCAGGAACCAGGTGCAGCAAATGCCCGCCAGCAGGGAGAGCAAAGTGTTGTTGCGCAGGGTTTTGGTGTCGCCCGTGGCGAAATACACGGAACTGACCACCTGGCCGTAGGACTGGTGCATGGGGTACAGGGCCATGATCTGTACGGGCAGAATGGCGGCCGCGAATTCCGCCCCGCCGAACAGACGCACCACGCCCGCCGCTTCCACGGCCGCGAAGCAGGAGAAATAGGCGGCAATGGCGTAAAGCATGGGGCCGTGGCGGTCCAGAAGGCGGGCCATGGCCTGCTTGTCCGCCCTGCCGTGGGCCAGGGTCAGCTCGCGCATAATCAGCGGGGTCATAGCCGTGACGAACAGGAAACAAGCCATGCCCACTTTCTGGGACAGGGAAAAATAGCCCTGGGCCACGCTGCCGTCGAAATACTGCAGGATCCAGCGTTCCGCCGTCAGGAACAAAAGCGAAGCCAGGGCCTGCACGAACAGCGGCGCGCTGTAGGCCACGAACTGGCCGGTGTAGGCGCTGCGGCGTTCCCGCGTCAGGGTCAGGGAAAAGCCGGGCCAGGCATGGCGCAGGCACCAGAAGTACCCCAGGGCCAGGAAAAGGTAGAGCAGATACTGGTGCGCGTAAAATACCGCCAGGTTCAGCCAGCCCAGCACGAACAGCGCCACCAGCGCCAGCATGGCCAGGATGTTGACGATGATGCGCACCAGTTCGCTTTTGACGGTCAGCCCCAGGGCGTCGTCCATGCTGCGGCCGATCTGGGCGAACCACATGCCGAAGTTAAGGCCCGCCGCCAGCGCGCCCATAAGCGGCGGCACGCCCGGCAGCAGCATATCCCCAAGCCCAGGCAGAAAGAGTATCGCGCCGCTGCCCGTGCACACCAGCAGCATAATGACGGCCAGGCGGCTGTAATAGGCCACCAGGGTGAAATCGTCCTGGTTGCGGGAAAGCGCGTTGTAAAAACAGGTGGAGGTGCCCATGTCCAGAAAGGAGGTCACCTGACGGTACACGCTGAGCGCGAAATTGAAGTTACCGTAGGCGGCCGGGCCGAGAGCGCGGGGCAGCAGGGCTTCCAGCACGAAAAACAACGGCACGGAGGCTATGTTGGAGATGACCTTCACAACATAGCGCTTCTTGAGCGATGCTTCCTGTCTGGGCAGAACCGTCTGCGACATGCCTGATTTCCGCGTTCCTTCGTTGCTATAATGCGCGCAGCACGCGCCACCAGTGCTGCGTCAAAGGCCATTCCCCCCGCACGGGCGTCGCGGCGTAGACTTCCGCCCACTGACGCCGCGCGGCTTGCACCGTGCCGCTTTGCCACCAGCTTTGCACATCCGGCCACACGACCGTCACATGGGCGGCTGCGGAAGCCGCGTCCGGGTGCAGGATTTTGGCCGCGCGCAAAGGCTCCAGGCGCTCTTCCGTTTCCGCGCCCATGCCCCAGCGTTCCTGGTCCCAGTAGCAGACCAGGGGAATGTTCGCCGCCACGGCCAGCAGCATGGTGGTGCCGTAGTGGTCCAGCACGGCCAGGCGGCAGGCCAGCAGCCGCCGCATCAGGTCCCCGCCGCACAAAGACAGGGAAGGAAAAGCCGCCTGCACGTAAGGGCCGTCAGCCAGGCCCCCGGCCACTTTGAAGTAGGGCCGATACTGCGCGCAGGCCCGCACTTCTTCCGGAAGCGCGGCGAAAAATTCGCGCTTGGCCTTGCGGTACTCCACCAGCCCCGCGCCCAAAGGCCGGGATTTGAGGCGGTACGTGTAGGTGCTCATCTCCGTGCCCACCAGGATGAGCGCCTTCTCTTTCTCCGCGTGCCGGTCCGCCACGGCGGCCGGCAAGGGGTGGGAAACCGGGGTGAAAGAGCCCTGGAACGGCGCGTGCCTGGTCCAGCCCCAGGTCAGGTGCGCGTGCTGGCGGTAATCCAGAATGGTGCTGCCTATGCAGCGCAAATTGCCGTTGTTGCCGCCGTGCTGGCAGTCGATGAGCCGCCCTCCCCCTTCCCGCCAGGAAGCCAGCGACAGGGCATAAGACTCGTTCTGCAAAAACTCGGCGGCCAAAATACGGATGCGGCCCTTGCGGTCTTTCAACGCGGGAACGGGCGCTTCCAAAGTATCCAGGGGCAGGCAGCGCCGCAAAAGCGGCAGCAGAGCCGCGTCCGGGACGCCGAAAGGCGGAAAATTTCCCGCGTACGCCGCCAGCGGCACGGTTAGATCCCGCGCGTTGCGGTTGCTCCATAGCGCCAGCGAAAGGACCAGGCTCTGGACGAGGCTGAACCCCTTGACCCGAGGGAACGGCAGAGCGCGCAGCAGAGAGCGCAGCCGCTCCTTGAAGCCGGTATCCGGCGGCATGGCCGTATGCAGCGTCCGGGCGGGCAGAGCTTCCAGCTTCCAGGCGGGCGGGGCCATAAGCCGCAGCAAGTACGAAAACAGGTACAGGTTGAACTGCCGGTCCTGGATGCCGTGGACCATAAAATCCCAGGAATTGCGGAAGCTGAACGCGCACTCTTCCGGCAGCACGGGCACGCGGAGTTCTTCTTCCCCGTGACGCGCGACCAAGTCCAGAACGCGCTGCCGCCGCTCCGCCAGGGCGTGCAGAGCCGTGAGCAGCCAGGAGCCGAGGGCGTTTTCCCAGAACACGGTCCCGCGCGCCAGCCCCCGTTTCTCGTTCAGCTCTTGCCCCAGGACGGGAATGAGCCGGACCATGGCAGCGTTGGCCGCGTCCGAGGCGTTTTCCATGTCCGCCAGGTCCCGGTAAGGATCCAGCGGCAGGGAAAAGCGCTCTGCCCAGTCCGGGAAAGCCTCTTCCTGCTCCGCGAAGCACCAGGGGCCGGAGGCGATGTGTGTTGCCGGGTCCGCCCCGGCGGGCATGGGGCCGAAAACCAGCGTGCGCATCTATTCCATTTCCATTTTAGATTTGCCGTATCTTTTGCCGATGCGCTTGAAAGGATGAAGCACCTGACACCATTCCTGATTGTGAAAGCAAAAACACGGCGCTGCGCGCCGGGGCCGCAGGGCTGCGGCCCATTCCAACTCCGGATCAAACGTCAAAGCACGTTTGATCCGGAGTTGGAATTACTCCAGCAAACGCCACTGCAACACGGTGTCTTCCGCTATGGCGCCGCGCGCCTTCATGCCCAGCACTTCGTCGATGTTGCGGGGGCTGATGCCGTGGGCCGGGCGTTTCCAGGTCAGGTCTTCCCGGCTGATTGCCGCGCCGGCCGGGATATCGCGGGCTGCCACCAGGCTGCGCCGCGCGTTTTTCCGGGCGGGTTCCTCCGCCTCCAGGGCTTGGACGGCCACGGGGCCGATGAGCGAACGCACCCGCCGCAGGTTGGCGCAAAAGAGTTTAAGGTCTTCCTTGTCCATGGCATGGTAGTGATCGTTGCCGGGCAGGGTTTTGTCAAAGGTAAAGTGCTTTTCCAGAATCCGCGCGCCCATCAGCCAGGCCGTTTCCAGGCAGCGCATGTCCTTGGGTTCCGTGTGGTCGGAATAGCCGATGATGCGCGGGGCGAAATGCCGCAGCAGCACCGGAATGGAGCCCAGGGTCGCGTTCTCATCCGGCGTCGGGTAGTTGAGCACACAGTGCAAAAGCGCCAATGGCACGCCAAAGGGGTCTATCCAAGAGACGGCCTCGGCTATTTCCGCCAAGGTCGAACCGCCCGTGGACAGCAGTATGGGCTTGCCGTATCCGGCCAGGGCCTGGATGAAGGGCTTGTTGGTAATGTCCGAAGAGGAGATCTTGAACGCGCCCATCAGGGGGTTCAGGTAGGCCGCGGAATCCACGTCAAAGGGCGCGGACAGGAACTCTATGCCCACGGCGGCGCTGTGCGCTTTGAGGGCTTCGAATTCCTTCTGCCCGAACTGGTCGTACTTCTGGAACAGCTCGTACTGGCTGCGCGTGGGTTCTTTGTTGATGTCCCAGTAAAAGGGCGAGTCTTTGGACGCGATTTTCCCGGCCTTGTAGGTCTGGAATTTAATGGCGTCCGCCCCGCCTTCCTTCGCTTCTTCAATCAGGCGCTTGGCCAGGTCCATGCTGCCTTCGTGGTTCACGCCGGCTTCGGCAATAATGAAGGGCTGGGGAAAGCCGGAGGCAAGGTCCACCGGGGCGGCGAAAAATTCCTGCAAGGTCATGGCGCGTTCTCTCCAAAAAGTGAGATGATTTCCACCGGGTTCAGGTCCAGGGTCAGGGGCATCAGGGCCAGCCTGCGATAATCCTCCGCCGTGTCCACGTCAAGCTTCACGTCCGGCCTGTGCAGGAAGGGGTTCGGCGGGTCAAAGGTGCGGATGGAAAAGCGCCGCGGGTTATCCCAGATAAAGGACAGGCAGTGTTCCCGGTGCGCGGGCAGCGTGGCTTCCCGGGCCAGGGTTTCCAGAAGGTCGCGGGAGATCATTTCCGCGCCCAGGCCGTCCGGGTACTTGTTGTTCCTGGGGATATGGTTGTAGGCGTAGTCGCAGCCCGCCTCGTTGTAAAAGCGGATCAGGTTGTCGATTTCCCCGCCCCAGATCAGGGGATTGTCCGCGCACACCCGCACGATATGCGTGGCGGCGTGCACGGCCGCCGCCTGGCGGAAGCGCTCCAGCACGTCCTCTTCCGGCCCCCGGAACACCGGCACGCCTTGCGCGGCCAAGTGCCTTTCCAACACGTCGTTTTCCGGGTTCACGGACGTGGCCACCACCACCTGGTCCAAAAGGGCCGCGGCCTTTACCCGCGTCACCACCCAATCAATAAGCGGATGGCCGCAAAGCTGCAGCATCATCTTGCAGGGCAGGCGCGTGGAGCCCATGCGGGCCTGGATCAAGGCTACTGTGCGCATACGGTTTCCTGTTGGCCGGAGCCGGTGAAAAAATAACAGCGCCGCCGGGCGGCCTTTCTCGCCATAGCACTCATCCCGCGTCGATTACTTGTTTGAAAGTAATAAAAGACGCGGGGATACACAAGTGCCGCAACAGGCGCTATTGGGCAGCGGCCAGAACCAGAAAGGAATCATCAAGCAAGGGGCCGCCGGAAAAATCGCCGTACAGCGTGACGGACGAAAAACCCGCCCGCCGCAGGCCGCTTTCCAACTCTTCCGGCCGCAGCGGCAGCAGGTTCACGGCGTCGGCGATTACTTCGCCGGTGTCCTTATGTTCCAGGCGCGTCTCAAAGCGCAACAGGGGGCCTTGCGGCTCGTAGCGGCGGGTAAAGCGCAGCTGTGGCGTTTCAATGAGGGGAAGCTCGCTGATACCCCGGTCCAGAATGCGCGCATAGTTGAGTATCTGGATAAGGCTGAGGCCGCCGGGGCTGAGAACACCGCGCAAGTCCGCCAGGAAGCGGTTCAGGCGTTCCGGGTCGTTCAGGTGGACCAGGGTGTTGCCGAAACACAGCGCCCCGTCAAAGGCGGCGGCGCCGAAGCGTTCGGCGATACGGGTCATGTCCAGGCGCTCGAAGTGGAGGGCCGCGTCCGCATTCAGGGCAACGGCGCGCGCCACCATGCCTTCGTCCAGGTCAACGGCGCTGATTTCCCGGCCCGAGGCGGCGAACATGCGGGTGATGGAGCCCGTGCCGCAGCCTATGTCCAAAAGGCGCCGCCTGTCCCCCATGAGGGAAAGGGAAAAACGCATCTCGTCCGGGTGCGTCACAAAAATTTCGTCGTAATACCGGGAAATGCCGTGGTACATAAAACGCCCTCCGCTGAACCGGCTTCCGTCACCCTAGCATGAAGCGCGCCAGGCGCAAAGGCCGCCGGCGTCATGATTTTAGCGGCCCGACGGCGTTCGCGCACTCTCCGGCCGCGCTTCATGCGTGGGAAGAATCGGGAAAGGAAACGGCGCTACTACATGCCGCGCGGCCTGTCCGGCTGGGCTTCGTACATAAGCACCGCCCCCACCAGGCCGGCCCCCAGAAGGTCGGAAAGCATGGTGGGCGCGATAAGCAACAGCCCGCCCACGGCGGCAAGAAAACGGGAAAAACGGCGCATGGGGCGGCGCAGATGCCCCATGGTCGCCAGCGCAATGGCGTAGACAGCCACCAGGCTGATGGCGAAACGCACCAGCCCCTCCCATATCGAGCCCACAAGCATGAGCGAGGGCGCGTACACCAGAATGAACGGGATAATGTACGCCGCGACCCCAAGGCAAAAAGCGATAATCCCCACCCTGGTGGGCTCGCCCCCCCCCACTCCGGCCGCCGCGTAGGCGGTCAGGGCCACGGGCGGGGTAATGGTGCTGATAATGCCGAAATAAAAAACGAACATGTGCGCGGCCAGGGGCAGCACCCCCAGCTTGACCAGAATGGGAGCGGCCAGGCTGGCCAGAATCAGATACACGGCCGTGGCGGGCAGCCCCATGCCCAGCACCAGGGACATGAACATTACGGCGACAAGCGCCCCGCGCAGGTTCTGCGAAAAAAAGCCCAGCGCAGCGCTGGAAAGGGCGGAACCCAGCCCGGTAAGGCTGACCACGCCCAAAATGATACCGGCCGTGGCGCAGGCGCAGGCCACAGGCACGGCGTTTCTCACCCCTATTTCCAGGGCCTCCGCAAAACGGGCCGGGGTAATGCGCGTCTCCTTGCGCAGCCAGGAGACTCCGAGCAGGAGCAGCAGGGACCAGACCACGGAATCCAGAGGAGGGTAGCGCAGGCACAAAAAAACGATCAGGCAGACAAGGGGCAGCGCAAGGTGCCCAAGGCGGCGCAGGGAAGCCCCTAGGCCGCCGAAGGGCTGCTCGGGCGTGCGCACATTGTGCTTGCGGGCGTAAAGATCCACCATAAAGTACACGGAAGCGAAATAGATCAGCGCGGGCAAAAACGCGGCCTTGGCCACGTCAAAATAACTGATGTTCAGGTATTCCGCCATGATGAAGGCGGCCGCGCCCATGACCGGGGGCATGAGCATGCCGCCCGTGGAGGAAACGGCTTCCACCGCGCAGGCCATGTCAGCGGAATAGCCGCTGCGCCGCATCAGCGGAATGGTGAAGGTGCCCGTGGTTACGGCGTTGGCTATGGGGGAGCCGGAAATGGTGCCCATCAGCGCGCTGCTCACCACTGCGGTTTTGGCCGCGCCGCCGGTAAAACGCCGGGTAAGGGCGAAACTGCTCTCGATAAACAACTGCCCCGCCCCGCTCGCGCTCAAGAAGGCGCCGAAGAGGATGAACAAAATGATGAAGGTGGAGGAAATGCCTAGCGGCAGGCCGTAAATGCCCGAAGAGGTGGTGTATAGATAGGAGAGCACGCGCGAGAGGCCGTAGCCCTTATGCCGCAGCACGCCGGGAAGATACGGCCCTACATAGGCGTAAAGCAGAAACACCATCGCCGTCAGCGGGAGAAAAAAGCCGGAACAGCGCCTGCCCGCCTCCAGGGTGAACAGCAGCATGGCCCCTCCCCAGAAAAGCTCCCAAAAGCCGGGCTGCATCACCCGGAAGGCGAAGTCCTGCCAGAACAGCAAAAGGTAAATGCCGGCCCCGGCCATCAAAGTAAAACAGGCAGCATCCCAGAGCAGCGCGGACGGGCTTTGTTTCTCTTTGACCCCGGCGGGGTACAGCAAAAAAGCGAGGCAGCCGAGAATAAGCCAGTGCGTGGCGCGCTGCACCGTGGCGGAATACAGGCCGAAACAGCCCGTATAGAGGTGGAAAAAACCCGCGGCAAGGGCCAGGACGCGGACAAGCAGAACCCGCAGCCGACCGGCGCGTTGAAAAAAAGAAGCCTTGTCCATGGCGCAGCGCCTCGAAAACACTCGTAAAAAACCAACCATGCGACAACGCTTCACGCGGCTTTGCCGCCGACGCGCGTCAGCGCAGCACGCCTTTTTCCCTGAAATACCTTGCCGCGCCCTCATGCAGGGGAACAGGCACGTCCGCCGCCTTTTCCAGGGTCACGGAACGCGCGGAGGGGTGCACGGCCCGGAAATCTTCCAAGTGGTCGAAAACCGCCGCGGTAATGGCGTACACCAGGTCGTTGGCAAGGCTGGAGCGCACCAGCACCATATTGCTGGTGGCGAATGTGCTCACTTCCCGCTCCAGCTGCGGGTAATGGGCCTTGGTGATCCGCATGGGCACGTAATAGGGGTGCTCCTGCAAAAAGCCCTTCAGGTCTTGTTCCGGAAAGGACAGAATGCGTATTTTGACGGGTCCGGAAAACACTTCCTGCAGGCCCGGGGACGGGAGGCCGGCCTGGACTATGGCCATGTCCACGTGGCCGTTGGCCATTTCGCTGACCCCATCGGAAAAGGAAAGAAAGCTGAGCGAAACATCCGAGGCGGAAAGCCCGTAATAGGCCAGCACCTTCAAAAACAGCAGCCCGGAACTGTTGCCCTGGGGCCCCACGGCGACACGCTTGCCCTTGAGGTCCTTGATGGCCTGGATGGAAGAATTGTCCCGCACGACATACTGCACCGTGCCCGGCGCAAGCCCGCCGAACAACGCCCGCAGGGAGGGGAGTTTTTTGGGGAAAGGCGGCTGCCCGTTATAAGCGAAATAGGCCATGTCCGTATTGGCCAGGCCCAGTTGCAGTTCCCCCTGATCCATAAGCTGGGGGTTGTCCACCGTGCCCCCTGTGACCTCCACCCGTATGTCCACCGGGCTGTATTTCCCGATCAGGTCGGCAAGCCCGACGGCCGTGGGATAGTAACTGCCGCCTAAGGGGGCCGCGCCTAGGGTCAACAGCTCACGCGCCTTTGCCTCGTGCGCAAAGACCAGCCCGGCAGCCAGCGCCAGGCAGAGCATGCAGCACAGCGGCAAGCGGAATCTTGTCATATCAGCGCCTCTCGCCCACGCTTTCCCGGCTGACATAGGAATAGGGCAGGTTGACTATGGTGTCCTGGGTGGTGGCGGGGTCAAAAATCAGCCGGACCCCGGCGGCCCCAAGATCATGAAAAGGTATGCTGAACGTGGACAGGGCGGGCCTGGTGTATTGCGCCACTGTGACGTCCCCCACGCCCAGCACGGAAATATCTCCGGGCACCTTGCGGCCCATCTCTTCCAGACAACGCAGCGCGCCCACGGCAAGAATGTCCGTGGCGGCGAAAAGCGCCGTCACGCTGGGGTGTCGCTCCAGAATTTCACGCGTGGCCGCATGACCGTGTTCCCAGGAAAAATCCCCCTCGACCTGCGTGCAGGAAGCCCCTTCCGCCTTCGCCTCTTCCGCAAAGCCGGTGACCCGGAGCATGGTGGAAAGGTTGGTCGCTTCCCCGGCCAGCACGCCGAATTCCTTGTGCCCCTTCTCGGAAAGAATGCGGCAGGCCCCCGCGCCCATGGCCTTGTTATCCACCAGGGCGCAGGGCATGGCCACCACCTGCGGCGCGCAGCTCACCACCCGGATGCCTTGAGCGGACAGCAGCTCCAGCGATTGCGCCATGCGGGCGCGGAACCCTTCATCTTCCCAGCTCGCGCCGGCAAGCACTATGCCCGCCACCTGGTGCTGCGCCAGCAAGTGGAGATAATCCAGTTCCAGCTTGGGGTTCCGCTTGGAAGAGCAGACCAGCGGCATGAGCCCCCGGCGGGAGGCTTCTTCCGTGGCGCCCTGGGCTATAGCTCCAAAATAACTGTCCCCGATATCGCGGATGATCAGGCCTATGCTCATGGCCTGCTTGCTGCGTAAGTTCTGGGCCATGCGGTTAGGCCTGTAGCCCAGCGTCTGGATGGCATTTTCCACTCTGGCCCGCAAAGCCTGGGACACGGGGTACCCCGTGTCGTTCAGGATGCGGGACACGGTGGCGATGCTCGTTCCCGCAAAAACAGCCACATCCTTGATAGAGGTCGGCTTTCCCATAAATTGTCTCCCGGCGCGTGATTGTAAAACATATCCGGCAGTATGCCGGGCAGTTTTCATAGCCACTATAGCTAAAAAAACGATTTTTAGGGAAGGGGCCTCATCTTTTTTTAATAGAAAACGTAATCTATCCGTCATTAAAGAAAAACGGGCAACACGCCGTCTTAACGGCCGCGTTGCCGCGCCTTTTACCGCGTCTCAAAACGCTTGCGCCAGCCGTCAATGGTGGCCTGGCGTTCCTTGGCGGCCAGGAAAAAATCATAGGCCCCCATCATGTCCGGAATTTTACGGGCGTCCATGCTGCTTATTTCCGGCCGGGCCGTCACGCAGGCCCGTTCGCCCACAATACGCGCCAAGTCCGGGGAAACGGAAAAATCCAGCAGCTTTCGCGCGGCCGCCAATTTGGAGGTGCCTTTCACAACGGCGCTGGCTTCCATGTCCAGGGGCACAGGGTTGCCCAGCACGGCCACTTCAAGAGGCGCGCCCTTTTTCATCAAGCTGCGGGCAAAGGCCGCTTCGGAAAGGCCGATGGCTATTTCGCCCCGGGCCGCCATTTCGGCGGGGTGCGAGCCGGACTGAGTGTACATTTTGACGTTCTTGTCCAGGGCCGCCATGAAGGCCCAGCCCTTTTCCGCGCCCCAGGCCTGCAGCCAGCCGGAAACGATGGAGTAGGCCGTGCCAGAGGAAACCGGGCTGGACATGACGATATGCCCCTTGTAGCGCGGGTCCGTCAGGTCGGCCCAGGTTTTGGGCATGGGCAGCCCCAGGCGCTTCAGCTCGTTCTTGTTCACGCAAATGGCCGCGGGGCAGGCGCTCATGCCGGCCCAGACCGGCTTGTCCCTTTTGTCGCGCATAAAGGCCGGGGCGGCATCCCCGCCCTTGGGGGCGTAGGAATCCAGCAGCCCTTCCGCGTCCAGTTGCAGTACGCTGGTGACGTTGAGCCCGAACACCACGTCGGCCTTGGGCGCGTTCTTTTCCGCCAGCAGCCGCGCGGTGATGATACCCGCGGAAGCGCGCACCCACTTGATGCCTATGTCCGGGTTGGCCTTTTCAAACGCTTTTTTGTACGGGTCCAGCAGTTCCGTTTCCACGGCCGTGTACACGCTGAGTTCGGTTTTGGCCCAGGCGGAACAGGGCGCGAGAAGCAAAGCAAATAGGACGCAAAACAGAATCTTTTTCATGCGAAACCTCCTCTTCGGAACGTGGCCCTCCCGGCCTTCAATCGAGCTTAAATTCCTTCTTGATGGTCTGGATCAGCAAATCGGCCAGCTTGTCGGACGAAGCGCCTTCCTTGCCCACGTTCAGGGCCACAATGGTATCCAGCACCCGTTCCCGCAGGTCCGAGCTGCTTATCCCTTCCGTGCGCGGGAAAATGACCAGCTTTTCCCTGGAAACGTGGTTCACGTTGTCGTCCCCGTGCACCAGCAAATCTATTTTGTGTTTCTCCAGGTAGGCTTCGTCTATCAGCCAGCCGCTGGGGATGACTTCGTCCACGTAGCGGATGCTCTCCAGAATTTCCTTGCGTTCCTCGTAGGAAAGTTCCGGCATGTAGCCCTTTTTGCCGCGCACTTCCTCGTCCGTGGTCAGGGCCACGATGACCTGGCCCAGTTCCGAGGCTTTGCGCAACAGGCGGACGTGGCCGTGGTGCAGCAGGGTGGCGGACATGTCCACCAGAATGCGTTTTTTCATAGGGTTCCCCAGCGTTCAGGCTCAGTGGATGGGTTTCAGGCTGACGGCCGCAGGGCCGCGTGCAGTTCCAGCAATTGGTCGGCGGCGGCTGCCCCGCCCCGGCCGTGGTTGTACAAGCTCGTGGCGCGCAAGGCCCGCATGCGCGCGGCAAAAGCTTCGGGCTCCGGCAAATTCGCAATGATTTCCGGCAGGCGGGCCATATCTTCCGGCGGCACGTGCGCGCCCAGTTCCGGCAGAATGCCGAATTCCCAGGCCGGCCAAGGCAGGTCCGCCGCTTCCAGGCCGCGCAGGTCCGGGTCAAAGCGCACGGTGATCACCGGCTTTTCCCGCAGCAGCGCGAAATCGAACACGATGCCGGAGAGGTCGGAAATCAGCACGTCCGCCCCGGCCATGGCCGCGAAGCCGCTGGGGGCCTCGTCCCATTGCACCAGCCCGTTCCCGGCCAGCGCGTCTTTCAGCCCGCGCAGCAGGTCCGGCTCGGAAACCGCGCTCTGCGGGTGCGGCCGGATGGTCAGACTATAGCCACTGTCCACCAACGGCCGCAGCAGGTCAAGACCGAAGCGGGAAAGCAGCCCGTTGCGGCCCCAGGTGGGGGCCAGCAGAATGCGCGGCTTGCCGCCGGACGGCGCGGCTGGCGGCGCGGCCAGGCTGGCAGCGAACTGTTCCGCCAGCACGTCCATGTACAGGCAGCCCGTTTCCAGCAGCAGCTTGGCGTCCGTGCCGCGCAGCGCCTCCAAATGCCGCAGGGAGCGCATCTGGTGCGCCCCGCTGCACAGCACGCTGTCAAAGTAGTCAAAGGAATACAGCTTGTAAATGGCCATGTCCGTGGGTGAATGCACCAGGTGCGCGTAGTGCTTCACCCCCGGCGAGCGGCGGATCTGCAGCACGTCCAGCCCCGGCGTGGTCAGGACGCAGATATCGGCCTCCAGCAGGTTCAGCACGGCAAAGGCCCTGTTGCCCTGCCCTATGCAGCGCGCGCCGATGTGCGGGGATTCAAAGGACAGGCCGGGGTCCTTGGGGTCGGAGGTCAGGTACAGGGCGCTTTTCCCCCTGCGGTGCAGCTCCTCGATGACCGGCTTGAAAGTATTCCAGTACTGGCCGCCCTCGGAATAAAACACCAGTTCCCGGCCCGTCTCCTTGGGCAGGTCCCGGCCCGCCAGGCGGTAGCGCAGCGCGCCGGCCTTGTACCACAGGGACTTGAACAGGAAAAACACCGTGCCCGCAATTCCGAGCAGCGCGGAAACCAGCATGCTGCCCGTGCCGGGGTCCAGGTAGGCGTAAGCGGGTTCCGGCAGGGCCAGAATCAGGACCGCGGCCCAGAACAAGGCGCGGACGGCCTTATTTTTTCCCATGGCCGCCCTCCTTGCGCCAGTTTTCCGGGGCGAACATGGTGCCGTTGACCGAGTAGTCCTGGACGTTGAAGCCGTCGCCACGGTGCCGGTGGAACCCGGCCAGGCCGGAGCTGTGGGTGCGCACGCGCTTGGCCGGATCCAGGGTCAGGGGGTCCGGGTCGCTCAGGCCGGGACAGGGGCCGTTTTCGCGGCAAATCAGGGCGGGCACGTCCGCGCTGCTCATGGGGCGCGGGTCCGTGGCCAGGGGACCTTTGGCCCGCGCGTTTTTCACCAGCAGCAGGGCGTGGGGTTTCCAGGGCACGGGGCCGTTGCGCAAATGGTCGAAATCCGCTCCTATTTCCGCGCTGTCCCCGCCGCTGTGGTCGGAAACCAGAATGATCTGAGTGTTGTCGTAGACCCCGGCTTCCCGCATCCAGTCGAACCAGCGCCCCAACGCGCGCATGGCGCAACGCTCGTTGTAGTAGTGCTCCAGAATGATGCCGTCCCGCTTGGTCTTGGCGTTGCCGTCCACGGGCAGGCAGCTGTCCGGGTCCAGCTGCCAGGGGTAATGGGTGAGTTGGGAGGACATGTATTTGAAGCTGCCCGGCGCGTTCCCCGTGGCGGAAAGTTCCGGCAAAAGATCCAGCATGGCGTGCGGGCCTTCCGAGCGGTTGACCTTGATGCGCAGGCTGCCCATCCACTGCCCGTCACGGTACACGGCGTCGCGCAGCGACCAGGGCGCACCCCGGAAAAAGCCCATGGCCGCCATAAAGGGCACCAGCGTGGGCCGCGAAACCGGCGCAAAGCCCTTGCGCTGCCGCCACAGCCCGGTATAGGCCGTGCGCACGGAGCGGCCCGCGACGGTCACATCCTTTGCTTCCGGCAGCACCTTCTCGAACAAGCTGGTTTTCAGCTCGTCCACTTCGACCAGGGCCACGTCGTAGCCTTTCTGGCTGAAAGCGCGGGGCAGCAGGGCGAAGGCCTTGTGCATTTCCTCGGCCAGGTCGTCCGGCTTGCGGGCGTTGATGGCCGTGGGCGTGTACTCGTTGCCGCCCATGAGCGCGGCAATGGACAAAAAGGTCACCGCGCCGGGGGCCATGGTGTCCGGGTACCAGGTAAAACCCTGGAAACGCGCGGCCAGGGCCGGGTCCTCACGCAGCATGGGACCCAGGTGCCCGCCGGTGAACATGTCCAGCATGACCACCAGCACGTTGCTGCCCTCGCGGGAAAAGGTGAGCAGCGCCTCGCTGTAGGGGGGCGCCTTGGCCGCCGCTTCCCCCGTGTCCTCGTTTTCCACGCTCTTCACGCTTTCCACGGTTTCCACGGGCGCCTGCGTGTGGAATTTCCAGCCCACGACGACCACCAAGGCCAGGGCCAGAACGCCAAAGGCCCCGGCCAGGCCGGACAGGGCCTTTTTTCGGGCCAGCAGGAACAGCAACAGAGCCGTGCCGCCCATGGCCAGCACATCCACCAGCGCGGACAGGCCCTGAGCCCGGAGCAGGCGGGTATCCTCCAGCAGGAACTCGTCCATGGGGCCGTAGTCCGCCGGAATGAGCAGCATGTACGCGCAGCAGAGCAGCGCGGCCCAGGCGGCGGCCACGGCGCAAAGGCTGCGCCCGGACGCCGGGGTCAGGCGGAAAAGCCACCAGGCCAGGGCCAGCAGCAGGAGCCCGCGCAGGGTAAGCCCGGCGACCAGCGCCGCCGTGGATTCAAAAAAGAACTCCGGGTCGGAGAGATACATCAGCACGGGCGTGTACAGGAAAATAAGCACGGCCAGCGTGACGAACGCGGCGGCATACACCGCCCCGGCCTTGCGTTCCGGCAAGGCTTGCGAACAAAAGGCCGCGCAGCGCGCCCACAGGCCGCACAAAGGCCGCTCTGTCATGAGCCAGGAGACCAGCAGGCCCGCGTTGACGGCGGTAAAGCGGTAAAAGGCCCATTCCGGGAGCGTGTCCAGGCTTTTGATCTTGCTGAGGCTCCAGGTCAGGAACAGAGCCAGAACCCCCAGGCTCAGGGCCAGACCCCACGCGCCCCGGACGGCGTCGTCCGCGTGGCGGCGCAAAGCGCGCAGACCGCAGTAAGCGGCCAGGCCCGCGCAGGGCAGGGCCAGGGTCATCAGCAAGGCGGGCACGCCCGAGGACAACCCCAGACGCCTGCGGCCCAGTTCCCCCGCAACCAGCAGCGCTATGGCCGCAACGGCCGCCGTTGGCCGCGCCAGGGGCGGCACCCGGTCCCACAGGCCGGAAAGCCTTGCGGCCAGGCGTTCCACGGGGCTTTGCACGCCGTGGTTCGGCGCGTCCAGGTACACCCAGCGCACGTAGACCAGGTTCTTGAGCAGGGAGACGAGGTTGTTGCAGGTCCAGTACACCAGCAGCGCCGCCGAGGACGTATAGAGCAGCACCAAAAACAAGGCCGCGATAATGCCCAACTGCCGCTTTTCCCGCAGGCTGAGGCGTTTCGCGTACACGGCGGCGGAAACCAGGTTGGCGGCGGTCATCACAAAGGGCAGCACGTTAACGCGCAAGCCCCCCAGGCCGAGCAACCCGTCCGGCCGGGAAAGGTCCGCCATGCCCATGAAGGCCACACCCTGCAGGTCCGTGAAGTTGTTCAGCAAATGGAAGGCGGCGAAGAAAAAAGGCACCTGGATGAGAAAACCCACGCTGGTGCGCACGGCCATGATGGGGTGGTAGCCGTGCTGGCGGTACAGGGTGCGCAGCATCATGTAGCGTTCCCGGCCCGTGAACACGCTTTTGATTTCCGCCAGCTTGGCCGCCATGCGCGCCTGCACGGCGCGTTCGGCCTCCTGCCAGCATTCCGCCACGTGGTACAGGGGCAGCAGCAGCACGTTCACCGCCAGGCTGAGCAGCACCAGTGACCCGCCCCAGGAACCGCTCCAGGCGTGAGCCTGGCGCAGCACGGCGCCCATGAAGGATTCCAGAGGAAAGATACAGAGATAATAGAGAAAATCAGCCATGCCGCAACGCCTTACACAAGTCCCTTTCGTTCTCCCAACCGCAGCAACAGGGTGTAAAGCAGGCGGGCGGCGAAAGCAAGAAGCAGCAAAAGCGTGCCTATGGCGGCCGCGGCGGCGGTGTTGCCCGTGTCGTTCACCTGGAGCATGAATACCGAGGCGGGCATGGTCTCCGGGGTGTACAGAAAAACCACGGCGGAAATGGTGGTCAGCGCGTTGACGAACAGGTACAGGGCCGTGTCCAGCAGAGTCCGCCCGCTCAGGGGCAGAATGACCCGGAAAAAGGTCACGGAACGCGGCACGCCCACGGTAAAGCCCACGGTTTCATAGTGCGGGTTCAGGGCTTGGAGGGACGCGGCAAAGGTCAGGTGCCCCACGGTGTAAAAGTGGACCACCGTGTTCAGGACCAGCAGGGGGAGCGAGCCGTGCAGCAGCTCGTACCAGTTCCCCGGCCGGTTGAAGGCGAAAATGTAGGCCAGGCCCAGCACCGTGCCCGGGATGCTCAGCGGCAGCAGCGCCAGCACCCGGTACAGCCCGGTCATGGCCCGGGGCAGGGAGCAGCGCGCGACGCAGTAGGCGCCAACAAACATCAACGCGGAACCGGCCAGGGCGACACCCAAAGCCAGCAGCAGCGAGGTGCAGAAAGGCGCGAAATCCGCGCCCTGCAAGGAAAAGTCGTAGTTGGCCAGGGTAAAACTCAGGTCATAGGGCCAGAAACTGACGAAGGAGCCGAACACCACCATGCCGAAAACCGCCAGTTGCGCGCCCAGCACCGACCACACCGCCAGGCTGAGCGCGGCGTCGCGCGCCGCGCGCCTCACCACGGGCCGCTGCCGCCCCGGCCCGAACAGGCCGGACTGCTTTTTCCTGGCCCAGCTGTCCAGCAGAAAAGCGGCCAGGGAAGGCAGCATCAGCACCAGGCTGACGGACGCGCCCAGGCCGAAATTCTGCAAGCCGATAACCTGCTTGTAAATTTCCGTGGAGAGCATGGAATAGTTGCCGCCCAGCACCTTGGGCACGCCGAAATCCGTAATGGTCAGAATGAACACCACCAGGGCCGCGCTGATCAGCCCGTAGCGCGCGTGCGGCAGCGTAATGGTGCAAAAGCGCCGCCAGGGACCCACGCCCAGGGTGCGGGCCGCCTCGTGCAGGCCGGGGTCTATGGAACGCAGCGTGGTCATGAGCAGCACCACGGCGTGCGGCAGGCAAAACAGCACGCTGCCCAGAATGATGCCCACGGGACCGTAAATGTCCGCCCCGCAAAGCAGAGCCTTGGCCACGCCCTGCCCGCCGAACAGATACACCAGCCCCACGCAGGGAAAAAGCGAGGGCGCGAACAGCGGCAGCAGGCACACGGCCCCGGCCAGCCGGGCGGCGGCGACGCGGGCGCGGGTCAGCCCGTAGGCCACCACAAAAGCGCACCCCACCGTGAGCAGCACGGTGACGGCGCCCATGAGCAGCGTGTGCCATATGGCCTGGGACAAGCCGGGCGTGCGGAACACGGCCGCGAAGTTGGCCAGGCCCGCGAAGCCGCCAGACTCGTCCGCCAGGCTGCGCGCGGCCAGGCTCCAGACCGGAAAGAGCAGCCAGTAGCAGAGAAACAGCAGTAAGGCGACGAAGAGGATGTTGGTCCCAAGCCCTTCAGAGCGGCGCAAAGGCACGGCAGACGGCGTCAGTCCCATACGCACCAGCGGTTTTGGGGCAGGGTCACCGCCACTAGGCGGCCGCGCGCGAACAGTTCCGGGGAAAAGGCCGTGGAGGGGATATCCGCGTACAGGCTGGTTTTCTGATCGTCCAGCAAGAGTTCCAGGCGGCGGAACGCGCCGAACAGGCGGCAGTCCTCCACCCGGGCCACCAGGGTGTGCGGCTGGCGCAGGGCGGCTTCCGTGGCTTCGGCCACCAGTACGTCCTCGTAGCGCACGCCAAAAGCCTTATCCCCGTTGCAGTCCCGGAGCCGCACCACGTTCATGGCGCCGATGAACTCCGCCACAAAACGCGTGCCCGGCGCCTGGTATAAAAGCTCCGGCGCGGCCACCTGCTCGATGCGGCCGCCCTGCATGACCACGATGCGGTCGGCCAGGGCCAGGGCCTCCCGCTGGTCGTGGGTTACCAGCACGGCCGTGAGTCCCAGTTGGTGCTGCAATTTGCGCAGCTCTTCGCGCAGTTGCGCCCGCACCTGAGCGTCCAGGGCGGAGAGGGGCTCGTCCAGAAGCAGCAGCACCGGGTCCGGGGCCAGGGCCCGCGCCAGGGCCACGCGCTGCTGCTGCCCGCCGGAAAGCTGGCCGGGAAGGTGCCGGACGTGGTCCGCCAGCCCCACTAGGTCCAGCAAGTCCCCCACCCTTTTGTCCCGCTTGGCCGGCGGCCAGTCCGGGCCGCGCAGGCCGTAGCCCACGTTGTCCGCCACCGTCAGGTTGGGGAACAGCGCGTAATTCTGGAACACGAAGCCGAAATGCCGCTCTTCCGGGGGGGTGCGGGTAATTTCGCGGCCTTGCAGGCTCACCGCGCCGCTGTCCGGCGTTTCCAGCCCCGCAATAATGCGCAAAAGCGTGGTCTTGCCGCAGCCCGAGGGGCCGAGAATGCAGAGCATCTCGCCCGTGCCCGCTTCCAGGGCCACGTCGCGCAGAATCTGGCGCTCGCCGTAGCGTTTGTTGATGCCCGCCGCCTGGAGGAACGCGCTCATGCCCCGCCCTCCCGGTCCTGGCGCGCAGCGTTGCCGGAAGCGAGCAGCGCGGCCAGGCGCCGCACCACCCGCGCCTTGTTGCGGGTAAAGTCAAAGCGGGCCATGCGGCTGTACAACTCGTGCCGGTGGTCTTTGTCCAGCATGCGGGCAAAAGCCGCCCGCAGCGCGCCCGCGTCAAAATCCGCCATGCAGCCCAGGTATTCGAACCCGTTCTGGGGCCGGGCAAAGGTGTGCATGGCCTCCCGCGCGTGGTGGGCCAGCACGATGGAGGGAATGCGCATATGCGCCAGTTCGTACACGGTACGGCCCGCCGAGCAAATCGCCAGATCCGTGCCCTCCATGACCTGGGAAATGACATTGGTGGCGGCCGTGAAATGAATGCCCTGGTCGTTCACTTGCGATAAGTGTTCGACAAGCGCCTTTCTATGCGCGTAACCGGGACCGGCCACAATGTGCAGTTCCGCACCCGCTTTCCGGCACAGCGGCCAGACTACGTCCAGACTCTGCCGGGTGAAATCCGAATCGTCCGTGCCGCCAAAGGTCATCAGCACTTTGCGCACCGGATGGCGAAACCCGTTGCGTTTGCTGCGCAAAAATTCGTCCCGCAGGCAGAAATAGCGGTAGCCGTAGAGCACGTGCGGGCCCAGCACCCGTTCCGGGTCGTAGAGCGCGTTGACCACCAGGTCCGCCTCCCCTGCTCCGCCGCCCAGGTCCTCAAAGTTCACCACTTTGATCCCGGCCGCTTTCAGACGGCGCACGTAAGCGGCGTCCGTATTCAAAATATCGTTGACCACCAGGTCCGGCCGTTCGGCCAGCACGTCGTCCGCCAGGTCACCTGACCGCTGCACCTTGGTGCGGTGATCCCGCGAGGCGATGTTGGACGCGGCCAGCTCGCTCTCTTTCGTGCACAGAAAGGTCACCCGGTGGTCCGCTATCTCGTGGGCCAGCATCAGGGCCCGGAACACGTGCCCCATGCCTATGGCCGGGTACCCCGCCACCACGAACACAATGTGCCGCCGGGTGAGCAGCTTTTCACAGATCCACCAGTCCTGGTAGCTGTTGATCTCTATGGCCCGGTCGTTGAGAAAGTACGGGGTCACCCGCACCTGGCGGCCCTGGGACAGCGCCCCCGCCCGCAGCATGATCAGCGATTTGGTCTCAATGTACGCGTCCTCGCCCTGTTCGTTGAACAGCAGCGCGTCAATGTCCCCGTTTTTCGCGCTCCAGAGGCGGTACTGCACGCTTTTCAGCGTCACCAGGCAGTCCGTGCCTTCTTCCGTAAACTTCGCATAGGCGTCCGCTATATCCGCGCCGGTCACCAGCGGGCAGCTGGCCCGGTAAATAACCAGCCGCTCGTACTGTTCGGCCAACGTTTCCAGCACGTCCCGCAGTTCCTTCACGATGTTCAGGGACCGGATGGCCTGGGCCGGGTTGTACACGAACCGCACCCCGGCTTTCTGGCAGATCAGGCTGATTTCCTCCGAGTCCGTGACCACATAAATGTCCCGGCCGTCCGCGAACTCCAGGGCCGTGTCCAGCGCGCGCTGGATAAGCGTCTTCCCGGCCAGCTTCTTCACCAGCTGGTCCGGAATGACCGCGCTCTTCTTTATCGCGGGTATGACGACGCAAGGCTTGGTCAAGGGAATGCCTCCGGCGGCCGGGGGATAGGGGAAACCTTTCTTGGAAGAAAGGTTACCCCTTTCCCCCGGACCCCCTATCCCCTTCCAAATAACTTTGACAGGGGTACGGGACGTTTCTCGTTGATAAGGCGGAGCCGCGTAACGACGGCTCCGCCTCTTTCTAACCTATCATGCCGGTATCCGCCAGTATGTGAGCGCCGCGGCGCGAACAGAACGGCAGATGCGCACCATTTTCTTAGTCACCCTGTATGGGGTCCAGGGGTGCTAACCCCTGGCGGGTGCAGGGCAGAGCCCTGCTCTCACTCTTGGATGGCTTCGACCAAATTGCCTTTCTAACCCCGCTGTTTTTTCAGCACGTCCCGCGTAGCTTCCAGCATGGTGGTGAACTCGGTGTCCGTGAGGTTGTGCTGGAAGGGGAAGGAGATCATGTGGTCGTAGAAGTCGTCGCCGTTGGGGCAGTTGGCGTTGCCCCAGCCGAGCTTCTGGTACAGGGGGTAGCGGTTGAGGGGGCAGTACTGGACCACGCATTTGACGCCTTTCTCGTTGAACATGCGGCGGATGAAATCGTCGCGGCGTTCCACGGTATCGCGCATGCGGGCGACAAGGAGATGGTAGTTGTGGCGGGTGGTGTCCACGCGGTGGAACTCCAGCTCCGGGAAATCGGCCAGGGAATCGATGAAAGCCAGGGCGCGGGCGCGCTTCTGGGCGTTGATTTCCTTGACCCGGTCCAGCTGCTTGGCGCCGAGGGCGCATTCCACCTCACCCAGACAGTAGTTGTTGGGCCAGAGACGCTCGCCGTCCAGTTCCGGGAAATCCACGTTGCCCATGGCGGGCACCCAGTAGTCTTTCTGCGGCTCGGGAAAAGCGCAGTGGCCGTTGTGGCGCAGCATGGGCACGATGGAAGCGTATTTGTCCGCGTGCACGGTGAGCATGCCGCCCTCGCCCAGGGTGGTGAGGTTCTTGTGGGAGTGGAAGGAGAAGATGCCGAAATCGGAGAAGATCCCGGCCATGGTGCCGCAGATGTCCGCGCCGATGGCCTGGCAGGCGTCTTCCACCACCAGGATGTTCTTTTCGCGGGCCAGGGCCATGATGCCGGGCATGTCCGCCACGTAGCCGTAGAGGTGCACCACGATGATGACTTTGGTCCGCGGCGTGAGCACGCGGGAGATGGTTTCCGGGGTCACCACGCGGCTGACGGGGTCTATGTCCGCCCAAACCAGCGTACCGCCCTTTTTGGCGAAAGGATAGGCGGAAGAGGTGAAGGTGTGCGAGGGGCAGACCACCTCGTCCCCGGGCTTGAGGCGGCAGAGCTGGGCCGCCACTTCCAGCACGGCCGTGCCGTTCATCATGGCAAAGGCGTGGGGCGCGCCGCTCCAGGCCTGGAATTTTTCCTGAAAGGCCTTCTGGTACTTGCCCTGGGTCAGGGGGTTGGCGGCTTTGAGCGCCTCTATGACCACCGCGATTTCCTCTTCCGTGTAGTCCAGAGCCCGGCCGCTGAAATTGACTGCGATATCCATGCGCTGCTCCTTTAGAGCCACTTACATTTGTTTGAACAGGTCCAGCACCTTTTCGCGGGTGAGGATCTTTTTGAAATCCGGCCCCAGGGCGTTGGTCAGAGGCTTTTCGTGGACGATGGAGCCTTCGTAGAGCATCTGCATGGTCTCTTCCGGCAGGTCTCTGCACAGGCCCTTGGGGAGCGTGACGTTCTGCTTGGCCAGCATGGCCTGGAACTGGTCATATTCTTTGGGGTAGAACTCGCCCAGCACGCTCAGGGCGTAGCAGTTGGCCTTGCCGTGCGGCACGTGCAGGACCACGCCCAAACCGGCGGAAATGGGATGCACAATGCCGGTGTTGCCCGCCGCCATGCCGCCGATGTAGGAGGCGATCATCATTTTTTCCAGGTTCTCGTCTTCCATCATGTCGCCGGAACGCAGGAAAATGTCTTCGCACAAGGTAATGGCCGTCTTGGACAGCGTGTCGATGATCACGTTGCGGTAGCTGCCGCACAGCGATTCCATGCAGTGCATGAAGGTGTCCATACCCGTGAACAGGTACTGGTCGCGGGGCACGCTGCGGGTGAGCTCCGGGTCCAGCAGCAGGTGGTCGTACATGGTCAGATCGCTGTTCATGCCCATTTTAAGGCGCTTTCTGGCGTTGGTCAGCACGCAGGTGCGCGAGCCTTCCGCGCCGGTGCCCGCCAGGGTGGGCACGCCTATTTTATAGGGGGGCGCGTTCTTGACCAGGTCCCAGCCCTGGTAGTCTTCCGCCTTGCCGGGGTTGGTCAGCATGTTGCCCACGGCCTTGGCCACGTCCAGGGTGGCCCCGCCGCCCATGCCCACGAGACAGGCCGGGAGTTTGCCGTTCAGCGAGGCTTTCAGGGCGGCCGCGTAGGCGTCGATATCCTCCACGGCGGGCTCGTGGCGGGTGTCCACGAAAATGACCTGGTCGCCCTTTTCCAGCGGAAGCTTCCGGACCTCCGCCTTACCCTCGAAATAGTGGTCCACGTAGAACACGACAGGGCCACCTTCTTTGCGGCGCGGAGCCAAAAGGTCGCCCATCTGGGCGAAAGCGCCCCGGCCCAGAGTGTAGAACGGAACATTCTTGGTGGTCTTGAACATGGTCGCTCCTCATGGCGCATGCATAGGTAAACCCGCGCGGACGGGCATATCCCGCGCATTAGGCCGCAACGGGGGGAATGTCAATAAGCCCGCGCCCGTCAACATAAGTGGGCTGCGGGACAAGGGCAAGAAAAAAGGGCTTTTCCGCCCGGACGCGCGGCGCGCCCGTACGGAAAAGCCCTTGAAACCTGTTGTGCGACTCGCCTATTTACGGCTTTCCAGATAGCGCCAGGCCACGGAGGCCATGACGGCGGCCGCGTCCGCCAGCGCGTCATCGTTGACCCGGAAGGATGGGTCATGGTGCGACTGGCCAATGCCTTTCTTTTCATCCGCCATGCCCATGAAGAACAGGGCGGAGGGGAAGCGGGAGGCGTATTCGCGGAAATCTTCGGACCCGGTTATCATCTCCATGTCACAAACGTGTTCCGCGCCCAGCACGCGTTCCCCGGCCTCGCGCACCAGGGCCGTCATGGCCGCGTCGTTGCGCACGGCGTCGCCGTTGATGAGCAGGTTGTAGGCCGTGGTGCAGCGGTGCGCTTCCGCCGTCTTTTGCGCCATTTCCCCGATGCGCGCGCCGATGAACTCCACCGTTTCCAGGGAAGCCGCCCGGATGGTGCCGGAAAGCTCCACTTCCTCCGGAATGATGTTGGTGGCCGTGCCGCCGTGGATGGTGCCCACGGTGATCAGCGCGGGCTGCGTGGGGCTCACTTCCCGCGAAACCACGGTCTGCAGGGCCGAGACCACGTTGCAGGCCGCCACGATGGGGTCGTGCCCCAGGTGCGGGCTGGCGCCGTGGGTGCCCTGGCCGATGATCTTGAGCGTGAAGCGGCCGGAAGCCATCATGGCCGCGCCTTCCTTGACGAACAGCTTGCCCGCCTCGAAAGGCCCCCAGACGTGCATGCCAAACACCGCTTCCACCCCTTCCATGGCCCCGGAGCGGATCACGTAGCTGGCTCCGGACAGGGGCTTTTCAAAGTGCGTGACCCGCGTTTCCTCGCCGGGCTGGAAAATGAGCCGCACCCGGCCGGGCAGCTGCGCTTCTTTGGCTTTAAGCAGTTTCGCGGCGCCCAGCAGCACGGCGGTATGGGCGTCGTGCCCGCAGGCGTGCATGACCCCGGCCACGGTGGAGCGGCAGGGCACGTCCGCCGTTTCGGTGAGCGGCAGCGCATCCAGGTCCCCGCGCAGAGCCACCAGCGGGCCACCTTGCCCCAAATCCGCCCTGGCCCCGGTTTCCACGGGCCCGAAGCCCGTGGAAACGTCCGCGTAGCCGAAGGAACGCAGCGTGTCCGCCACAAAGGCCGTGGTATTCACCTCTTTGTACGAAAGCTCGGGGTTGGCGTGCAGGTGCCGCCGCCAGGCAATAATATCGGCGGCGATTTTGGCGGCTTCTTGTTTAAACTCTTTATAAATTGCGTTATTAGCCATGATGGTCTCCTGTCTGAGCGCTCTTTCCCTTTAGCCACCCTGAACGGGTTCCAAGGGGCGCGTCCCTTGGCGGGTGCAGGGATCTCGCAACCGCAGGACGCGGTTGCGCACGGAGCGTAGCGACGCCCGTAGGGGGCGGCACAGGACGTGCCGCATCGAGCCCTGCTCTCGTCCTTAGATGGCTTCGACAAAATTGCCTTTTCCGTCCTCTAGTTAAACAGAAAGTAGTTTCCAATCATCATTACGATCCAGGCCGCCGTGATAGGAACAATGGTGCGGCGGATAATGGCCACGGGGGTTATGCCCACGGCGGAGGCCACGATAATGGTGGCCCCGGCCACCGGGGAAAGGCAGCGCGCCAGGTTGGCGGTGAACTGCATGGAGGAGACAAGCTGGGTCACGTCCCCGCCCAGACCGGCGGCCACATCCGTGGCCAGGGAACCGAAGCTGGTCATGGCGCCCACGCCGCTGCCGGTAAGGAAGGTGACCAGCGCGATAAGGCCGGAAAGCAGACCGGACATGGCGGTCACGCCAAAGCCGCCCGCTTGCGCGCCCTTGAGCACCAGGTCGATCAGGCCGGTGAGCCGCAGGCCGGTGGCGAAAATTTCCGCCGCGATAATCAGCGCGACGATGGAGCCGAACACGGTGCCCATGGCCTTGATCATGGACATGGCGTCCTTGAAGACCTTGCGCGCGTCCCGCAGACGGATGAGTTCCACAATGGCGCCCACGATCCAGCTCAGAAACAGCGCGGTCACGGTGGTGAGCTGGATCTTTTCGTAGCCCAGCTTGCTGAACACGCAGAGCAGCACAATGGGCAGCACGGGCATGAAGGCATAGAATTTGGGACCGATGGGCATATTTTCCGCGCTGCCCACGGTGGCGTTTTCGTACACGTCGTCGTTTTTGCGATCAAAGTAGGACTGCACGAAAACGTTCAGAATGGCGATGGTGGCCATAATGCAGGCGGCAATGGGGATCTGGTACTTGACGAAATAGACGATGGGCTCCACCCCGGCGATTCTGGCGGCGAAAATGGCCGTGCCCGTGCCGGGGCCCATGCCTATGCTGCCGGAACAGAAAATAGCCGCCGCGGCCGCGGCCGGAGACAGACCCAAAGCGGAAAGAACGGGATAAATAGTGGTCAGCAGCAGCATGGAAAGACCGCCGTGGCTGGGCACCACCGGGGAAATGCACTGGCCCAGCAGGTAGCAGAGCGAAAGCACCAGGTAGGGGCTTTTCAGCTTTTTCAGCGGGGCGATGCTCACGCTGACCAGGGCGCCGGAAGCGCCAATGGTCTCCATGTACTTGGCGAAGCCGCCCGCGCTCATGATGATCAGGCCGATGTTGGTGATTTGCCGGGTGCTGACCACGCGGAGCAGGTCCACCATGTCGAACCACACCAGGCCCGTGGAGGGCACTCCTTTGGGCAGAATGGAGGTTTTGCCGCAGAGAATGGCGATGCTGGTAAGGATCAGACCGGCGGCAAACAACACGATGTGGGTTTGGAAGCGTTTTATCACCATCCAGCCTGTTGCGATGGTGACGAGAATGGCAAGAAACGGAGCAACACCCATTAACATCTCCCTGTGGTTTGCCTGCCGGCGTGTGCTGCGCCAAGCCGGGGCGTTGGTTTTGCTAAAACCGCGCTGGTCTTTTCTCCATCATGCGAGTGCTCATAAGCGAGGCTGTAAGGTATACAGGCATGCCTTTCCATATGCCGAACAATTTACTCATTGCGCTTTCCGCAATTTTTCAGAACATGGCGACCCTGTTACCGGAAAAAACAGACGTTTTTCCCAGTCCGTTACGCGGTTGCCAAGGAAAAGGCGCCGTGGCGCGCGGAACGGCGCCACTCCCGGGAACTATTTCAGGCACACTTTTACGGCGTTTCGGCATAAACCCCGGGCATAAAAAATCCGCGCGTCAATACACGGCCTACTGCAGAA
>JAVBNC010000005.1:0-13657 GCA_031551765.1 Desulfovibrionaceae bacterium
GCCCTGATTCGCTGCGCCCTGTGCGCTTCCCTCTGCCCGGAACCCGGGCGCGCCCCCCTGCGCCTTGCCCTGCGGCCCCTGCCCTGCCTTTTGTTCGCGGCGGCGCTTGCCCTCTGCCTTTTGGCGGGCCGGAACCTGCGCCTGGAAGCGGACATGCGCGCCCTGGGCGTGCGCGACCCCGCCCTCGCGCGCGCGGAAGAACAGCTTGCCGCCCGCTGGGGCAAAGACCTGCGCCAGACCGCCATGCTGGTCAACAGCGGCCCCACGCTGCCGGACGCGCTCACGGCCCAGGACGCGGCCCTGCGCGCCCTGCGCGCCGCCTACGCTGAGCGGAAACTCCCGGACCGCCCCAGCACGCTGCTGCCGCTGCTGCCCGCGCCCCAGGAGCAGGCGGAAAACCGCGCCCATTGGGACGCTTTCGTGGCCGCTTCCGGCCCAGCCCTGCGCGCAGCCCTTGGCCCGGACGGCGCGGCGGCCGCGCTCGGCTTCTCGCCCACGGCCTTCGCGCCTTTTCTCGCCCGGCTGGACGCCCCGCCCAAGCCCCTGGACCCCGCGGCCCTGGACCGCGCGGGCCTGGGCCTGTTCCGGGCCATGTTCCTGCCGCCGCAAGACCTGACCCCCGGCGCGCCGTCCGTCCTGGCCTTTCTGCCGGACCGGCCGGAGCTGTTCGCCCGCCTCCAGCCGGAACTCCCGTCCGGGTCCCTGCTCTTTTCCCCGGACGGCGTGCGGGAGCGCATCAGCCAGGCCGTGCGCGGCGATTTCCTGCGCATGGGTCTGGCCGCCCTTGTCGCCGTGACCCTGTGCATTTTCGCGGCCCAGCGTTCCGCCGCAAGCACGTTTTTGGCGCTCATCCCGTCCCTGGCGGGCAGCGGCGCGCTCCTGCTCATTTTCGGGCTGCGGGAAACGCCGCTCAACCTGTTCAGCGTGGCCGCGCTGCCCCTGGTTATCGGCCTCTCGGCGCAGTACGGCATTTTCATGACCCGCCACGCCGCGCGGCGGATCGCGCCGTCCACCCCCCGCGCCATCCTGCTTTCCGGCCTCACCACCCTCACCGGCTTCGGCAGCCTCATCCTGGCCGACCACCCCGCCCTGCACTCCCTGGGCCTGACCGTGGCCGCCGGCATGGGCGCCGCCCTGCCCGCCGCCCTGTGGCTGCTGCCCTGGGCGGCGCGCCGGGAGGAGTAGTTGCCGAAGCCATCCAAGAATGAGAACAGGGCTCTGCCCCGCACCCGCCAAGGGCTGACGCCCCTGGACCCCGTTCAGGGCGGCTTTTCAGCGTGTTGCATCAACTCAGGAGGCCCCATGCGTCTTTCTTCCGCTTCTGGGCCGGTACGATGCCGGACCGGCAAAGCCGCAGGCGCGGCCTGTGCGGGATCCGGCCCGGCCCCTGCGCTCAAAGGCCCCGGCGGGCCCGGCCTGCGCCGCGCTCCGGCCCCCTCCGGGGGTATACGGTCCCGCCGCCGCGCGTCTCTTCCGCTCCTGTCCGCGCTTCTCGTTACGGCCTTGCTGCTCTCCGCCTGCGCTCTGCGCATCCCGGCCCCGTCCGGCGCGGTTTCCGATGAAGCCGCCCGCCTGGCCGCGCCCAACCGGCTGGATCTGGCCCTGGCTCAGTCCACGGACGGCTGGCGCTTTTCCGGCCTGCTCACGCACGGCGGGGAAGACAAGAGCCGCCTGCCCCTGCTGCTCTTGTTGCGCGCCGCCCCGGCCCGTGCTACGCCCCAGAAAAATAAGGGCGCGCCCGCTCCCGGCCCCGCCCCCGGTCTGGAAGCCCTGCTGCTGACCGAAACCGGCATCCGGCTCTGTCTCCTGCGCGTGGACGAAAATTCCGCCGGCGTGCCCCAGTTCCTGTACGGCGGGGCGGAAATGGTCTGCCGCATGGCGGCCCCGGCCCTGCGCGCCCTGTTCCTTACCCCGCAGCCGGACCCCAGGGACAAGCCGCTGGCCGGGGAAAAGGGCGCGGACCCCGGCGGCATGAGCTTGACGCGCGAAGACCTGTCCTTCCGCTTTTCCGCATCCGGCGCGCTGGAAGAAAAACAATGGCGCGGCGTGGGACCCTGGTCCGCCGTCTACGGCGAGCCGGTCAGGGAAGGGGCCTTCTGGTCGCCCGAGACCCTGCATTACAAGGACCGCAACCTGGAGCTGCGGCTCCTGCGCCTGCTGCCCGGAGAATCCTGATGGACCAGCTCACCCGCGAGCTTAGCGCCGCCCTCATATACCGCCACCGCGACCAGAAGGGCCGCAGCGGCGCCGTGTTCCGGCTGTCCGCGTCCTTCATCGGGTTTGCCGGGCACTTTCCCGGTAAACCCATACTCCCGGCCGTGGCCCAAATCCAAATGGCCTGTCTGGTCGCCGCGCCCAACCCGCAAGCCGCGCGCCCCGCTCAGGTGCTCAACGCCAAATTCACCAGCCCCGTGGGGCCGGACCAGCCCGTCACCGTGCGCTGCGAGCCGGATCCCAAGGGCAAAGGCCGCATCAAAGCGACATTGGACGTGGAAGGCCGCGTGGTTGCGTCTGTTTCGCTTGTTTTGCAGGATTAGTTTTAGTTGTCGAAGCCAATGAAGAGTCGAAGCAGGGCGCTGCCCTGCACCCGCCAAGGGCTGACGCCCCTGGACCCCTTTCAGGGTGACTATGAGAAATGGTGCGCGGGTTCCGTTCTGTTCGCGCCACGGCGCTCACATACTGGCGGGTGCGAACTTGATAGAACAAGAGACAAGCGCTTACCGATAATTGTACGACAGGCGACCATCAACGAGATACGCGACATACCCCTGTCAAAATTTTTAGGAAAAGGGGATGGGATCCAAGGGAAGGGGAAAAAACCTTTTTCCAAAAAGGGTTTTCCCCCTTCCCTTGACCGCCGGAGGCACGCATCATGAAACAGCAATACTTCCAGCCCGAACCCGGCCCGGCTCCTTTGTGCCGCAAGGTGCGGCGGGCGGTGCGCTTTGCGGAAACGGACCCCATGGGCCTGGTGTGGCACGGCCGGTACGCGGACTATTTCGAGGACGCCCGGGTAATGTTGGGGGACGCGCTGGGCATAGGGTATTTTGATTTTTACGATGCGGGCCTGCTGATTCCGGTGACGCGCTTCCGCGTGGATTACAGGCGGCCGCTGCGCTACAAGGACGAATTTACGGTGGAAGCGCGGCTGCACTATACTTTGGCGGCGCGGCTGCACATGGAATACGCGATTGTGAAGGACGGGGACCCCGGCTTCACGGTCTGCACGGGCTGCACGGTGCAGCACTTCACAACCTTGACCGGGGAACTGTGCCTGGCGCGGCCGGACTTTTTTGACGAATTCTGCGGCCGCTGGGAACGGGGGGAACTGCCGGAAACGCTGCCCCTGGCTTCTTGTTTCAGCCACGGCGGCCCGGTCAACGTTTAGCCAAGGCACAGGCCGCAACGCATATGGAACGCCCGTCCCTCAGCCCTTTGCCGGAAACGGTCCTGCTGGCCATTCCGGTGTACAACCACGGCGGCACGCTGCGCGGCGTGGCGGAGCGGGCTTTGGCCGTGCACCCGCATGTCCTGGTGGTGGACGACGGGTCCACGCTGCCGGTGGAGGCTGCTCTGGCCGGGCTGGGGGTCGCCGTGCTGCGGCACGAGCGCAACCGGGGCAAGGGCCGGGCCATACGCAGCGCGGCGGAATGGGCGCGGGAGCGCGGCTACACGCACATCATCACCCTGGACGCGGACGGCCAGCACCACCCGGAAGACGCCCCGCGTTTCGCGCCGCTGATGGCGGCGGAACCGGACGCGGTCATCGTGGGCGCGCGGGATTTTTCCGTGGCCCACGTCCCTTTTTCCTCGCGTTTCGGCAGGGCTTTTTCCGGGTTCTGGATGCGGGTGCAGACGGGCGTGGCGGTCAGCGACATGCAGAGCGGGTTCAGGGCCTACCCCGTGGCCGTGCTGCTGGCCGTGCCCTGCGGGGAAGAGGGTTTCGCCTTTGAGGTGGAAATTCTGGTGCGCGCGGCCTGGGCGGGCTTTCCGGTGCGGGACTGCCCCGTGGGCGTGCACTACCCCCCGCCGGGGGAACGCGTTTCGCATTTTAGGGCCTGGCGGGACAACGTCCGGCTCAGCCTGCTCAACACCCGGCTGACCACGCGGGCCATGCTGCCCCTGCCGCACCGGCACTACAGCATGGGCCGGGACGGGGAAGTCAGCGTCATCCGGCCGCTGCGTTCCCTGCGCCTCTTGCTGGAGCGGGACTCCACGCCGCGCGAACTGGGGCTTTCCGCCGCGCTGGGCATGTTCATGGGCACGCTGCCCGTTTTCGGGTTCCAGACCATAGGCGTGCTGCTGCTGGCCGGGTACCTGCGGCTGAACAAGGCCTGCGCCCTGGCCGTGCTCCAGCTGGGCATGCCGCCCCTGGTGCCCGCCCTGGCCGTGGAAGTAGGCCATTACTGCCTGCGCGGCCGCTGGCTGACCGAAATTTCCTGGCGCACCCTGGGGCACGAGGCGGGCAGCCGCCTGCTGGAATGGGTGCTGGGCTCCGTTTTGCTGGCCCCGCTGCTGGCCCTGCTGCTGGGCGCGGCCACGGGCCTTTTGTCCAAAGGATTGACCATGGCCTTGCGCCGTGTTCCGGCCGGGCCGGACTCTCCGGATCCCACGGGTCCCACGGACAAGGGAGGAAAACCATGAGCGAAGCCGCATTGGAAACAACCGCCAGGCCCCCGAAAAATTTCGGTTCCGCGCTGCAGTACGGTATTTTCGCCTGTCTGCTGCGTTTTCCGGGCCTGGGCTTCTGCCGTCTGCTGTTGCGTCTCGTGGTGGGCTGGTACACGCTGCTGCCCCACGGCAGAAGGCGCGGCCTGCCCTATCTTTCGCGCCGTTTCGGCGCGGCGGGGTTTGGGAAGCGGCTGCGGCAGAGCTGGAACCTGAACCACTTGTTCGGCACGGTGCTGCTGGAGCGGCTGTACCTGGACAGCAGCGGCCGGGGCGGCGTATTGGCGCGGGAAGACGACAGCCGCGCGCTGCGCGGGCTTTTGGACCACGGCCGGGGGCTTATTCTGCTCAGCGCGCACGTGGGCGGCTGGCAGGGCGCGGCGCAGGGCCTGGGTTTTCTCGGCCGGACGGTGAATATCCTGCAATACCGGACGCGGAACCACGGCGACCAGCGCGTGTTCGTTTCCGGCGGGCGCGGCGCGGCCGTGCGGGTCATTCCCATGCAGAGCGGTTTCGGCGGCCTGGTGGACGTGCACGCGGCGCTCTCCCGGGGGGAAGTGGCCTGCCTGATGGGCGACCGGGTCATGGGCCGCGAAAAAAGCTGCGCCGTCCCCTTTCTGGGCGGGAACGTGCGTCTGCCGCTCGCCCCCTACCGGCTGGCGGCCCTGGCGGATTGCGCCCTGGTTTTCGCCTTCGTGCTGCGCGAGAATTTCGGCCCGGAAAACAGCCCGCATCCCCACGGGGCCAATTTGCGCCTGCACCTGGCGCGGGTGTTTCCGCCGCCCTCGCAAGGGGGCATGCCCCCGGCCGAGGGCATGGCGGCCGCCTTCGCCCGGGAACTGGAAGCGGTGGTCACGCGCCACCCGTACCAGTTCTTCAACTTTTATGACATCTGGGAGCGCGGGAATTAGCTGCCGAAGCCAATGGATGGCATGCCTCCGGCGGCCAAAGAGGGCTCCGCCCTCTCTGGACTCTCCCGCCAAGGGGCGCGCCCCTTGGAACCCATTCAGGGTGGGGACGAAAGCCGCGCGCGGAGCAAAAGTACGAAAGCCCCCGCCCACCGGCCTCCGCCCGCAGGACCGCGACCTCCGTCTTTTGCGCTACCCCCACGCCAGAGTCCGCCGACAGCCCCGCGCCCTTCGTGCTGCCTTTCATCAACGACGGCCCGCCCCGGCCCAGCCGCAGGCTGACGGCCCCCCCCGAAAACCTTGTGCATCCGCGAATTCCCCCGCCATGGCGCTTGTCTCCCGGCGGGCCTTTCTATATAATAGAACAGTTTAACCGCCGAAAATGAATCTCAGGAGAACACGGATGATCCAGGCCACCGATGAAAAGACCGTGCGCGAAGCCCTGAAACAGGCCCTTGTGGCTGACCTGCACCTGCAGGACCTGCGGCCGGAGGACATTGACGACGAAGCGCCGCTGTTCAACGAAGGGCTGGGCCTGGATTCTCTGGACGCCGTGGAGCTGGTGGTGCTGCTGGAAAAGCACTTCGGCGTGCGCATAGCGGACGCGGAACAGGGCCGCCAGGCCTTTGCCAGCGTGGCCACCCTGGCCCGCTACATCATGGAATATTCCCGCTCGGGCAAATCCTGATTTCTCGCGGGCGGGGACGTCATGCGCAGCGCCTCTTCTCCTCGGATAGCCGTGACCGGCCTGGGCTGCGTCTGCGGTTCCCACCCCACGGTTCCGGCTCTGATGCGCGCGCTGCGCGCCCCGCGTGAGGCCCCCGCGCCCGTGGAGCGCGCCGAAGCCCGCCACCCCAAGGGCTGGCCCGTGTTCGCCCTGCCCGACACCTTGGCCGAAGAGCTGACGGCCATACCGGACCCGCTTGGGGACGGAACCTTCAGCCTTACCGTGGGCATGGCCCACATGGCCGCGCGGGAAGCCCTGGCCCAGGCCGGTTTCACGCCGCAAAGCCTGTCCGGCTTGCGCAGCGGGGTGTGCCTGGGGACAAGTTCCGGCGCCACGCTGAATTTCCCCGACTTTTACTTTGCCACGCGCAAGGGCCTGGACGCGGACGCCGCGCCGCTGAGGCGCTCGCTCATCTCCAACCCCGCGCCCGCTTTGGCGCGCGCTCTGGGCATTTCCCCCAGCGCCTGGCTCACCCTGACCAACGCCTGCGCTTCCGGCACGGACGCGCTGGGCATGGCGCTTTCCTGGCTGCGACAGGGCCTGTGCGACGTGGTGCTGGCCGGGGGCGGGGACGAACTGTGCCAGACCGCGCTGACCGGCTTCTCCCGCCTGATGATCATGGACCCGCGGCCCTGCCGCCCCTTTGACGCGGAACATGGCGGCCTGAACCTGGGGGAAGGCGCCGCCGTGCTGGTGCTGGAGCGCGAAGAGGACGCCGTGCGCCGGGGCGCGGCCATTCTGGCCCTGTGCCTGGGCTACGGCACGGCCGCCGACGCCCACCACCTGACCGCGCCCCACCCGGAAGGCCGGGGCCTGCAAGCCGCCATACACGCCGCGCTGCGCGACGCGCGCCTCACGCCGGACGATATCGCCTTTGTCAACGCGCACGGCACCGGCACAAAGGAAAACGACAAAACCGAATCCGCCGTGCTGCAAAGCCTGCTGCCCCAGGCCCTGGTCAGCGCCACCAAGGGCTGCACCGGCCACACGCTGGGCGCGGCCGGGGCCATAGAGGCGGTCATCACGGTTTCCTGCCTGCTGGCCGGGGAGTTGCCGCCCAGTCCCGGCTTTGAAACGCCGCACCCCGAACTGGACCTTGCGCCGGTCAGCCGCGCCACCAAACTGCCTTTTGGCCGCGGCCTGTCCCAGTCCCTGGCGTTCGGCGGCAACAACGCGGCCGTCATTTTCGGGAGGCAGGCATGAGCGCGCCCCTGCATGTGCTGGCCCACGCGGCCGTGCTGCCCGCGGCCCCGGCCTCCCCGGCGGACCTGAGCGGCCTGGAGCGCTTTGAGCAGCCGCGTTCCCTGCGCCGGGTGGACCATTTCTGCCGCCTGGCCCTGCTGGCCGCGCACAACTGCCTTGAAAGGGCGGGCGGCGCGCCCTGCGAGCCGGACGCGTTGGGCCTGGTGCTGGCCACGGGCTACGGCCCGGTGCGCACCTCTTTTGATTTCAGCGATTCCATGCAGGATTTCGGGCCGGACCTGGCCTCGCCCACGGCGTTCTCCACCTCGGTGCACAATATCGCGGCTTCCGTCATTTCCCTGCGCCTGGGGCTGACCGGGCCGGTGCACACGCTCGCGCAGGGCGAAAGTTCCCTGGCCGGCGCGCTGCATGTGGCGCGCGCCTGGCTGGCCAGCGGCCGGGTGGAGCGCGTCCTTCTTGGCGCGGTGGACGAGTATGTGCCCTTTCTGGAACAACTGCTCAGCTTCGCGCCCCAGTCGTCCCCGCCCTGCGCGGAAGGCGCGCTGTTCCTGCTCCTGGGCCGGGAAGGCGGCTTCGCCCGCCTGCCGGGCTGGGGCATGGGTTTCGGCGCGGCCCCCTCCCCGCCGCCCGGCTGCCGCGCCCTGCGGGAAGGAAACGAGGGCGTCGGCCCCTACCCCCTGGCCGCGCACCCGGCGGGACCGGTGTTCGCCTTGAACCGGGCCCTGGAAGAACTGCGCGGCGCCCCCGGCTTGCGGGAAACCCTGCGCTGCGAGCGGCTTTTCAGCCGCGACGGATGGAGCCACGTCCATGCCCAACGCGCCTGACCCCGCCCCCGTCCGGCTCCCGCGCCTGCTGCCGGAGGATTTTCTGGCCGTGCTGGCGGACGCCCTGCGCCACGGCCCGGCCACGGCCGCGCGTTTCCGCGACCCTTCTTTCGCCGCGCCCAGGGATTTCGGCGCGGCTTCCTGCCAAAGCCTGGGCCTGGACCCGGAGCCCTGCGCCGCCGCGTTTCTGGATTCCTTCACCCTCGCGCCGCAAGAGCTGCCCCTTTCCGGCTCGGACCCCTTCCGCGCCTGGGCAAAAGCCCTGGCCACGCATACCGGCGGGCTGCCCCGGGCGGTCCGTTTCCGCACGTCCGGCAGCACGGGCCGCCCCGTGCCCCACGACCTGGCCTATGAGCTGCTGGTCCACGAAGCCGCCACCGTTGCCCCCCGTTTTCCCGGCGCGGAGCGGGTGGTCAGCGTCATGCCGCTGCACCACTGTTTCGGGTTCATGTTCGGGGTAATGCTGCCGCGTCTGCGCGGCCTGCCCGCCTTTTCCGCCCTGCCCCTGCCCACGGAAGAGCTGTTCGCCCTCTTGCGGCCGGGCACGCTGGTCGTCGGCTTCCCTTCCTTCTGGGACGCCATGGTCCGCATGCGCGCGCCCATGCAAGGCATTCTGCCGCTTTCCGCCGGCGCGCCCTGGCGGCCGGAACGCATGGACGCCCTGCTGGCCGAAGGCACGGACGGCGCGCGCGAAATCTACGGCGCCTCGGAATACGGGGCCATAGGCTTTCGCTGCGTGACCGAACCCGGTCTTTCCGCTGAAACGCCCTTCACGCTCCTGGAGCACTGGCGGGAAGAGCCAAACACCGCCCCGGACAGCCGGCGCATAGCGCGCCGTCTGCCGCAAGGCGGCCTCGGCCCCTGGTTCCCTCTGCCGGACAACGTGCGCTGGCTGGCCCCCCGCGTCTTTTTTCCCGGCGGCAGGCTGGACAAGGCCGTGCAGGTGGGCGGACGCAACGTCTACCCCGCCCGCGCCGCCCGCCACCTGGCCCTGCACCCCGCCGTGGCCGACTGCCGCGTGCGGCTGATGCGGCCGGAAGAAGGCCCGCCCCAGCGCCTCAAAGCCTTTATCATTCTCAAGCAGGGGCACGGCCCCAGCCCCGCCCTGCGCAAAGAGCTGGCCGCATGGTGCGGGCAGGGTCTCTCTCCCCTGGAGCAGCCCCGGCGCTTCACCTTCGGGCCGGCTATACCGCAGTCCGCTTTCGGCAAGGAAGCTGATTGGTAGATCGGGCGCCCCCGCGCCTCTTACGGCCCCCTTCCGCCCGGATCCCCCGGTCAAGCCGGGGGATGACGGGTGGGGAAAGAGGGGGCCCCGTTCTTAATCGGCTTCGGCGGCTATGGTTTTTTCCCCCAGGCTTGATACGGATTCTTGACCAAATTGGCGTTGTAATAGCGGGGGTCGTCCGTCACTTCCTCGCCCAGCCAGTCGGGTTTGCTTATGGGCTGGTCTTCATGGTCCAACTCCACTTCGGCCATGACCAGACCGGCGTTTTCCCCGGAAAACTCGTCTATTTCCCAGGTCAGACCCGCGTGCCGCACGAAATGGCGGACCTTTTCTATGAGCGGACGCTCGGCCATATTGTCGAGCATGGCATGGGCGTCGTCCACGGGAATTTCGTATTCGAACTCCGCGCGGGCCAGACCGGCGGCGACTCCCTTAATGGTCAGAAAACCCTTGCCGCCCATGACGCGCACGCGCACGGTGCGGTCCTTTTCGCGGCTCAGGTAGCCCTGGCGGCAGGGCACGGCCCGCGCCGCCGCACGCCAGGCGTCGTTTTTCAGCAGAAACTTGCGCTCTATTTCCTTGCCCATGGCCCGGCTCCTTGTGTTGGGGCATGGTGGCATAATTCGCGGCAAATGGCACCCCTCCCTTTTTTGCGCTCCTTCCTGGCTTTTTGTGGAATTTTTCGGTAAGCAGAAACATGGGCCGGGTTTCCGGTTTCCGCTTCCTTTTCCCGTCAGGAGCGCGCGCCATGTCCGATTTCATTCTCGCCCTGGACCAGGGCACCACCAGTTCCCGGGCCATTCTGTTCGACCGCAAAGGCTCCATCGCGGCTGTGGCCCAAAAGGAATTTCCCCAGCTTTTCCCCAAACCCGGCCTGGTGGAGCACGACCCCATGGCCATTTGGGCCACCCAGCACGGCGTGGCGGCGGAAGCCCTGTCCCAGGCCGGGGCGCGTCTGACGGACCTGGCGGCCATAGGCATAACCAACCAGCGCGAAACCGCCGTGGTTTGGGACAAGCGCACGGGCGAACCCGTGCACAACGCCATAGTCTGGCAGGACCGGCGCACGGCGGAAGCCTGCCGCGCCCTGGCCGACGCGGGCCACGCGGGCCTGATCCGCCAAAAGACCGGCCTGGTCATTGACGCCTATTTTTCCGGCACCAAGGCCGCCTGGATCCTGGACAACGTGCCCGGCGCGCGGCGGCGGGCGGAACGCGGGGAACTGCTGTTCGGCACCGTGGACACCTGGCTGCTCTGGAAACTCAGCGGCGGCAAAGTCCACGCCACGGACCCTTCCAACGCTTCCCGCACCATGCTGTTCAACATCAATACCGGCGAATGGGACGCGGAACTGCTTTCCCTGCTGCGGGTGCCGGCCGCCATGCTGCCGGTAGTGCGCCCGTCCAGCTCTGTATTCGGGGAAACGGACCCCGGCGTGTTCGGCGCGGCCGTGCCCATCGCGGGCATTGCCGGGGACCAGCAGGCCGCCACCTACGGCCAGGCCTGCCACAAGCCGGGCATGGCCAAGAACACTTACGGCACCGGCTGCTTCATGCTGCTGAACACGGGGAACGCGCCCGTGGCTTCGCAAAACCGGCTGCTGACCACCGTGGCCTGGCAAAAAAGCGGCGAAAAGACGGTCTACGCCCTGGAAGGCACGGTGTTCGTGGCCGGGGCGGCGGTACAGTGGCTGCGCGACGGCCTGGGCATCATCCGCTCTTCCGGCGAGGTGGAAGGGCTGGCCGCGTCCGTGCCGGACAACGGCGGGGTGGTGCTGGTGCCCGCCTTTACCGGTCTGGGCGCGCCGCACTGGGACCCCTACGCGCGCGGCTGCCTGATGGGCCTGACCCGTGGCAGCACCAAGGCCCACATTGCCCGCGCCGCCCTGGAAAGCATCGCCTTTCAGACCCACGGCGTCTTAACCGCCATGCACAAAGACGCGGGCCGCGGCCTGACCGAGCTGCGCGTGGACGGCGGCGCTTCCCGCAACAATTTGCTCATGCAGTTCCAGGCGGATATCCTGGATCTGCCCGTGGTGCGGCCTTTCGTTACCGAAACCACGGCCCTGGGCGCGGCCTACCTGGCGGGCCTGGCCGTGGGATTCTGGGCCTCGGAGGCGGATATCGCCGCCCAGTGGCAGGAAGAGCGCCGCTTCCTGCCCGGCATGCCCGCAACCCGGCGCGACGCCCTCCTGGAACGCTGGCACGCGGCTGTGGAGCGCTCCAAAGGGTGGGCGGAAGAATAGAGAAGAGTAGATGTCGAAGCCATCCAAGACGAAAGCAGGGCGCTGCCCTGCACCCGCCAGGGGGGTGCCCCCCCCTGGACCCCGCGACAGGGTGAAAACGAACGTTGCGCGCGGCTGGGACCGTTCGCGTGGGATGCAGGCATGGCCCCCGCCGCCCAAGGGACGCGACAGCACAACCCCCAACCCCAAAAACCCTTACCAATCGCTATCCGTACCACTTTCTAAAAACAATAAAAACTTGCGATACGAAATGCTTCAAACTTCATTTTACAACATTACCGTCATAACGATGTAATTTTAAAAGCTAAATTTCTTTTCGCATTCAGACCGCGAATCTTGTTTTTTGCGGGTTTTGCGTATATCGTGGCGGAACACACACATGGTTTTCTTCCGGCCCGCTAGCCGGTCCGCCTTCACCCTTCAATCAGGAGAAGACGCATGAAGCGATTCGTTACCCACCTTGTCTCCGCTCTGGCCCTGGTGGCCCTGTCCGCGACCCTCGCTTTCGCGGCCCCGGTGAAAATCCAGTTCTGGCACGGCATGGGCGGCACCTTGGGCAACAAGACCGGGGAGTTCATCAAAGCCTTTAACGCCAGCCAGAAAGACTACGAGATCGAATTCATCTACCGCGGCTCCTACGACGAAACCATTACCGCCGCCATTGCCGCCTACCGGGGCAAGCAGGCCCCGCATATCGTGCAGGTGTACGAAGTGGGCACCGCCAGCATGATGGCCGCCGGCGGCGCCATTGTGCCCGTGAGCAAGGTTATGGCGGACGCGGGCATGCCCCTGGACATGAAGCGCTTTGTCCCGGCCATTGCCAGCTATTATTCCGATTCCAAGAACCAGCTGATCGCGCTGCCCTTCAACTCTTCTTCCCCGGTGCTCTACTACAATAAAGAAGCCCTGAAAAAGGCCGGGTACGACCCGGAAGCCCCCTTCCCCCGCACCTGGCCGGAAGTGTTTGAAATGGCCCGCAAAATCAAGGCCGCCGGGTACAAGCACGGTATTTCCAGCGGCTGGCAGTGCTGGATACAGCTGGAAAACCTCTCCACCCTGCACAACGTGCCTTTCGCCACCAAGGGCAACGGCATGGACGGGCTGGACGCGAAACTGGCTTTCAACTCCCCCTTCCACGTCAAGCACATCACCGAGCTGAAAAAGCTGATGGATGAAGGCGTGTACGTGTACGCGGGCGCGGGCGCGGGTCCGGTCAACGTGCTCTTTTCCCAGGACGTGGGCATTCTGACCAACTCTTCCGGTTCCCAGGCCAACGTGCGCACCAACGCCAAGTTCCCCTTCGGCATCGCCATGATACCCTACTGGCCCGATATGCCCGGCGCGCCTCAGAACACCATTATCGGCGGCGCGGCCCTGTGGGTCATGGGCGGCCACAGCAAGGAACAGTACAAGGGCGTGGCCGCGTTTTTTGAATGGCTGCTGAAACCCGAGCAGCAGTATGAATTCCACAAGACCACCGGCTACGTGCCCGTGACCACGGCCGGGTACCAGTATTCCAAGGACAAGGGCCTGTACAAGGAAGACCCCCGCTTTGAGGTGGCTATCCAGTCCCTGTTCCTCAAGCCCCCCACGCCCACTACCCGGGGCATACGCCTGGGCAACTTCACCCAGATCCGCAAAGTGGTGGATGAAGAGCTGGAATTGGTATGGGCCGGCAAAAAAACGCCTCAGCAGGGCCTGGATTCCGCCGTGGAACGCGGCAACCAGCTGCTGCGCCGCTTTGAGCAGATGTCCAAAATGAGTAAGTAATTCCTGGGGCGGGGGCCGCCCGGCGGCCGGTGCCCCGTTTTTTACGTGTCAGCACCCGGGGCGGGCAGATGACGGGCCCGCCCAACC
>JAVBNC010000072.1:0-8480 GCA_031551765.1 Desulfovibrionaceae bacterium
CAGGTGCTGGGCCCCGGGCGGCGGGGGTAAGGCAAAACCCCCTTTTGGCAAAACGGGGGTTTTTCCCTTCCCCCGGACCCCCATCCCTTTCCCCTAAAAACTTTGACAGGGTAATGGGGGCGTTTCTCTTTGATGTGAGCGAACCGTACAATTATCGGTAAGCGCTTTTCAGCCTCTCAAACCAGCGCCCGACAGTATGTGAGCGCCGTGGCGCGACAATTCCGCAGGATAGCGGAATTGCCCGCCGGGGTCCTCCCCGGCGCCCCGAAGGGGTGAGGGCCAGGACGGCCCGAATCAACAGAACGGCAGATAAGCACGCTTTTCTTAGTCGCCCTGAAAGGGGTCCAGGGGCGACAGCCCTTGGCGGGTGCAGGGCAGCGCCCTGCTCTCACTCTTGGATGGCTTCGACAACTCAGCCTTTCATCCCCGCTGCGGCATGCCCTGGTCCTGGCCCATCTGGGAGTAGGCTTCCAGGAAGTCGGCGGCGTTGACCGCGCCGGAGGCGAAGGATTTCATGGCTTCCTCGTGCAGCAGTTCCAGGGCTTCGCGCTTGATGGCCAGGTATTCGGGCGAGGCCATCATGGTGAATTCGCGGGGCCGGGGCAGGTCCACTTCCATGACCTGCTTCACGGTACAGGGCTGGTTGGTGAGAATGACCAGGCGGTCCGCCAGAAAAATGCCCTCTTCCAGTTCCGAGGTGACGAAAAGGTTGGTGCCCCGGTGCTCCTCGAACAGGCGCACGTAGTATTCCTGCATCAGGGCGCGGGTCATGGCGTCCAGGCCCCGGAAGGGCTCGTCCATGAACATGACCTTGGGGCGGTTGATCATGGCCCGCACCAGCTCGGCCCGGCGCTGCATGCCGCCGGAAAGCTGGGAAGGGAACTTGTCCTTGAAGTCTTCCAGGCCCACCAGTTCCAGCAGCTTCATGGTGGTTTCGGCCAGTTCCTTCTCGGGCATTTCCTTGCGCACTTTGGGGCCGTAGCTGACGTTCTCGAAGGTGGTCATCCAGGGGAAGAGCGCGGTTTCCTGGAACACGACCAGACGATCGGGGCCGGGCCCGGTGATTTCCTTGCCGTCCAGGGTGATGGACCCGGCGTCGATCTTTTCATACCCGGCCAGGACATTGATCAGCGTGCTTTTACCGCAGCCGGAAGGCCCGATAAGCACGGTGAGCTTGCCTTTTTCCAGCAGAAAGGTGCAGTCGTGCAGCACTTGCCGGCACATGACCCCGGCGCCATAGGTCTTGGTTATGCCCGTGACGTTCATTTCTCCGGCGCTCAGACCGGGGGCGAGCATTTGGCTCATAAGCTACCGTCCTTATCTCGTACGCAGCCAGGGGGTGAAGCGGCTGCCGATGTAGCGGATGAAGGCCGACGAGATGTACCCGGCAATGCCGATACTCATCATGCCCACCACGATCAGGGGGAATTCGCCGGCCACGTAGCCGCGCCAGGTCAGATAGCCGAGGCCGGTCTGGCTGGCGATCATTTCCGCCGCCACCACCACGGCCCAGGTAATGCCCATGCCCACGGTCATGCCCACCACCACGCTGGGGAGGGACGCGGGCAAAAGAACGGTCCAGAAAATGGTCCAGCGGGACGCGCCCAGGGAATAGGCCGCCCGGATATAGCGCACGTCTATCGCGCCTATGCCTTCCACGATGTTCAGCACCACGGTGAAGAACGCGCCCAGAAAGGTCACGAACATCATGCTCATTTCCGGGGTGGGCCAGAAAATGACGGACACGGGCACCCAGGCCAGGGGCGGCACGGGACGCATGATTTCAAAGATGGGATAGATGGTTTCGCGGGCCACGCGGTTGGCGCCGAGCAAAAGGCCCAGCGGCACCCCCAGGATCTGGGCCACCACGAAACCGGTGAGGATGCGGATCATGCTGTCTTTCCAGGACAGCCAGTAGTAGAGCTCGTGCAGCTGCACCCAGAGGGAGCGCAGCACTTCCGTGGGCGCGGGCACGTTGCCGATAATGGGCAGCCCGAAACGGGTGCAGAATTCCCAGAACACGGTAAAGCCCACGATGGAGACGATACCGCGCGCGAAGGAGATGTTGAGGACCTGCTTTTTGCAGCGTTCCCAGGAGAAACAGGTGGTGTTTGCCGCTATTGCTTGTTGTGACATATGTTTCTCCCTACATTTCCCGCTCGCCGGCCTTAAAGGCTTTCAGGGCCTCTTCGTGCACGGCCGCGATGCATTCTTCCTTCAGGCGCAGGTAGTCCGGCGAGGAAAGCACGCGGAAGTCGCGGGGGCGGGGTATGTTCACGTCCAGCACCTTCTTGATGGTGGCCGGACGGGTGGTCATGATGTAGACCTTGCTCCCCAGGAAAATGGCCTCTTCCAGGTCGTGGGTGATGAAAAACACCGTGGTTTTGCTTCTGTCGTACACGTCCAGCAGGAACTGGTGCACCACGGTCTTGGTCAGCGCGTCCATGGCCCGGAAGGGTTCGTCCAGCAGCAGCACGCGCGGGTCGTTCATCATGGCCCGGGCAATTTCCACCCGGCGGCGCATGCCGGAGGAAATTTCGCTGGGGTAGTTGCCGGCTATGCCCATCAGGCCCATCTGGCCCAGCATGTAGTGGGCTTTGTCCCTGGCTTCCTTCTCGGACATGGTGGCCTGCATGGTGGGGCCGAAGACCACGTTTTCCAGCACGGTCATCCAAGGGAACAGCGCCCCGTGCTGAAAGACCACGATGCGGTCCGAACCCGGTTCCGGCGTGCATTCGCCGTTGCACAGAAGCTCGCCGTCCAGGTGGATTTCGCCGTCGGTAATGCCGTGAAAGCCCGCAATGGCGTTCAAGAGCGTCGTCTTGCCGCAGCCGGAAGGACCCACCACCACGCAGAATTCCCCGGCTTCTATCTCCATGGAACAGTTGTCCACGGCCAGCACCCTGGCCCCGTCCGGGTCGTAGATTTTGCTGACGTTGCGGATGCTGATCCGCCCTCTTTCCTGTATTTGCGGAACCGCGCTCATCGTGCCGCCTCCCGTACTTTCCACTGCATGAGCCTGTCGCCCACCAGCCTGATAATGACGCTGCTCAGGGAACCCACCACGCCCAGGGTGACCATGGCGATAATGATGACGGGGTACTGGACCAGGATGAAAGAGTTCCAGATCAGGTAGCCCAGCCCGAATTCGCCGGCCAGCATTTCACCGGCCACCAGCGAGAACCAGGCGAAACCCATGCTGATTTGCAGCCCCGTGAAGATAAAGGGCAGCGCCCCGGGCAGAATGACTTTCATGAACACCTGGCGCGGTTTCGCGCCCAGGGAGGATGCGGCCCGGAAGTAGACCTCGTCGATGGATTCCACGCCCAGCAAAGTGTTCAGCACCGTGGCGAAAAAAGAGCCCAGAAAGGTCAGAAAGATGATGGAGGCCTCCCGGCCGGGCCACATCAGAATGGACAGCGGCACCCAGGCCCGCATGGGGATGGGCCGCAGCACTTCCAGCAGGGGGAAGGTGTAGTCTTTGAAGGTTTTTTTCCAGCCCATGAACAGCCCCACGGGCACGCCCAGCGCGGTGGCCAGCACAAAGGCCTGCAACACCCTCCAGATGCTGACGCCGATATGGTGGTAGAAGTCGGGCGTGTACACGGAAATGCCGTAAATGGGGTCCTTGGACAGCAGCTCTTGCAGGCTGGCCGCCGGACCGGGCAATTTGTTGAACAGGGGCAGGTTGAAATATTCCGTCAGCACGTACCAGACCGCTACAAAGCCGAACAGGCCGAGCAGGCTGTAGTAAGGCGAGGGACTTTTCAGCCAGTCCGCGAAGCGGATGCAGGTCAGCCGGAAGGGGCTTATTTCCAGGCATTCGCCGTTGGGGGTGGTGGTGGGGGTAGACAAGGGAATCCTCCCGGTCAAAGGTCGCCCGGCGCCGTCAGGCGCCTTGAAAAACCGCCGCGGGCGCGCTTTCGCGCCCACGGCGGCCGTTTGCTTTAGTCTTTGAACGGGCAGTCCTTGGGCAGGCCGCCCTTGATGTAGCCCAGGGTCGCGTCAGGGGCCACGGGCTTGTAGCCGGCTTCCTTGAACACCTGGCGGGCCAGGGAATCGTCCACGGTGCCGTCCTTCAGCTTGTCCACGGCAATGACTTTTTCCTTGAACAGGAAAGGAGCCACGGTGGCGATATTGGCGCGTTCCTTGTCGTTGAAGTAGTAGGACTTCCATTCGCGGGTCATGTTGGTGCTGCTGGAGGGCACATGACCGTAAATGGAGTACCACAGCACCTTCTTGGGGATACCGGTGGCGTACTTGGAAACCATCTCAATGACCTTCACCTGGTTGGCGGGGTCCATGAGGTAGCGCTGCGATTCCAGTTCGGAACGCATGTAGCCCTTGGCCACTTCCGGGTACTTCTTCATGAAGTCGGCGCGCATGACCACAATGCCCAGGTCCGGGTTGTCGCAGGCGCGGCCGTCGGCCACGATGCGGGCAATGCCTTCGCCCACGTCGGTGGCGATACGGGAAAGGGTGGGCTCCCACAGAGAAGCCGCGTCCAGCTTGCCGATACGGAAGTTGGTGGCGATAACCTCAATGGACTGGTTCAGGTATTCGCCGGGCTTGACGTTATACTTCTCAAAGAAGCGGCGCAGATACTGGTCGGAAGCGCTGCCCTTGGGCGCGGCGATAACTTTGCCGTTCAGCCACTTGGCCAGCTCTTCGTTGCTCTTGAACTGGGGGGCGTCCTTACGCACCAGAACCAGCGAACAGCGGGTGCCTTCCGACATGCCGCTCGTTGCCACCATTTTGATTTCCGCCTGTTTGTCCTTGGAGCAGAGAATGGTGGCGGGCATAACGCTCATGTGGCCCACCACGGCTTTGCCGGCCAGCATGTTGTTGGCCACCACGGTGCCCTGCAGGGCGGGCATGAACTCGAACTCCGTCCCGGCGGGAACGTACTTCTTCCACAGCCCCAGTTCGGCGTTGACGATGACCTGGTAGGAAATGGTGTCATAAGGCTGGAAGCCGATGGTGAATTTTTCGGCCCGGGCCGGGCCCGCCCCCAAAGAGAAAACGATCACCAGCAGGGCGCAGAACAGACTGAGACGCTTCATGCGAGAACCTCCCGAAGGTTTGGATGGGGAAGAGGCAAACATTTGCCGTGTATTCTCAAACAGCTTTGTCGCTGCCGTGGAGCTGGCGTCCGCGCGGGCCTTGTTGCAAGCCCGCCTCCGGAAATCCGGGGCTTTTATGCAACAAGCCCCCGGTGTCGTGTGGCAATTTTACAGCAAAAGAAATACCAAAACCCGGCATGCCCTGCGGCAGAAGAGCCGTTCTGAAAGCCCCCCGTTTTTTTCGCGCCGCCGCGCTCCAAGAGGAAGCGGGATCGGACCCAAAACGCCCCTTATGTTGCAATTTTACATCAGACTAACAATCACTGTTATTAACAGCATCTCCCACAAGTGAAATTTATCACTATTCTGTTTGTGCGTTTTTGCAACAACACATTTGCACCATCCCCTTGTCCGGGATGAAATGCTGGGGGTATGCTGCACTCCTGCACAACTTCCGGGGATGATGCATTTTTGCATCGCTACCATTTTCCCCATAAATTCACCAGCCTACAAAATATTCCTGCAATACCACCGCGACGCGGCCAGTTGCTGGTTGCGGAATCGCATCGACCCGCGTGGGGCCGCTGGAGACTTCCAGAGATATCATCCTGATTTATCAATATTTTTACAAAAAAACAACATTGGCACGGTAAATGATAGTGCATGGGTACCCATAGTCCTATATGCGCCGTCTCGGCGCGATCATACCCATCCCGGCGATCCGGAGGAGCAAGCCATGACCACGATCCAATGCTGCGAAACCTTGTCCCCCCATGAGCAACGCTTGCAGGACAAAATGGCGGGCAGAGAAGACCGTTTCCGCAAATCCCACCAGCGCGTGTTCACCATTCTGGAAGAGTTTGAAGGGTTGCGGCCGGCCATTGACGTGGAACGCGCCCGCTACTTCACCCAGTCCATGAAGGAAACCGAGGGCCAGCCCCTGGTGCTGCGCTGGGCCAAGGCCATGTACCATATCGCGGCCAACATCACAGTATATATAGACCCGCACCAGCTTTTGGCCGGCCGCGTGGGCATGCCGGGCCGCTACGGCATTCTGTACCCGGAACTGGACGGCGATTTCCTGGACGCCGCGGTGAAAGACCTGCCCAGCCGCAAGGAATCGCCCGCCACCATCTCCAAGGAAGACGCCCGTATCGTGGTGGAGGAAATAGCCCCCTACTGGAAGGGCAAAACCTACCACGAAGCCCTGAACGCCGCGCTGCCCCCTGACGTGCACAAACTGACCTACGACGATGACGAAGGGCTTGTCTCCCGCTTTATCGTCAATGAAACCTCGTCCTTCCGCTCCTCCATCCAGTGGGTGCACGACTATGAAAAGGTCCTGAAGCGCGGCTTCAACGGCCTCAAGGCCGAGGCGGAAGAAAAGCTGGCCGCCCTGGACCCGGACAGCCCCCTGGACAGCTGCGAGAAAAAACCCTTCCTGGAAGCCATTGTCATCGTGTCCGACGCCATTATCCTGTGGGCCAAGCGCCACGCGGAACTGGCCCGCTCTCTCGCCAAGAAGGAAAAGGACCCCGCCCGCAAACAGGAACTGCTGGCTATCGCCGCCAACTGCGAACACGTGCCCGCCAACCCGGCCCGCACCTTCTACGAAGCCGTGCAGTCCCAGTGGTTCGTGCAGATGTTCTCCCGCCTGGAGCAAAAGACCGGGACCATCATTTCCAACGGCCGCATGGACCAGTACTTCTACCCGCTCTATAGGAAAGACATTCTGGAAGGCCGCCTCAACGACGAAAAGGCCATTGAGCTCTTGGAATGCATGTGGGTGGGCATGGCCCAGTTCATCGACATGTACATTTCCCCGGCCGGCGGCGCCATCAATGAAGGCTACGCCCACTGGGAAGCCGTGACCATAGGCGGCCAGACCCCGGAAGGCGCCGACGCCACCAACGAGCTGAGCTACCTGTTCCTGAAATCCAAGCGCGAATTCCCCATGCACTACCCGGACCTGGCGGCGCGCATCCATTCCCGCTCGCCCGAGCGCTTCCTGTGGGAAGTTGCCGAAACCATCAAGGAAGGCTCCGGCTTCCCCAAGCTGATCAACGACGAAGAGGTCATCCCCCTGTACGTCTCCAAGGGCGCGACCTTTGAAGAAGCGTACGACTACGCGGTTTCCGGCTGCACGGAAGCCCGCATGCCCAACCGGGACACCTACACCAGCGGCGGCGCGTACATCAACTTCGGCGCGGCCCTGGAAATGGCGCTCTACAACGGCCAGATGAGAAAATTCCCCGGCAGGGAACTGGGCCTGAAAACCGGCGACGTGACCAAGTTCAAGACCTGGGAGCAGTTCTGGGAAGCCTACAAGGCCCAGCACATGCTCTTTCTCAGAACCGCCTTCATGCAGCAGTATCTGATCATCAAGCTGCGGGCTCAGCATTTCGCGCAGCCCATGGGTTCCGCCATGCACGACCTGTGCATGAAGTACTGCCTGGACCTGCACACCCCGCAAATTCCCGAAGGCATCAACCTGGGCTATTTCGAATACATCGGCTACGGCACGGTGGTGGATTCGCTGGCGGCCATCAAGAAGCTGGTGTTCGAAGACAAGAAGCTGACCATGCGGCAGGTGCTGGACGCCCTGGCCTGCAACTTTGAAGGCAAGGAAGACGTTCGCGCGCTGCTCAAGTCCGCGCCCTGCTACGGCAACAACGATCCTTACGCCGACGTGATCGCCAAGGATATCGACCTCCTGTCCGTGGAATACGGCAAGAAATACTCCGCCGAACTGGGCATGCACAACGACGTGCGCTACGTGCCCTTCACTTCCCACGTGCCCTTCGGCAAGGTGGTTTCCGCCACCCCCAACGGCCGCAGGGCCTGGACGGCGCTTTCCGACGGCACTTCCGCCTCCCACGGCGCGGACGTCATGGGGCCCACGGCGGTACTGCTCTCCAACTACCACACCAAGAACTACGGCTACCGCGACCGCGCGGCCCGCATGCTGAACATCAAGTTCACCCCCAAGTCCCTGGAAGGCGACGACGGCACCAAGAAGATGGTCTCCTTCATCCGCACCTTCTGCGACCTGAAGCTGTGGCACGTGCAGTTCAACGTCATCAACAAGGAAACCCTGGTGGCCGCCCAGAAAGACCCGGACAAGTACCGCAACCTCATCGTGCGCATAGCCGGCTACAGCGCCTACTTTGTGGACCTTTCCCCGGACCTGCAGAACGACCTGATCGCCCGCACGGCCCACGGGACCATGTATTAACAGCCATACCAAGCGGTTTTCAGACCGGCCGGGGAGGGCAACCTCCCCGGTTTTTTTATCGCTTTTTCCCTTTCCGGGTTGGCACGGTTCTTTCATGGACAAAACCGGGACTGTTTTAAAAAGATGGGTTTTGCTCCCTGGCAAGGAAAAGGACGATTTTGGGCCAGGGATAGTACTCTTCT
>JAVBNC010000092.1:0-12225 GCA_031551765.1 Desulfovibrionaceae bacterium
GGACAACACCTTCAGCGCCACCCACGACCGGGTCTTTCTGTACACGGACGCCGCGCTGACGGACGCAAGCGTGCACAAGGTCAGGCAGTCCGACCTGCCGCCTTCCATCACCGTGGACCCGTCCAAGCAGAACAACTTTGAAAGCGACACCCCGCCGCCTCCCGTGCCGGGCATCGTCATCGCGGCGGACGGCCTGGCCCCCGGCGGCATTGCGGTGACCAACACCACCCTGGACGCGGGCTCCGGCCTGAAGCTCAAAGCGGACGGCTCCATTGACCCGGACGCGGCGGGCACCTACGGCACGCGGAGCGGCAGCGCCCCGGCGGGCGCGCTGGCTCCGAACGGCCTGCTGGACGCCTCCGCCGTTGCCGGCACGGGAACCCTGACCTTGGATACCGCCGCCCTTACCACGGCCCACAGCGTGAAAGGCGCGGGCAACGCGGGCAACTCCGTCCACCTGGGCACGGGGGCCACGGCCTACACCGGCGGCGGCCTGAATGACGTCATTTACCTGGAAGGAACCTACGCCCGCCCCCTGACCCTGACGGACACGGCGGGGGTCAACAACGTGTACCTCAGCCAGAACGGGACCAGCCTTACCCTGGCGGGCGGCGGCAATTTTACCGGCAGAATCGGCGGCGGCGGCGGCAACGACAGCGTCACGATGTACGGCGGCACGGTAAACGGCTACTTTAACCTCGGCGAGGGAGAGAACACCATCGCCGTTTCCGGCAACGCCGTGGTGGGCGACGGCACGGATGCCATCATCGGCGGCGGCCAGAAGGACATCATCACGGTGTCCGGCAACGCGGTCATTAATGGCGGCATCTACGCCAACTACGGCGACGACAGCATCACCATCAGCGGCGGCTTCATCACCGGCGCAATCGCCGGCGCAATCGCCGGCGGCGCTGGCGACGACACCGTAAGCCTGGCCGTGGGGGTCGACGTTTCCGGCATCAGCGGCATGCACGGCGATTACAACGGCGGCAACATCCCCGGCGCAACGGACGTGCTGGCCGTAACCGGCCGGGGGGACCTGGACCTTTCCGGCATGGCGGTGGGGGGATTTGAAATCCTGGACCTGGGGGCCGACCACGCGCAGCACGTGACCCTGAACATCAGCGCCCTGGACAACTGGTCCAAGATCATCGTAACCAACCCCAGCGGAGGCGTCAGGGACGTGCTGTTCCTCAAGGGGTTGATCACGCCGAAGCCGGACGAGACCTCTCCCGGCACATGGGTCGCGGGCGACTACTATCTCAGCACCAACGGCACCACCCTGTACTATTGCGACGCGTACGGCCCGCAGAAAACCCTCTCCTTCGCTCTCGCCAGCAACACGGCCCAGGGCGGCGTTCTCCAGAAAATCTTCGGCGCCGACGGCGTCACCCAGGTGGGCATAGCCTGGGTGGCGGGCCTGGACTACGTGGCCCCCGTGGGCATTCAGGCGGCGGACGGCGGCGGCACCCCTGTGATCGTTAGCGGCCAGGTGGCGCTGACCGGCTCCTCGGTCACGGTGAATACGGACGGCAGCATGATCCTGACCGGCGAATCGGCTCAACCCGGTGCGGGCGTCGCGCTCACCTCCGGCTATCCCCTGTACGCATCCGCCGCCACCTCGCCCACGGACGCCGTGCTGCTGCTGGATACCCGGCTCTTCGCCGGCGGGCACGGCATCACCGGCAGCACAACGGCCAGAAACGACATCCGCCTGGGCGCGAACGCCGTGGGCGCCGAGGGCGGCAGCGGCAACGACACCTTTACCCTGTACGACGGGCACAGCGCCGCCGCCATGACCCTCATCTTCCTGAACGGGGCCAGCGGCGGCGACGACGTCATCCGCCTGGACGCGGGCGTGACGGGCGACGTCAGCATCCACAGGGTCTTAGGTGTTGCCGGTGAGGACCGCCTTGTCATTTCCGGCAACAGCGACACGGAGCACGCCGGGCGGCTTCTGGTCACCAACGGCATAAACCTGGGCAGCGGCGCGAACACCCTGGAACTGGCCCACACCTTTGTCACCGGCGGCATAACCGGCGGCACGGGCGCGGGCGCGGACAATTTCACCATCCACAGCGGCAGCGTGGCCAACAGCGGCGCGGGCATCATCTTCGGCATGGACCTGGGCGGCGGCGCCAACACGGTCACGGTCAACGGCGGTACGGTCAGCGGCTTCGGCGACGGCGGCTTCGGCATTTACGCCGACGGCGGCGGCACCCAGGTTACGGTCAACGGCGGCACGGTCCGGGGCGATGGCCTCACCGGCTACGGCATAGGCCTTGTCAACGGCAGCCACACGGTCACGGTCAACGGCGGCACGGTCAGCGGCAGCACCTCCGGCATCTACCTTGACAACGGCAGCCAGACGGTCACGGTCAACGGCGGCACGGTCAGCGGCGACAGCGACTACGGTATTTATACCAGCGGCGGGGCCGACGTGATCACTATCAACGGCGGCACGGTCAGCGGCGGCGGCAGCGACCCCGTCGCCATTAGGGCCAACCCCGGCAACGACCGCATCATCCTGGCCCCGGGCGTGAGCATAAGCGGGGATATCGAGGGCGGCTCGGGCGCGGACTACCTGGACCTGGGCGGCAACGCGGTGCGCGTGCGGCAGTATGTAATCGATTCCGGCACGTTCAGCGCGCCGGGCGTGGAAACCGTGGGCACCACGAGCTTTGACGTCATCACCGGCCTGGCCGCCGGGGCCGCGCTGCGGGTGCTGGACTTCACGGGCACGGCGCACGGCGTGGAGAGCCAAAAATGGAACCTTGGCGCCTGGGCGGCCGTGACCAGCATTGCCGCCCTTAGCGTGGGCGACAACGCCGCCAAACTGGCGCGCGGCACGTATAGCGCCGGAACCCACGAATTCACGGCAAGCGCGGGCGGCGCGGACGCCCTGCTGATTTACGACGGCAACTCCAGCACCGGCGGCACTATAACCTCGCAGGCCGTGGTGCTGGCGGGCCTGGGCGGGCTGGGCGTAAGCATTGGCACGGACGGGGTGTTCGCTTTCGGGTAAGCGGCGCGGGGCGCTTTGCAAAACAGGACGGCCGGTTCCGCAAGGGACCGGCCGTCGGCGTGCGGGGGGGGGGCGTAATCCCCATATCCCCGGGCTCATGCCCAAAAGGGGTCGCGTTCCCAGCCCGTGGCGAACCCCATGGCAGCGGCATCCACCAAAGGAAATTCCGTCAAAAGCCCTTCAAGCCGCCGCGCCCAGGTGGACCTGGCGACAATGCGTTGTAACAGGCCATAGGTGATGACGGCCGTGGCGAAATACGAACTCTCCTTGCCCGCTATGCTTGGGTAGGCCATGGCGGGAAGGGGGGTCTTGGGCGGGCGCATGATGATGCGGTTCCACAAAACGCCGTGGTGCGCGCAAACGTTTCTGGTCCAGGAGAGGGAGGCGGCCCAGGAAACAAGGGAAACATGGTTGATCCCCAAAGCGGAGGCTATGCGTTTTTGCTCCGCCTGCTTCAGCTTTCCAAGAATTTTGACCCAGGCGCCCATGGATATGCACTCCATAACCATCCATGACGGGGGAAGCTGCGGCGTGCTGTATTTTCCGTAGTAATGTTTCGTGATTTCGTTTTTCTTGCTTTTCAACTCCGCCGCAAGAGCGGCGCAAAAGTCTTTCGCATCGTCCGGCGCGGTAAATACCGATGCGTCCATGAACCAATGCGCCCCGTGCGCCATGCACATCACGTTTGACATGGCGGCGCGTACGGCCACCTCAATCCGCTCTATGGCATCCAGGGTTAACAGTCTGAGTTTTCTGTCGAATTTATATGCCGCCCAGATATGCTCATAGTGTGTTCCAGGGGCAAAGCGCTGGGCGGCGGCATCAAAGAAATGTTTGCCGTAGCCCATAAGGCGGTAATAGCCAACGGTTTGTATGTGTCTTTCCGCGCGCGGCCTGTCCGGAATAACCAAGCCACGGGCCAGCATCAGCCCCACAAGATGGGATGGGGAACACGGTGGTTTTGTGAACGGGACAAGCGGCATGGGCGGTCCGGGGTAAAAAAAGCCGCGCTGATATTCGCATCCCCAAAGTTGGAGACTAGGCGCAGCGCGGACTGATACAAAAGTACATACACCCGCGCCGGGAAAAGTCAACCGGCAAACACGGGCTTCCGGTGTTTGCCCACGCGCGGCCCTGAACGGGTTCCAAGGGGCGCGCCCCTTGGCGGGTGAGTCCGGAGAGGGCGGCGCCCTCTCTGGCCGCCGGAGGCATGCCATCTAATTGGCTTCGACAGAACCGCCTTTCCCCGGCATGTGCAGCTGCATCTGCGGGAAGGGTATCTCTATCCCGGCCTCGCGGAAGCTCTTTTCTATCTCGAATCTGATAGCCGAAAGCGTGCCCAGCGCGTTGTCGATATTGTCTATGAACACGTTGAGCGTGAAATCCAGCGAACTGGCCCCGAAATTGGTGAACAGCACGGCGGGCGCGGGGGTTTTGCGCACGTGCTCCTGTTTCTGGGCGGCTTCCAGCAAGAGGGCCTTCACCTGTTCGGTGTCGGAACCGTAGGCCACGCCCACCATAATGCCGCGCCGCACCATGCGGCTGTTGCGCGTCCAGTTGCTGAACTGCCCGGCCATAATGGCGGAGTTGGGCACGTACACCAGGGCGCGTTCCGGCGTCTCAATGGTGGTGGAGCGGATATTAATGGCCTTGACCGTGCCGGAAACCCCGGCCACGTCCACAACGTCCCCCACCAGAATGGTGCGGCCGAAAATAAGCATCAGGCCGCTGGTCAGGTTGTTGAACACGTTCTGCATGCCTATGCCTATGCCCACGGAAAGGCCCCCGGCCACCACGGCCAGGCTGGTGAAGTTGACCCCCAGAAGGCCCAGAACGACAAGGCCGAACAGCGCCCACAGCGCGTACCCGGCCATGGCGCGCAAAGGCGGTATGACGCCCGGCTCCACGTGCGGCAGGTGTTCCGGCAGATGGTCCAGGGACGTGTGGCTCAAAGAGACGAAGGAGCGGAACAGGAAAAACAGCAGAATGATGACAAAGGCCCGCGAAAGGTCCAAACTGGCGTCGCCCACGGTGTAGTGGGTGGTGGCGGCCAGGCGCAGGAAATAGTCCGCGCCGGGCACGGCCCAGACCCAGGGCGGCGCGCACAGAAGCGAGACGACCCAGGCCACGGGTATGGAAGCGGCGGCGGCCACGGCGTGGCGTACCGGGAACTTTTCCTTGTTCCACAGGCTGGCGGACAGGCTTTCCAGCAGCGCCGTCAGGGCGGCGCCCAGGGTCAGAATGTTCACCAGGGCGAAGAGCAGCATGAACAGCAGAATGGCCAGGCGCGCGTAACCCGCCAGCGTCACCAGCAGAGATGCCAGCCCGAACCACAGGGCGCAGCGGTAGGAAAAGCGTTCCAGAAAAGGCAGGGCCGGGTCCAGGGTGCTCTTGCGGCCCAGGTGGAAGGCCCAGGCCAGGAACAGCGCTATGGTCAGCCCCCAGCCGAAGCCGAGCACCCGCGTGGGCAGGTCGGAAAACAGCATGGCCACGCCGCAGGCCGCCGCCGGAAACAGCCGGATAAGCGGGGAAGGCTTGTTTTTCAGCGCGGGCCGGGCCGCCATGCGCAGCCGCCAGCTCAACGCCGCGATGCCCGCGATGACCATAAGCGAACCCGCGAACAAAAAGGCCGAATACACGTTGCCGTAAGGGCTGGAAGCCGCCGCCAGCACGGAAACGCCCGCCGCCGCCCAGACCCAGGAACCCTTGAGCACTTCCGCGCAGGCCTGGTGCCAGCGCTTGGCCAGAACCCGCGCCCCGCGCAGGAACAAAAAGCTGATCAGCCCCATAATGGCCGCCGTGGCCGCGAAGCCCTTGAGCGCTTCCAGCCGTTCGTCCGCGCTCTGCGGCCAGGCGAAACGCAGCCGCGAGCGCAAAGAGGAAGCCCATTCCCCCAACAGCGCCGGGGTGGCCGTCAGCGCGTCCAGGTCGTTGCCGGAAGGGGTAAGGTAGTAGCTTTTCCAGGCCGCCGGGAGGCTGCCTTCCGTATTTTTCAGGGTCTGGTCCACGCGCTGCGCCGTGGACTTGGCCGGGGCCAGTATCTTGTCCAGCCGGTCGGAAGCGGCCGTCAGCTTGGCTTTGGCGTCCAGCAGGGTGCGGGCGTAGACGCGCTGTTCCGCCGCGCCTTCAAGCGGGGCGCGCGGCAGGGCGCCGTCCGCCGCGCTTTCCCTGACCAGGCTGTCCAGGTCGCGCTGCAGGCCCGCCACCTCTTCCAGGCGCAAATTGATGGCCCCCGCCATCTCTTCCAGCGGCCGTATCCCGCGGGCAAGCCGCCCGGAAAGCTGGCGCATCTGCTGCACCAGGGCCACCTGCTCCGCCGGGTGCCCGCGCGAAGCCTGGAACAGCCCGGAAAGCCGCACTATCTGCGTGCGCGCGTCCTGCATGGCCGCCGTGAGCGGGGCGGCCATTATTTCCGCGCTGGCGCGCAGGGAAGCGGCCTCTTTGGCCAGAATCGCCAGGTCTTCGGTGCGGGCGCTCCAGACCTGGGCCAGGGAATCCGGCGCGGGCGCGGGTTGGCTCGCGTTCTGGGCGGCGTTGCCGGAAGGCGCGGCCAGGGAAGCTTGCGGAAAGGCCGGGACGGACGCGAGCAGCAGCGCGAGCAGCGCCAGCAGGGCCGGAACGCGGAAAGCGCCGCCGGGCGCGGAAAAAAGCGGGGGGCGGGGGGCGAAACGGGGCATGGGTGCTCCTGGGGCCGCGCGGGCGGCAAAAATCTTGCGCGGCGGGCGTCTGGGGCTCCCCTGGCGGGGCGCGGGGCGCGCCGTGCCGCGTGTCTGGCTTTCTAGCATAGCGGCGGGCGCAACAAAAGCCCCATGCGTATCATACCGGAAAGGGGCGGGCCGGGCGGGACCGTGGGCCGGAAGCCCCCGCCCGCCACAAAAGATCCCCCTCCCCGGCATAAAATCCGGAGAGGGGGCTCTTCATTCGCAACGTCGGCCCGGCCCGGAAACTACGCCCCAAACCCCGCCGGGACGCCCGGCGCGAAGGAAAGCGGCGCGGGCGGGGGGCCGCCAGGACAGGCGTCAGGACAGGCGTCAGGACGGCCGTCATCCTCGTCGTCCGCGTAGGCCGCTTCCGCCAAATCCCGGCAGAACTCGCGGGCCAGGGCCTTGCGGGGCAGCAGCGAAAAGGCCCCGCACAAACGCCCCGCCTCCTCGCCGCTGATATCCAGCGGCAACAGCGCGCGGCCGTTCAGCGCGCGCCCCGCCACGGGCAGCCCCGCGTCCCGCGCGGCCTGGAAAGCCTCCGCGCAGGCGTCGGTCCAGCGGTCCAGGCTGGCCAGGTGCTCGCAGTACACGCAGCGGTGGAATTCGGGGTTCATGGCGGGTTCCTTTGGTTTTTTTCCTGCTTTCCCGCCGGGCCTCGTTCGCGGGCTCTACCGGCCGCCGTTGTGGGCGTGCGCCCCGGCTCGCTTTCGATTCCTCCCTGCCGCCCGGCGGGAGCCGGGGCCGTTCATGCCCGCGCGCAGGGCTTTTAAGAGCCTCCGCGCGCGGGCCTTTCCCGTCCTGGCGGTTTAAATATATTTCAATTTGAAATAATATGCAAGAATAATTTCCAACAGCGATATTGACAGTGGAATTATGCGGGATTTTAGAAAACTTCGGGACTTGAGTTTTAGGGCATTTCGTCATTGAAAATATCTATTCAGATGAAATGCTCTGGCGGTGCGAAGCGAAGCGCGGCGCGGCAACGTCCGCCGATGTCTGGAGGGGTGAAAGACAGCAAGAGGGATCCTTCGCCACGCTCAGGCTGACTTGCGGAGGGAGCGGGGCTCCCGCCCGTCCCTCACGCGGCAATACGCTGTAAAATCAGCGAATTACGCCAGAACTAATACTCCCGGCAGCTCCAGACCATGCGCCCGAACACCTCCACCTCGCCGTCCACTTCGTCTTTCTGCACGGGTATGTCCTCGTAGGCCGGGTTGTCCGAACGCACCAGCAGCACGCCGCCCAGCCGCGTTTCCAGGCGCTTGACCATCAGCTCGTCGCCCATGCGCAAAAGGTAGATATTTCCAGTGATTACGTGGCGCGCTTCGTCGGAGGTGTTGACCATGATCATGTCGCCGCTTTTCAGCGTGGGTTCCATGCTGTCGCCTTCCACCACAAAGAGGCGCATGGTCAGGACGCTGCCGCGCTTGCGTTCCAGAAAGGAGGCGTGAAAGGCGTAGCGGCCGGCTTCGTCGCCGTCGGTTTCCAGGCCGCCCGTGCCCGCGCGGGGGCGGGCCCGCACCAGCGGCACGAAGACGATTTCCGGCTCTTCCGCGCTCTCGCAGGCGAAAAAATCCGGGAGCGAAATGCCGAAGGCCTCGCAAATGCGCTCCAGAAACTCCGCATTGATGTTTTTCTGGCCGCTGGCCATCTGGGAAATGTGCGGCTGCGATATTCCGGTCTTTTCGGCAAGCTCCGCCTGCCGCGTACCGGTTTTCCTCAGCCAGTACGCAAGCGATTTGCCGGTCACGGTATTGGCCCGCACCTGCGTTTTGGTCTTCATACTTTCTCTGTATTTCACTTAGGAATAATGTCAAACCCTTTTTTGAAATTACCCTTGTCTTTTATTTCATTTCGCAATATTTATATTCCGAACATCCGGACGAGGTTGTTTTCCGCGAAACCATCAAAGAATCAAGGAAGGACCCCACATGAGCCTGGACGCCACCCGCTGGGCCTGGAGCCGCCAAGGTTTGCGGCCCGCGCAAAAACTCGTGCTGCTCTCCCTTGCGGACCGCGCCGGGGAAGACAACACCTGCTGGCCTTCCATGGAACGCGTGCGCCGCGACACGGGCCTGGACATCAAAACCGTGCGCGCCTGCCTCGCGGTCCTGGCGGAAGCCGGGCTGCTCTCCCGGCGCGAGAGCAGCGGGCGCGGCTACGTGTACACCCTTTCCGGCGTGGCCCGGCGTGAAGACGCCCCCACCAGAAACGCCACCCCCGCCGGAAACGGAGCCGCCCCCGTCCGGAAAGCCCCCCCTCCCCCGCCGGAAACGGACCCCTCCCCCGCCGGAAACGGCGGCCTAATCTATCAAGAACCCATCACTGAACCGCCCAGGGAAGCGCCCAGTCTTTTGCGCCGCGACGGCGTTCCGGCCGTCCCCGCGCCCGCCGCTCCGCCCCTGTTCCTGCTGCCGCTTAAAAGCGCCGCCAGGGAAAAGGCCCGCGAATACGCCGTCTCCCAGGAGCTTTTCGATATCTGGGCGGAAGCCTGCCCCCTGGTGGACGTGGCGCGCGAGCTTAAAAGCATACGGGCCTGGCTGGTTTCCAACCCGGCCCGGCGGCCCCGCAGCGACATGCCCCGTTTTGTCAACGCCTGGCTGGCCCGCGAGCAAAACAAGCTGGCCAACCGCGAAGCCCTGCGCGGACAGCCCGGACAAAGCGGACGGAGCGGCCCGGAACCCAAAACCTTCGCGGAAATGGCCAGCGAACGCGCCTGGGCCGAGTTCGAGCATGAGTACAAGTTCGACGCCAGCGCAGAGCGTATCAAAAGCGATTTTGGCGAAGCCTCCGGGCGTCACGCAACCGCAACCCCCGCCCCAAAAGGAGCTTGTTCATGACCGTAACGGCGTTCAAAGACGGCCTTGGTTCCGTGTTCGCGGCGCACGGCAAGGCTTTTCCGGGCAAGGAGATGATAGCGGCCGTGTGGAGACGCGTGGAGCCGCTGCCGGACAGCTTCATGGCCTGGGCGGCCGTCCGTTTGGAGGACTACGAAAAGCTGCCCTCCAACCTGGGCCGGGAGCTGGCCGTGGTGCTCTGGCCGCAGTGGCGCGCGGAACAGCCCGCGCGTCCGGGGCGTGAGGGCTGCGCGGCTTGCGGCGGGCGGGGTTTCTGGCTGGCGCGGCGCAAAGGGGACGAAGGCCCCGGCGGGCGCGGCGTGGCCCTGTGCCCGGACTGCTCGGATGCGCGCTGCTGGCCGGGCGGCCGCCGCCCGCCGGGACGCGGGGAGCTGGAGCGGGCGGGCTTCACCCTGGAAGGCTGAGGCCGGAATTTGCGGATATCACTATGAAATACAAGGAAAAATTATGAACTACGCCCTGGCCGCCCTGCCCGCTTCCCCCGCCTCTCCCGCGTCCCCGGTCCCGCCGCCGGGCCCGCTTGCGAACTTCAACCTTTCCGAACGGCTGGAATTCAAGGGGCGCGTGCCGCTGTGCCCCATCTGCTCCGGCGGGCTGGGCGCGGACCGCGATTGCGTGGCCTCGTCGTCCGGCTTTGTGTACAGAAAGCGCCTGTGCCGGGACTGCGGCGCCGTGGTGCACACCAAGCAAAGCCGGGAGGAAGTGACGGGCGTGGAGTACCTGGAAGGGGACGAGGCGGAGCGGGATGAAGAATGAATGCCTCCGGCGGCCAGAGGAAGGGGAAACCCCCTTTTTGTAAAAAGGGGGTTTCCCCTTCCTCTGGACTCCTTCCCCTTCCCCTAAAAACTTTGACAGGGGGACTATGAAGGAATGCGCGCTGGACGGGAGTCTTCGCTGCTCTCTACCCGTCATCCCCCGGCCTGACCGGGGGATCCAGGCGGAAAGGCGCCGGGAGAAACACGCGAACGCGCCGCCGCGCCGCCCCCTCACCCGCTTAAAGAACGCCAACGCAACGTGCCTTTCCTTCATCAGTTTGCACCACACTGGAGAAATACTATGACGTTATCGCAACAAGATATTTTTAATCATACAAGTCTCACTTTAACCTGTGAACACGCCGCAAACGGCTTACTGCTCGCTAAAACGGAGACGCACGGCCAAAATTCCACCCGCTTTGACTACGAATACGACCCGGACGGCCGCCTGCAAGCCGTCTGCCGCGACGGCGCGGAGTTCGAACGCTACTGGTACAACTCCCAAGGCCAGCGCTTCCACTACGCCTGCGCCTACCGCACCATGAGCGAATACCACACCGCCGGAGACCTGGAATACGACGGCGCGGGCCGCCTCACCCTCGCCGGACGCACAACCTACGCCCACGACGAACGCGGCGCGCTGCGCGAACGCCGCAATTCCCAAGGCACAACCCAGTTCTTCTATAACGGCGGCACGGCCCTGGATTCGGCCATCCTGCCGGACGGCACGGAGATTCGCTACGAATACGCCCCGGCCTCGCCCGTCAACCCCGTCCGCCGCTTCAAAAACGGCGTGCTGACCGGCGAATACGAGTGGGATTCGCCCTGGCGGCTCGGCAAGTTCCTGAACTGGGAAGACAACCTGATTTGCGAGCTCTTCTATGACGACGACGCGGGCGGCGCGCTGGCCAAACTGCGTCTCAGCCGCCCGCCGCTCGCCGCCGTGCCGCTGCGCGACCTGCCGCCGGAACGCCTGTCCGCCCGTCTCGCGGTGGGCGCGCTGGTGGCGGGCTTCCGGCCCCGGGAATACCTCTGCGGCTGCGACCAGGTCGGCACGCCAAAGGTCCTGACCGGCACGTTCGGGAAAGCCGTGAAGGTGTGCGATTACAGCAGCTTCGGCGTGCCCGTCAGCGACAGTTTCCCGCAGCTTTTCATCCCCGTGGGCTTCGCGGGCGGGCTGGCGGATAGAGACACGGGCCTGGTCCGCTTCGGCTGGCGGGACTACGACCCGGAAGTGGGCCGCTTCACCGCGCCGGACCCGGCCAGGGATACGCGCGGCGACGGGGATCTCTACGACTACTGCGCGGACGACCCGGTGAACCGCGTGGACCCCACGGGCTTATGGAGCAAGGAGAATTTCGAGGAGGCAAGGGTGCGCCGGGATGAGGAGGGGCGGTTCGCAAGCGGCGGGGGCGGGGGAAGCGGCATGTCCGCCTGGATGCGGCCGTTAAGCGAAAGCGAGATGCGGAAGATGACGGCGGGGGCACGCTGGTCGCGGCGGCGGGGAAGAGTCCCGTGCCGGAGATAGAGTCCATTATCGCGCAAAATGAGGGCAGAGAGCCCAGGCAGGAGCACGAGTACTTTGTGGTGCTGGAAAGAGATCTGACTATGCCCTTGGGTTCTGTTTTTGGCGTATCCAGCAAGGCGCGGCACTACCACCTGGTTGCCAATGATGGAGTCAATTTCGGGCTCACTGACGACAGAGTATTTACTGAAGATCCGAAGTTGTTCCCTAAATACGAAGGCTCTAGACCATCAGGTCTTTGTTCTTTGACACCAAAAGCTTGAGGCCAGCAAGGAGCCTGGGCAGCGCTTGGTTGTAGCGCCATTCGCATTCCTTGAGGTGGAGTTCGAAATTCCGCTTCACGCCATTAAACTTTGCC
>JAVBNC010000141.1:0-28492 GCA_031551765.1 Desulfovibrionaceae bacterium
GCAAAGTTTAATGGCGTGAAGCGGAATTTCGAACTCCACCTCAAGGAATGCGAATGGCGCTACAACCAAGCGCTGCCCAGGCTCCTTGCTGGCCTCAAGCTTTTGGTGTCAAAGAACAAAGACCTGATGGTCTAGAGCCAAGACAATTTTGTCGAAGCCATTTTAGATAAAAGCAGGGCGCTGCCCTGCACCCGCAAGGGGGCTGAGCCCCCTGGACCCCGCAACAGGGTTGAAACTTACGGCTCGTTTGCAGCCAGGCGGATACTTCAGTTGCTTCAGGCGGACAGCACATGACGGATAACGAAACAAACGCGGGCCTGCGCCTGAACAAAGCCCTGGCCCAGGCCGGGGTCTGTTCCCGGCGGGCGGCGGACGAACTCATAAAACAGGGCCGGGTTTCGGTCAACGGCCAGACCGCCACGGAACTGGGGCTGCGCGTGCTGCCCGGCCAGGACAGCGTGGCCGTGGACGGCAAGCCCGTGGACCTTCCCGCGCCGGGCGCGTCGCCGGAACGCTTTACCTACCTCATGCTGCACAAGCCCGTGCAGGTCATGGCCACGGCCAAGGACCCGCAGGGCCGGACCACAGTGCTGGACTTGCTGCCGCCGAGCTGGAAAAACGAGCGCCTCTATCCTGTGGGTCGCCTGGACTATTTTTCCGAAGGCCTTCTGCTGCTCACCAACGACGGCGAGCTGACCCTGCGGCTTACGCACCCCCGCTACCACCTGCCCAAGGTCTACCATGTGCGGTTACGCGAACAGCCGGATGAAAAAATCCTGGACTTGATGCGCAGCGGCATGACCCTGGCCGAAGGCGAAACCCTGGCTCCGGCGGAAGTGGCGCTCCTGCCCGGCCGGGCCGTGGTGCTGGAAATGACCCTGCACCAGGGCGTCAACCGCCAGATACGCCGCATGTGCCGCGACCTTTCCCTGACCATCCTTTCCCTGCGCCGGGTGCAACAGGGGCCGCTTTCCCTGGGCAGCCTGCAGCCGGGCGAGGCGCGCGCCCTTTCCCCCCGCGAAGTGGCGGCCCTGTGTGCCGCCGTGGGCCTGGACGGCTGACGCCGCCCGCTTCCCGTCCCTTTTCAGCATTGTGCGCGCCCGGCTCATGGCGTACAAGGAAAGCACCGTTTCGGCCTGTTCCCTCAACCACTTTCTCTAAGGAGACGACCATGGCCCTGGATATGCTGAAGGAATGCTCCTGTCCCAAGCCCGTCGGGGAATGCCCGCGCCGGGGCAACTGCGTCGCCTGTGCCGCTCACCATGAGAACCACCCCAGACCCACCGCCTGCATGCGGCCCGATATCGGCCCCACCAGTACGGAGGCCATGCGCCACACCATGCTGCAGATGTTCAAAAGCGGCTGGCGCATGACCAAACGCAGCGACCTGCCGCCGGACGATAAAATTAAAATCTAAGCGGACGTGTCATTCAGAAAGGACACCACCGGATTTCTATGCGCACCGTTTGCTTCTGCAACACCAATATCCCTTGGGGCGGAGGCGAGAAATGGCACCTGGAAGCCGCCGCCGCACTGGCCGCGCGCGGCTGGCGGGTGCTGTTTCTCTGCCACCCCCAAGGGGAACTTATGGCCCGGGCGCAAGGCGTTCCCGGTCTGGACCCGCGCCCCCTGGCCTTGGGCCGTCTTTCCTTTCTCAACCCCCTGCTGCGGCTGAGGTTGACGCGACTGTTCAAAGAAGAGCGCGTCCACGCCCTGCTCATGAACCTGCCCTCGGACCTCAAGGCCGCCGGGCCCGCGGCCAAAACCGCCGGTGTGCCCCACATCGTCTACCGCAGGGGCAGCGCGCTGCCGGTGCGCGATACCGCCCTGAACCACCACCTGTACGGCACGGTGCTCACCCGGCTCATCGTCAATTCCGAGGCCACGAAGCGCATGGCCCTCTCCCGCAACCCGGACCTGATCCCTGAAGAACGCATCAGCGTGCTGCTCAACGGCATCGACGTGGCGGCCTTTGACGCTGCCCTGGCGCGCGTTCCCGCCCGCGAGCCGGAACCCGGCCGCCCCCTTGTCCTGGGCAACGCGGGCAGGCTGAACGTGCAGAAAGGCCAGCACCTGTTGCTGCATTTATGCCGGAAAGCCCTGGACCTGGGCACGGACTGCCGTGCGGTCATCGCGGGCACGGGCGAGCGCGAGGCTGAGTTGAAAGCTCTGGCGGATACCCTGGGCATCCGGAACAAGGTGGAGTTCCGGGGCTTCATGCCGGACCTCTCCCCGTTCTGGCGGGATATCGACGTCTTTGTGCTCACCTCGCTGTGGGAGGGCTTCGGCTACGTGCTGCTGGAAGCCATGCTGGCGGAAAAGCCCGTGTTCGCCTTTTCCGTGAGCAACATCCCGGAACTGGTCAGGGACGGGGACAACGGCAGGCTCTTTCCCTTACCGGAAGCAGAGCGGAAGCTGTGCCCGGACGCCGCCCCCGCCGGTTCCTCCACCACGAACGCCGCGCAAGACCCGCTGGACGCCATGGCCCGGTCCCTGGCCGCCCTGGCCGCCAATCCCGGTGAACAACGCCGCATGGGACGCGTGGGGAGAGTTTTCGCCCAAAATTTTGATCAAAGCGTCCGCATGGATGCGCTGGAAAATCTTTTGCACTGACCGCCATGTCGCCCTTCGCCGCAACGAAGAATCACGCGGGGTTGCCGGAGCCGTTGCCCGTACAAATTCATTGTGCTATCCATCTGTTGGAGTATTCTAAGACGCGGCCGCAGTCCGTTCGCGGCAGGTCTTTTTTCCGCACAACCACCAGCAGAGAGGGAATGATATGGCCTCTATGAAAAGATTGCCGGTACTTCTGTCGGCCTTGCTGCTTTTCAGCCTTGCCGGCACGGGCCTCGCGCTCGCCGCCGACAAACCGGACGTGATCGCCAAAAACGGCGTGGTCGCGGCCGCGCATCCCCTGGCCTCCCAGATCGGGGTGGACGTGCTGAAAAAGGGCGGCAACGCTTTTGACGCGGCCATCGCCACTTCCTTCGGCATTCAGGTCGCGGAACCCAACGCTTCCGGCATGGGCGGGGGCGGGTTCGCCATTCTTTATAGCGCCAAGGACAAGAAGTCCTATCTCATCGATTTCCGGGAAAAAGCCCCGGCCATGGCCTTTGACGGCTTCTACAAGCTGGACGACAAAGGCAAGCCCGTGGACAGGGCCACCAATGTCGGCTGGTTCGCTTCCGGCGTGCCCGGCCATGTGGCGGGCATGGAAATGATGCACAAGCGTTTCGCCACCAAAAAATGGGACGAACTGATGACCCCGGCTATCAAGCTGCTGGAGGCCGGCGTGCCGGTGAACAAGACCCTGAACGGCATTATTACGGACCAGATGGCCCGTATGCAGCTGTCGCCCACCAAGACGTTCTTTGACAAAACCTTCTTCAAGGACGGCCTGCCCCTGGAAGAAGGCGACACCTACCGCAACCCCGACCTGGTCGCTTCCTTGAAGCTGGTGGCCAAAGACGGGGCCAAGGCCTTCTACACCGGCCCCATCGCGGACAAAATCGCCGCCGCCTACGTCAAGGACGGCAAGGGCTGGATAACCAAGGCCGACCTGGCCGCCTACAAGGCCGTCATGCGCCAGCCCGTGGAAGGCGTCTACCGTAAGAACTACAAGCTGGCCGCCTTTCCCCCACCCTCTTCCGGCGGGCTCACGGTTATCGAAATTCTCAACATTCTCGAAAACTTTGACCTGAAAAAAATTGGCTACGGCAAGCCGGACGCCGTCCAGGCCATGATCGAAGCCCAAAAGCTGGCCTTTGCCGACCGGGGCAAGTATATGGGCGACCCGGACTTTGTGTCCGTGCCCGCCAAGGAACTGTTGAGCAAGCAGTTCGCCGCTTCCCGCGCCAAGCTGATCAACCTGAACAGCTCCATCAAGGGCGCGGAGCCCGGCGCCATTCTGAAAGACGCGCGCGGCAGCACCACGTCCTTTTCCATCATCGACAAAGCCGGCAACATGGTCACAGTCACCCAGACCATCAACAGCTTCATGGGCAGCGTGACGGTTCCCGAAGGCACCGGCATTCTGATGAACGACGAAATGGACGACTTCACCATGAAAAAAGGCCAGGCCAACTCCGTGCAGGCCGGCAAGCGCCCGCTCAGCAGCATGGCTTCCGTGCTGGTGTTCAAGGACAACAAGCCCTTTATGACTATGGGGTCGCCGGGCGGGCCGCGCATTATCACCGCCGTGTCCAATATCATCGTCAACGTGGTGGACTACGGCATGAATCTGCAGGACGCCATCGTGGCCCCGCGTTTCCACAACCCCAACTCCGAGAAGACCGCCATGGAAGGCCGCTGGTCGCCCGAGCTGCAAAAAGCGCTGACCGCCAAGGGCCAGGTGCTGGATATGCGCAAAGACGTGGACCTCTACTTCGGCGGCGCCCAGGGCGTCATGATCCGGCCCGACGGCTCGCTGCACGGCGGCGCGGACCCGCGCCGGGGCGGCAAGGCGCTGGGGTACTAGTCATCCGTTTATAAACCGTGCGGCGGCTTTTCACGGGAAAAGCCGCCGCCGAACACGTTCAGGAGTCATGTATCATGAAAAAACTCATCCTCGGCTTGTTCGTCGTTTCCGCGCTGTTTTGCGGCACGGCTTACGCCGCCACCAAAAGCCTGGACAGCGCCCAGTTCGAGCAGCCCGCCCTGATCACCGCCGTGGGCCAGAGCGCGGATTCCCAAATGGTCAACGTGCTGTTCAAACGCAACAACATCCCGTTCACGCTGTCCAACATGGCCAAGCCGGAAGACCTGGGCAGCGCCAAGACCCTGGTTCTGGTGGTGGGCGGCAGCTCCAAAGGCTTGGGCGCGGCGGGCATTGACGCGGCGCAGGAAGAAAAGCGCGTCAAGTCGCTGGTGAACGCGGCTAAAGCCAAGGGAATCAAAATCCTGGCCATGCACGTGGGCGGCGAATCCCGCCGTGGCGAACTGACGGACCGCTACATTCCCGTCAGCACCGCCAATGCTGATTACGCCATTGTGGTGGAAGACGGCGACAAGGACAAAGCCTTCGCCAAAGCCATGGACGGCAAATTCTTTGACTACGCCAAGAATATCAGCGGCGTGGCTCCCCTGATCAAGAAGGCGTTCAAGTAAGGCCTATCCCCGCGCCGCGCGTGCGGCTTTCTTTTCCGCCGCACGCGCGGCCTGGGCAAGGAGATTTCCCTTGGAACTATTTCTGCTGCTGCTCATGATCGCCCTCATTGTCGTGCTGGTGCTGGGGGCCAAGCTGCCCGTGGGCGTCAGCCTGGTGCTGACCGCCGTCGTCATGGCGCTTATCGGCACCCGGTCCCTGCCCCTCAAGCAGCTGGTGGAGGGCATGTTCGGCTACCTGGACGTCTGCCTGCTGCTTATCGCGGCAATGGTGTTCATGACCATGATCGAGCGCAACGGGCTGCTTTCCCGGCTGACGCGGGACCTTATCGTCATCTGCGGCGGCTCGCCTTCCGCCCTGCTGGTCTCCCTGACGCTGATCATCATGTTCCCCGGCGCCATTACCGGTTCCTGCACCGCTTCCGTGCTGGGCACGGGCATTGTGGTCATACCCATTCTGCGGCGCATGGACATACCCAAGCCCACCATAGGCGCCATTGTGTCCACGGCCGCTGTCTACGGCATGATCGCCCCGCCCATCAACGTGCCGGTGCTGGCCATCTGCGGCGGCATTGACATGCCCTATATCGGCTTCACCAAGGTGCTGGCGCTGATGACCATACCCCTGGCGCTCATAAGCACCTTCTACTTCGCCTACGGCTACGCCAAGCGGGCCGACCTGCGGGCTATCGTTGAAGAAGTGCGGCAGCAGGACGTGCCCGGCGGCGCGCTCATCTATCTGCCGCTCATCACCGTGTTCGCGCTGATGATCGTTCCCAAGCTGGCGCCCGGCGCCATTCCGGACCCCGGCCTGCCCGTGGCCTTTGTGGTCGGCTGCATCCTGGCCGTGTTCTGCGGCCGCAAGTTCGCGGTGCTGGAAAGCGCCAAGGCGGGCACGGCCAATATCCTGGGCGTGGTGGGCATTCTTTTCGGCGTGGGCGCGCTGATCGAAATCATGACCATGACCGGCGTGCGCGGGGAAATCGTGTCCATAGCGCTCAGCCTGCCGCCCTACCTCACGCTCCCGGCCATTGCGCTGACCCTGCCGCTGTTCGGCGGCATTTCGGTGTACGGCTCCGCCAGCGTGCTGGGCGTGCCCTTTGCTTTGGCCAATATCGGCCAGGACCAGATCATCACCGCTTCCGCCCTGTCGCTTATCGCGGCTGTGGGCAGCTACCTGCCGCCGGTGGCCCTGACTTCGGTCATCACCGCGCAGTTGCTCGGGGAAGACTCCTACATGCCGATCTCGAAAAAATGCGCCATACCGGCCGTTTTCGCGGTCATTGTGGGCGTGCTGATGCTGATTTTCGCCAATCAGATCGCCAAAGTGCTTGTGTAAGCGGGAGAAAGCAATGCTGACCATTCTCTATCAAATAATTCTGGCGCTGGTGGCGGGCCTGATTCTGCTGGAACTGTTCGGCCAGAAGAAATTCCTGTCCCAGATGACCGCGGCCCTGGCGCTGATCCCCTTTCTGCTGCGCCTGTTCATGATCGGGTAAGGAGAAAGATATGCAACGACACCACCTTACCGCGCTGGGCCTTCTGGCCGTCGTGGCGGCCGTCATTCTGGCGGTCACGCCCGTGTACCGTTCCATGTACGCCGAGGATTACCTCAAGAAAGGCCCCGGCGTGACCGAAACCCGCATGCTCAGCCACTATTTCCCGGCCCTGAAAAGCACGCCCGGCGACACCCCCATCTACATCCTGGACAGCGGCAAGCCCGGCGGCATCGTCTACGTGGCCGGCGGTACCCACGCCAACGAACCTTCCGGCATTGTGACGGCCGCCCTGCTGATACAGAACGCCAGGCCGGAAAAGGGCAAGCTCTTCGTCATCCCCCACGCCAACCCCAGCGCCATTACCCATACGGACTACATGGAAGGCACGCCGCAGAAGTTCGCCCTGCGGACGCCGGGCGGCATCCGCGAATTCCGCTACGGCTCCCGCGCCACCAGCCCCACGGACCAATGGCCGGACCCGGACGTATACGTGCACGCCAGTTCCGGGCAGCAGCTTTCCGGCAGCGAGGTGCGCAACCTGAACCGCGCCCATCCCGGCAAGCCAGACGGCACGCTGACGGAAAAAATCGCTTACGGCATGGCGGAAATGATCCGGCGCGAGAAAATCGACATGTCCATCGACCTGCACGAAGCCTCGCCGGAATACCCGGTCATCAACGCCATTGTCTCCCACGACCGGGCCATGCCCGTGGCCGCCGAAGCCGCCATGAACCTGCAGCTGGACGGCATAGCCATCGGCCTGGAGCCCTCCCCGGTCAAGCTGCGCGGTCTCTCCCACCGCGAATGGGGCGACCACACCCAGACCCTGGCCATATTGATGGAAACCGCCAACCCGGCCCAAGGCCGCATACGCGGGGTGACGGACGAAGCCCTTATCGTGACCGGCAAGGACAAAATGTATCTGCGTGTGGCCCCACTGGGCAAGCTGTTCGTGCCTTTCGGCCCCAACGGCCACCCCCTGGCCGAACGCGTGGCCCGGCACACCACGTCCATCAACGAACTGATCAAGGTCTACGCCGACCACTACCCGGAGCGCCCCGTGGCCCTGCAAGGCATTCCCGGCTACAAAGACATCAAGGCCGATTTGGGCAAGTATCTTGCGCCGTAAAAGGCAATAGGGTCGAAGCCGTCTAAGAGTCGAAGCAGGGCGCAATGCGGCACATCCTGTGCCGCCCCCTACGGGCGTCGCTGCGCTCCGTGCGCAACCGCTTCCTGCGGTTGCGAGATCCCTGCACCCGCCAAAGGCTGGCGCCCCTGGACCCCTTACAGGGTTTACTTTGAGGACACTGCAAAAATACGAAGCCGCCGCACAATGACATTGTGCGGCGGCTTCGTATTTTCGCTTGGCTTCTACTACTGCATCAAGGGCTTTTTCACTCCGCCGGAACCGCCCTTGCTGCGGTCTTCCACCTTCATGCCCTTGGGCGGGGTGTAGGTGAACAGGGAATCCGCCAGGCGCGGGTCCACTTCCTGGGAAGTGAAGGTAATGTCGTTCTCGTTGCCGTAAAAATCGATGATGCGGAAGCGCTTGATAAGGTTGCTGGACAGGTCCACCCAGAACACGGCCTCGGTCAGGGCCTGGGTCGGCTCTTTGGGGTAGGCCAGCAGCTTGGTCAGCCCGTTGTCCTCGCCTTTGTTCTCGATGTAAAAGTCCTGCTCCAGCCGGGACTGGCCGGTAACGACCCGCACCAGGCTGCGCGAATCATTGGTCAGGTCCGAGGCGTACTTGTAGGCCAGGTCCTCGTCCGGAAAAGCATTCCAGATTTCCTTGGGGGTGACCACCAGCAGTTCCTTGACCGGACTTTTGGTCTCCCAGCGCACCAGCAGCGGCTTTTTAAAGTACAGCACGCCCTTGCGCTGCTCTTTGGTGCCGCTCTCCTTGTGCGTCAGAACCTGGGTAAACTCCCCTTTCATGCCCGACATGCTGTCGTAGCGGGCCTGAATCTTGCCCGCCAAAGGATCAGCCGCAAAAGCCGTCCCTGCCATCATACACGCTGCCATAACGGCAAAAGCAACCAATCTATGCATCCGCATTGTCACAACCCTGTTAAAGTTCTTTGGAAGAGGATGGGGGTCTGGGGGAAGGGGAAAACCCCTTTTTCCCCAAAGGGGTTTTCCCCTTCCCCCGGCTGTCATCTGATCACCAACCTGGGCGTGCTGCCGTCGGCGGGGCCGATGAGGCCGTCGGCTTCCATTTGTTCCACGAAACGGGCGGCGCGGTTGAACCCGATGCGGAAGCGGCGCTGAATAAGGGAAATGGAGGCTTTGCCCTGCTGGCAGACGAAGTCCACGGCATCCGCGTACATGGGGTCGGAGGCGATATCCCCGCCGCCGCTGCCGCCTTCAAAGGCGGAGCCGTTTTCCGTGCCCATTTCCGCGAAATCGACCTTGTAGTTTGGCTTCTGGCGGGCGCGCCAGTAGTCGGAAACCGCGCCCACGTCGTCGTCGCTGACAAAGGCGCCGTGCAGCCGCTGAAACTTGCCGCCGCCGGGCTTAAAAAGCATGTCGCCCTTGCCCAACAGATGCTCCGCGCCCACGGCGTCCAGAATGGTGCGCGAATCGTGCTTGGAGGTGACCTGAAAGGAGATGCGGCAAGGAAAGTTGGCCTTGATGAGGCCGGTGACCACGTCCACGCTGGGCCGCTGGGTAGCCAGAATCATGTGAATGCCCGCCGCGCGGGCCAGCTGCGCCAGACGGACAATGGAGACTTCCACCTCTTTGGCGGCCGTGAGCATCAGGTCCGCCAGTTCGTCAATAATGATGACCAGATAGGGCATAAAGGCCAGATCCGCCAGTTCCGGGGCGCGATCCGGCCCCAGTTCCCGGAGCTTGTCGTTGTACGCCGCGATATTGCGCACGCCCAGGCGGGCTATGTCCGTGTAGCGGCGGTCCATTTCGGCCACGGCCCAGTCCAGGGCGTTCTTGGCCATGCTCATTTCCGTGACCACGGGGTGCACCAGGTGGGGCAGGTCCGCGTACACGGCCATTTCAATGCGCTTGGGGTCCACCAGCAGCAGCTTCACCTCTTCCGGCCGGGCCTTGTAGAGGAAAGAGAGCAGAATGGAGTTCAGGCACACGCTTTTGCCCGCGCCCGTGGCCCCGGACACCAGCAAGTGCGGCATGCGGGCCAGGTCCGCCACAGCCGGGCGGCCGGAAATATCCTTGCCCAGGGCCATGGTCAGCAGGGATTCGGCCCCCACAAAAGCCTGGGAGCTGAACAGCTCTTTCAGGCACACGGTTTCCCGGATCTCGTTGGGAATTTCAATGCCCACGGTGTCCGTGCCCGGAATGGGCGCCTGGATGCGCACGGCTATCGCCTTGAGCGCCAGGGCCAGGTCGTCGGAAAGACCCGCGATGCGCGCCACCTTGACCCCCGGCGCGGGCCGGATTTCGAACATGGTCACCACGGGACCCGGCGCTATGCCCACCAGCTCGCCCTGGATGCCGAAATCCGTCAGGCAGGTCATCAGGCTTTTGCCTTTGGCTTCCAGTACGGAACGAGGGGTGCTTTCCGCGGCGGAGGACACGGCGTGCAGCAAGTCCAGCCCCGGCAAGGGCGCGCGGTGGTCTTTCTTCACTTCGGCAACGGGGGAAGCCAGGGCCGCCGGAACGGGCCGCACCTGCGGGGTAATGGCCACGGTCGGGGCCTTTTCCGCTTCCTGGGGCCGTTCCACGGGCGCGCCGGAACGCTGGTCCCGCACGGCGCGCTCCCGCACACCGTCCTCTTCCAGGTCTTTCAGCCAGGGCGGGTCCGAAGGGTCCGGGCCGGGCAGGAGAAAGGAATCATCTCCAAAGGAAGCCCCGGCGGGCGACAGGGGCGGACCGGGCATGGCCAAGCGCTCCTCGCTCTTTATCACGGGCTTGGCCGCGCGTTCCGGGGCGGGGGCTTTGTCCGTCCTGTCCGCTTTGTCCGCCTTGCCCGCGTCGATAACCAGGGGCCGCCGCTCTTCCGGGCGGACCGCCTTGCCCTCCCGCAGTTCCTTGAACGCCAGTTGGAAAGAGGACCAGAGCCCGGAAAGGCCTTGGGCGATCAGCGCAAGCCAGGAAAAACCGAGCAACATCTGCACGGAGAGCAGGAACACGAAGCCCCAGACCAGGGCAGTGCCCACGGCGCTGAAATAACCGTGGGAAAAGGTGCAGAGCATGCCGCCCAACAGGCCGCCGCCCCGGATATTGAACAGGCCCAGCTTCCAGGCGGCCCCGGAAACGCAGAGGCACAGCGCCAGGAGCACGAAGCCCCACCAACGCCACCAGGGCCATTCCGGCGCGGAAAGCACCTTGCGGCCGCCCAGCACCAGGAACAGCACAGGAAAAACCAGGGCGGCAAACCCGAAAAAATCGACCAACAGGCCGCTGCAGTACGCGCCGAACAGGCCGGCTTTGTTGCGAACCAGGGCCGTACCGCTGACCACGTGGTTGAGACTGGGATCCCGTGGGTCAAAGGTGGCGAGGCTGAGCAGCAAGAGCAGCCCGCAGAAAAGCAGGAATAACCCGAAAAGTTCCCGTGTGAGTTTGTTGCCGTCCGTAGCTCTATCCTCAACCTGCTGAACGTGGAAAACTACCTGCCGTATAAAGCATTGAAAGCGCGGCCGCAAGCGGGAGGCGTAAATGAAGAAGGGTGCTTGCGGCACCCCTCTTCATTTGCGCGTATCTTAGTTCTCACGGCCGAGGTATTCGTTGGAGCGGGTGTCCACCTTCACTTTGTCGCCGATATTGACGAAAATGGGCACCTGAATGACCACGCCGGTTTCCAGGGTGGCGGGCTTGGTGACGTTGGACACGGTGTCGCCCTTGGCGCCGGGTTCGGTTTCCTTGACTTCCAGCACCAGGGACACGGGCAGTTCCAGGTCGAGGGGGGCGCCGCGGTAGAACAGCACCTGCACCACCTGGCTTTCCTTAAGATACCCGGCCTTGCCGCCCACGACGTCCTGGTTCATGTGCAGCTGCTCGTAGCTGGACATGTCCATGAACACCAGGTCCGTGCCTTCCCGGTACAGGAACTGCATTTCGCGCACTTCCAGGTCCGGCCGGTTCACTTTTTCCCCGGCCCGGAAGGTGATGTCCTGCATGCGGCCGGTAAGGATATTGCGCAGCTTGCTGCGCACCATGGCCCCGCCCTTGCCGGGCTTGAAATGCTGAAATTCGACGATTTCGTAAGGGGTGTCGTCTACTTCGATCTTCAGGCCTCTCCTGAAGTCTGTGGTCGAATACATGAAGCCTCCAAAAGGTTGTGACTATGAACGGGAAATTTCCGCTTCCAGGTGTTCCAGAAGGGCTTGCACGGCCAAGGCGTAACTCATGACCCCGAAACCGGAGATGACGCCGATGGCGTGCGCGGCCATGTAGCTGACCTGGCGAATGGGCTCCGGCCGGGCCAGCACGTTGCTGACGTGCACTTCCACTGTGGGAATATCTATCCAGGCCAGGCAGTCCGCCAGGGCCAGGCTGGTGTGGGTGTAGGCCCCGGCATTCAGGGCTATGCCGCGCACACCTTCGTTCCTGGCCAGCTCCAGACGGTCCAGCATGGCGCCTTCGCCGTTGCATTGGTGAAAGTGCAGGGCCACCCTGCCCGCCCGCTCGCCCAGCAGGCGGGCCACCAGGCCGGGAACGGCGTCCAGGCCGGAGCGGCCGTAAATTTCAGGCTGACGTATGCCCAAAGCGCCCAGGTTGGGGCCGTTCAAAACCAGAATTGGATAGGGGGCGGCCATGCTGCTTCCCTTATACGGCGATTTACAGTATTATGGTGACGTAACAAAAATCGACAATGGAACCCTTTATTTTTTGCCAAGATCACTCCGTTGTCAAGCAGCCCCGGATAGTTTTCCATGCACCCCGTTCTGACCTTGGAAACCACAGCGTTCACCGAAGACCAGCTCCGCGAGCGGGAAACCCCACAAGTGGCGCTGGCCGGGCGTTCCAACGTGGGCAAGTCCTCGCTTATCAACGCGCTGGCGGGCCGCAAGCAACTGGCCAAAACCAGCGCCAGCCCCGGCAAGACCCGCAGCGTCAACTACTACCGCATCCAGCCTCAAGGGGTGCTGCTGGTGGACCTGCCCGGCTACGGCTACGCCCAGTGCTCCAAGTCGGAAAGGGAACGCTGGGCCGCGCTGATAGACCGCTACCTGGTCACCACGCCCGGCCTCAAAGGGCTGATGCTGCTGCTGGATTGCCGCCTGCCCCCGCAAAAGCCGGATATAGCCCTGGCCGCCTTTGCCCAGGAAAAATGCCTGCCGCTCTTGCCCGTACTGACCAAAGCCGACAAATGCGGCCGTAACGAACAAAGCGCCCGGCAACGCGAATGGGAACGCCTGCTCGGCCGCCGGCCCCTGCTCTGTTCCGCCGCCAAACGCGAAGGCATTGAGACTGTATGGCAGAACCTGCTTGTCTTTTTTGACGATGCGTGCGTATAGTTTCCGCAGAATAGACACTCTTCCGGTGAGTCCGCCGCTTTGCTAATGGCCGTTGAGGGAGGGAATCATGCCCTATTCCGAAACCCGCATACTCCCGCGCGAACATATCACCCAAACCCTGCACAACGCGGTGCTCAACCATTCCCTTGTGGTGCTGACCGCGCCCATGGGCTACGGAAAGACCACAGCGGCCCGCGCACTGGTGCGCCAAGTCAGCCACCGCAATTTTTACATTACCGTGAACCCCGGCATGCACGGCGCGCTGTACCTGTGGGACAGGATGTGCAGCCAGGTGCAGGCCCAGGGATCGGAAATGGCGCCGGTATTCCGTGAGTGCGGCTTCCCCTCGGACACCATCCAGATACAGCGCCTTTTTGACTACGGCCGCAAGTACCTGGCAGGCCGCCCCACTCTGCTGGTCATTGATGACTACCACTTTGCCCACGCCCCGGAATGCGACAACCTGATCGAACTCCTGGTGCGGGAACAAATGCCGGGCTTCACCATCATGATGCTCTCCCGCACCAAGCCCGCCATGCACCTGGACGAATTGCGCATCAAGGGCCTGGCCGCGGTTTTCGACCAAAGCCTTTTGGCCTTCTCCCAGGAGGAAACGCGGGAATACTTCCAACTGCACGGGGTGGACAACCCGGACACCGTCTCCAAGGCCTGGCATTACAGCGAAGGCTGGGTGGCCTCGCTATGGCTTTCGCTGCAAGGCATACGCACCAGCGGCGCGCTGCTGCCCGTCCGGGACATGGACGGCCTGCTGGAAAACGCTGTGTTCGCCCAGTACAGCCCGGAAGAACGGCGCCTCTTGCTGCAGCTTTCCATCCTGGACAGCTTCACCCCGCGCCAGGCCGCCATGGTGACCGGCGACGCCAGCGCGCCGTTAAATCTCGTGCGGCTGCAGGAAGGCAACTCTTTCCTGTCCTACGAGCCTTCCACGGACAGCTACCGGATGCACAGCATCTTTCGCACCTTTTTGCACCGCCACCTGGAGGCGGACCGCGAAGTGGACAAGGCCGCATTGTATTTCCGGGCCGGGGAGATGTTCGCCGCGGAAGGGGACGTCCACCTGGCGCTGCGGTCCTTTGCCAAAGCCGGCTCAGAAGCGGCGCAGATGCGCATTCTGGAAATCTTTTCCGCCCCTCGCGACGGGCTGCTCGTGCTGTTCGACCCGGAAGGCATGGCCGCCATTTTCCGCTCCATTCCCTGGCCCGTGCGCTTTCGCTGCCCCATCGGCTACCTGGGCTTTGTTTACCACTACATGTCGCGGGTGGGCATAGCGGAGGCCCTGCCGCTGCTGAACGAGGCGGAACAGCGCTTTGCCGCGGAAAAAAGCCTTTCCCCGGCCATGAAGCGCCGCATTCAGGGCGAAATAGCGGTGATACACGGCATAGACGCGTTCAACGACCTTTTCGCCATGCGCGATCTGTACAAGAAGGCGCATATCCTGCTTAACGGCCGTTCCAGCATTTCACACCGGCGGCTGGTGTGTACTTTCGGCAGCCCGCACGCCGCGTTCCTATACCTGCGCAATGCCGGAACCTACGCCCAGCTGCTGGATCTAATCCAGAACAACCTGCATTATTATCAGGATCTTGCGGACGGCTGCGGCATGGGCGCCCAGGACCTGTTTCAGGCGGAATACCTTCTGGAAACCGGCGCGCTGGAAAAAGTGGAGGACTTTATCATGAAGTCCGTCTACCGAGCCGGCACCAAAGATCAAACCTCCACGATCATTGCGGCGAACTTCACTCTGGCGCGGCTGTTGCTGGCCCAGGAACCCGAGGAAGACGAAAGCGGCGCGGTGGCGCACAAGGCTCTGGCCCTGCTCCGTGACCTCGAGCCCCAGGTTCAGAGAACCCGCAACCCGCTGCTGGTCAATTCCCTGGATATGTCCCTGGGATACATCTGTTCAGTGATCGGCCTGGTACAAGATATCCCCGCCTGGCTACGGGACGGAGACCTGACGGCCAAACGCAATTTTTATCAGGGACTCGGCTTCCGTCAGATCGTGTACAGCAGGGCTCTGATGTTGCAACAGGACTTTTTGCGGCTGGAAATCTTCGCCCAGGACATGCACGCCAGCCTGGGCCGCTATAAAACTACCTTCGGCTCTATCCACTCCTATGTTCTGGAAGCCATCGCCGTCCTTCACCAACGCAATGTCAAAGATGCGGCGCAGATTTTGCGCAAGGCGCTGGAGCTTGCCCAGCAGGACAGCATTCTGATGACCGTGGCCGAATACGGCGAACACATTCTGCCCATCGTGCAATACATACAGGACGCCGCCCCCGGCGACCCGTATTTAGCCTCCCTGATGCCATTTGTCCGGCACTACGCCGGGTTAACTTCCGGCAACCGCCCCCAGATGCTTTCCCCCCGCGAAAGGGAAATCCTTGAACTTGCCGCGCAAGGCAAAACCAATAGCGCCATTGCGGCCATTCTGGGCATAAAGCTCATTACCGTGGGAAAAACCCTCACTCGCGCCTATAAAAAACTGGGAGCCGCCAACCGCGTAGATGCCTTGCAGAAAGTGGAAAAAATCTCTCGTTAAAGAATATTTTTAAAAAAATATTCTTTAATCATTTAGTACTATTATGTGTTAAATGTATATCATCATATATAGTCTCTTTTCCCACAGTATACTTTCCTTTTTTCCCCGCCGTGCTACCGTATGTTTAGAGCCGTAAGGCATGGACCTGCGGATGGTAACGATGTTGCCGCTTATGAAATTTTTTGTGGTAGCTCACTTGCCATCCGCGAGTCGTTTTAAAAGCATCATTGGTGTTTGGGCACATGCCCGTATCTTGCCGCACAGATTTTTCTTTGATTTCCCCGCCATCAATGCAGCCGGCCGCTTATGTCGTCCGGATGCCATATGCCGACCCGTTCGTTTTGCCACGTCCCACCCAAAAGACATGCCCGGCGACACGCGTGCTCTCTCTATTTGAATTTTTTATTCTACCTGATGAAATCTTAACTCTCGAATAAATAGTTAATATATTCAGCGTTCGGCTAAAATAATGCAAACTTGTTGTGGTTTCTACCCCGTTCAAAAAAAAGCACCCTTCGCGCCGTTTCTCTTTTAAAAAGCAAATCATCATACTCACATATCACGCTGAAATAACTTGGAAAAATTTTTTTCCACCATCTTGACAAAGCGACAACCTTTCTTGTACCTATCATTAAATGAAAACCTGAAAACCACATAATGAAAACAAATGCCCTGCGGCACCGTCCAGGCCCTCTCCCGCGCGCGTGGACGGCCAACCCGACGCGAACAGCGGGCGCCCCTGAAACTGTTCACCATAGATTCATTGCAGCGCGGCAGGAACAAGTTTTGTGTCTTTAATTCTTTTACTAAAAGGAAGATGCGCAATGTACAAGCCCAACACAAAAATTCCGTGCGTTTATATGAGAGGCGGCACCAGCAAGGCCTGCTTTTTCCACGACAAAGACCTTCCGAAAGACCCGGAAAAACGGGACAAGGTCATTCTGAGCGCCTTCGGCAGCCCGGACCTGCGCCAGATCGACGGCATGGGCGGGGCCAACACCTCCACCAGCAAGGTCGCCATCATTAAAAAGAGCGAGCGCGAAGGCATCGACGTTGACTATGATTTCGGCCAGGTCAGCATTGATATGCATGTGGTGGGGAAAACCATGAACTGCGGCAACATCTCTTCCGCCGTGGGCCCCTTCTCCATTGACGAAGGCCTGGTGAAAGCCGTGGAACCCATGACCACCGTGCGCATTTTCAACACCAACACCAATAAAGTCATCGTTTCCCGCGTGCCCGTGATCAACGGCAAAGCCATGACTGAAGGCGATTTCGCCATTGACGGCGTGCCCGGCACCGGCGCCAAGGTGCAAATCGAATTCAGCAAGCCCCAGGGCGCTGTTTCCGGCAAGCTCCTGCCCACCGGCAACCCCAAGGACACCATTACCGTTGAAGGCAAAACCTACGAATATTCCTTTGTCGACGCGGCCAACCCGGTTATTTTCGTCCGTGCCGAACAGTTCGGGCTGACCGGCACGGAACTGCCCTGGGAATTTGAAGCCCTGCCCAATTCCAAGGATATCTGCAGAATTCTTGAAGTCATTCGCGGCACCTGCGCCATTACCATCGGACTGGCCAAGGACCTGGAAGACGCCGCCGTCAACAGCCAGACCTTGCCCAAGATCGCCTACTGCACGGTGCCCAAAGACTACACCGCCGGTAGCGGCAAGAAAATCGGCGCGGACCAGGTGGACTATGTCGGCCGCCTGTTCTCTCTGGGCATGAAAATGATCCAGGCGTACATGGGCACCGGCGGTATCTGCACGGTGGTGGCCGCCAACACCCCTGGCACTATCGTTAATGAAATCGTGCGCGCCAAAAAGGGCACCGACAAGGTCACCAACATCCGCATCGGCCACCCCTTCGGCATCATGGAAGTGGACGCCGACCTGGAAGACAACGCCGACGGCACCCACAGCGTGCTTTGCGGTATGATCGGTCGCACCGCGCGCCGCATCATGGAAGGCTACGTCTACGTGCGTGAATAAGCTTTCCTGAAACACTTCCGAAACAATTGGGAGGCGCTCCTGCTTGCAGGGGCGCCTCCCGGCGTTTGGACGGTTGAAAACTTCAAGCTCTACTTCAGCCCTTCCATGACCCGCCGCAGTTCCTGGGCCATGCGGGACAGGTCCTGCACCGCGGCGGAAGACTGTACCATGCCGTCCGTGGTTTCAGCCACCACCTTGTTGATTTCCTCAAGGGCCCGGTTGATCTCCTCGGAAGTGGCGCTCTGCTCTTCCGCAGCCGTGGCAATGGAGGTCACCACGCTGGAGTTGGCGCCGGCCAGATCCACAATTTCCTTCAGAGCCTCGCCGGAAGAGTTGGCAAGACCGGTGGCGTCCGTAATGCTTTTCACGGCGGCCCCGACTTCGTCGATATTCACCCGCGCCGAATGCTGGATGGCGCTGATGCTGGAGCCCACTTCCTGCGTGGCGGTCATGGTCTTTTCCGCCAGCTTGCGCACTTCGTCCGCCACCACGGCGAACCCGCGCCCGGCTTCCCCGGCCCGGGCCGCTTCTATGGCCGCGTTGAGCGCCAGCAGGTTGGTCTGGTCCGCGATATCGGAAATGACGTTCATCACCCCGCCTATGCTCTCCGCCTGCTTGCCCAATTCCTGCATGTTGTCCTGCAGCGTCACGGCCACGGTGTTGACCGCGTTGATGGACGAGACAACCTTGTTGACCAGGTCCGCGCCCTCTTCCGCCTTCTGGCGGGTGCCGTCGCTCTGCTCGGAAGCCTGACCCGCGTTACGCGCCACTTCCAGCACCGTGGAGTTCATCTCCGTCATGGCGCTGGCCGTGGATTCCACGCGCGAACGCTGCACTTCCGCGCCCCGGGAAATCTGCTCCACCTGGGCGGCCAGCTCTTCCGAAGCAGCGGCCACGCGGTCCGAAATTTCGGAAGCGTCGCGCGCCACTTGCAGCATGGTGGCCTGCTTGGCTTTGATTTCCGTAAGGTCGGTAATGATTTCGGTGTACCCCACCACTTCCTGGTTGAGGTTGCGCAGCGGCAGGGCCGTCACCAGAATATCCATGCGCTTGCCCTGGGGGAAAATGCTGGTCTCGCCTGTGTGCGCGGCATTCCTGGACATGGCGCAGACGCCGAAACACTTGTCGCTGTTGCATTCCGCTGCCTTGAGGCTGTCGGCGCACTTGGTGTTGGTAAGGTTGCCCCCCACGGCGCCTTGCGCGATTTTGTTCAGAAACAGCACCTTGTTCTGCTTGTCGCAGGTCATGATGGGCGCGGGCAGGGAATCCATAACCCCGGTGTAGGCCTCGCTCACCGTGTTGACGGCTCCTGCCAAGTTGGAAAACGAACCGGAAAAGGAAGCCGCGTCCATGCGGTCCCGGTACCGGCCGGACAGAATGCCGTCAGCCAGGCTGTTGGCCTCCTGCGTGACGCGCTCCAGCACGGAGGGAATCTGCCGCATGGCTTCGACCATGCGGCCGATTTCGCCCTTTTCCCGAATGCTGAGCGAATAGGAAAAATCGCCTTGAGCCACGGCCCCGGCAAAGCCGCTGAGCTGGGTGAGTACCCGCACGATGCCGAAAATGGTCAGCGCCGCGAACCCCACGCCGAGCAGCAGCCCCACGCCGCCCACCAGCAGCATGGTGCGTTGCGCGGCGGTGTTGGACGCCAGCGCCGCGGCTTCCTGCGCCCGCATATCGGCGTCAACCTCGCTGTTGAGGGCAATGGTAGTTTTTTCCAGTGAAATCAGAACATTGGCCATCTTACCGTCTTCCTGCTCGGCAAGCGCGCTCGCATCCCCCATTTTTGCGAAAGAAGCCTGCAGCGCGGCAAAGGCGCCCTCAAGCTCGCCAAACACCTTGCGGCCTTCCGCCGTGCGCAGAATGCCGCTCACGACTTTCAACCTGTTCCCCACTTCCGTCAGAAACTGCCGCGTGCGGGCGGTGTCGTCGGAAGAGCGGGATTCCGCGAAACGGCTCATGGCGGAACGCGCGTTCGCAAGCTGCGGCCAGGTTTCCGCAATGGCCATCATCGCGTCAAGGTTGCCCGCGGACTTGGCCTGCGCGCTGATATCCAGCAAGCTGCCCTGCATTGCCCGCATGTTGGGCTGCACGACGTTGTTGTATTGCTCGTATGCTGCAACAATATGCTTTTGCGAGGCGGTAAAAGAGTTGCGGAAACTGTCCAGGTCCTTGCGTATGCCTTGCAGGGCCGTGCGGCGCTCCGGCTTGAGGACAAAGGTTTCGGCGTCTTTGGCCTTTTGCTGCGCCGTGTCCAGGCCCTTGAGCACCGCCTGCGCGTTGGCGGGCTTCCGGCTGTCGCTGAACTCGGAGCCGTTGTACGCTGAAGAATACATGGCGGTCAGCAAGTCGCTCATTGCGGTGTTAAATCCGGCCAACCGGCGGTATTCACCAAACCCGTCGGAAGAACGCTGCAAGCCCCCGTAACCAAGAACCGCCACCCCTCCCAAGAGAAGCACCATCAATAAAAAGCCAAAAATAATTTTGTACTTGGTTGTCATAGCATACTCCCTACGGGATTCAGGTCATCCGTGGTCCTGGCGCCGAAACTTGACGCAATTGCCAGCGGCACATACCAACAAAGAGCGACACATTTTCATATCATAAAAAAAATCCACACAAAAAAAAGAAACTTTTGATTTTTCCGTGCTAGTATATAAATTTGATATGTGCAAGCATATTTTTTTAAAAAATTCTTTCAGGCATTTTAAAAAAATATCTTATGAAAAAGACAGATACGGGCAACTGCCCGCAATGTGCGCACACAATGATAATTGATAGCGATAGTATGATATGTTCTCATTCTGAGCTGGTCATGCCGTTTTTATAGAGCAACTCCGCTATCGCGGGAGACAACCGGCTTGCCGTAGCGACCCGCGCAGTATAGAATTTCAGGGCAAAGCGTTTTGCGCCCCTCCCAGCCTTTTCGTCCCTGAATAAGGAATACGTTATGCGTGTCGCGGCAACTGATTATGACGGAACGCTCTTTCTGAGCGGCGCGGTACATGCCGACACTCTGGCCGTCATCAGGCAATGGCGTAAGGCCGGAAACGTGTTCGGCATCGTCACGGGCCGCGACCGCAGCATGATTCAAGCGGAAATACCCCGCTGGGATATCCCGCTGGACTTTCTTATCTGCTGTACCGGAGCCGTGCTGTACAATGCCGAATTCAAGACTCTGGCGCGCCAGGACGTGCCGGACGGCCTGGTGCGCGCCGTGCTGGAGCACCCAGCGGCCCAAACCAGCATGCACTACCAGCTGATCGCGAACGGCTCTTCGCACCTTTATTTCCGCAGCGCCCGATCCTGGTTCCCCCGTCTGGGTTCCCCTTATACGCAAATCAGCCTGGACAAAGCCCTGAGCATGAAAGGCCTGCAGCAAATCAGCCTGGCCTATGAATCGGAAGAGGAAGGCAAAGCATACAGCGCCATGCTCAATGAGGCCTTTGGCGACCAGTTGCAGGCCCATCAGAATAAAGGCTGCATCGACATGACCCGGCAGGGTGTGAGCAAGGCCAGCGGCATTGAAGACGCGCTCGCGCGCAACAACTGGCCGGAACAGGGCATTCTGGTCATTGGCGACAGCGGCAACGACCTGCCCATGATCCGCCGCTTCAAGGGCTTTGCCGTCAACGGGGCGGACGAAGCCGTGCGCCGTGAAGCGCGGGAAGTCTTTCCCGATGTGGGGGCCTTGTTGCGACAGCATCTGTAGCGCGGCGCGCCCCGCGCGCCCGGCCGTTCAACAATTTCTGAGCGCGGCGGGGAAAAATCTCCGCTACGCAATATATGCGGACTCCATCTTTTTTTTTCCGGAAACATGGCGTATTGTGCGGCATGGTCCTCAACACCGCTATGCTTCCCCATGACACAGTATCCGGCAACGGTTCCCGCCGGCTTTATCCGGCTGCTTCCGGCCATACGACGCGGCCGGAAAACAGCGGCGGCCGCCCGGCCCATGTTGAACCGCCGTTCCAAAGCAGCAGGTGCCCTTCATGAAACGCCTTTTATCCCTTTCGCTCCGTCATAAGGCTATTCTGATCCTGCTGCTCATGTACGTGCCCTTTTTCCTGACGGGCTACATGGCGAAAAATATGACGGAAGACATGATCCTGCAGGAAAAGAGAAACAAGCTCCTGGCCTTTGCCCATATGCTGGACATTCGCCTTGACCCCGGCGGTTTTACGGCCCTGCTGCTCCGGCAGGGGGCGGAAAACGCCCCCCGCGAGGAAAAGATCAAAGTCCTGAACCAGGCCCTGCGCGCGATAACGGATGAAGTGGGCTCGGCCGCTCCGGGGCTGGGGGTGGGGTATTATTCGCGCGAACTGGACGCCATTCTCACCTACGGGCCTTCCTCCTCTTTCAGCTATGCCGTGGGCCTGGCTATTCCGCCGGACCACCCCGGCCATATTGTGATGCGCACCAACAAACCGCTGGTCAAATCAGGCAGCATGGTGCGCGGCGATATCATGAACGCCATGATCCCCATTGAGCGGGCGGGCGAGGTCATCGGCTATATCTGGGCTAACGAGCTTACCACGGACATCATGACCCAGTTCAGCGCCACGACCCGCAACATTTTTATCGCCATGCTGCTGTGTTTCGGCATTACGCTGGGCATCATGCTGCTGCTTTCGCGCCGGACGGTCCGCGATGTGGACAACATTATCCAGGGCGTGCGGGCCATGCGCTTTGACCTTTCCCAACGTATCAAAAACGCGGGGGGCGAGCTTGGCGAGGTGGTGAGCAGCATCAACGCCATGGCTACGGATATCGGCAAGGCCACCGAAGACAGTCAGCGCGCCATTTCCGTATTGCAGAACGTGCTGTCCAACGTGGAAGCCACGGTGTACGTGTGCGACCCGCACACCAAAACGCTGGTGTACGCCAACGACTATCTCTGCGGCCTGCTGGGAAAAAAGGATATCCGGGGCGAGCAGTGTTACGAGGTTCTGCAGGGCCGCTCCACACCCTGCCCTTTCTGCCCCCAGCGGCATCTTTTTGACCGGGACGGCAACCCCATACTCACGCCCATACGCTGGGAAACCCGCAACCCCATGGTGGACCGGGAATTTCTGGTAATGGACCGCCTGATAACCTGGCACGACGGCAGGCTGCTGCACATGGAAGTGGGCACGGACATAACCGAGCGTAAAGCCCTGGTGGTGGCGGAAGCCGCCAACGTCGCGCAGCGGGAATTCCTGGCCCGCATGAGCCACGAAATACGCACGCCCATGAACGGCGTGCTGGGCATGACCCGCCTGGCCATACAGGCGGACCCGCCCCCGGCGCAACTGGAGTACCTGAAAAAAATTCAGTCCTCCGCCTCCCTGCTGCTGGGCATCATCAACGACATTCTGGATTTTTCGCGCATTGAGGCCGGAAAGCTGACCATGGAAAAACAGGTTTTCAACCTGCGTGCCATGGTGGAGAATATCCGGGAGCTTATCACGCCTCACGTCGCGGAAAAAAACCTGCAACTCAGCGTCAGCGTGGCGGATTCCGTGCCAGAATACGCCGTGGGCGACGAGCTGCGCCTCTCCCAGGTGCTGCTGAACCTGCTCGGCAACGCGGCCAAGTTCACGCTGCAAGGCTCTATCGCCCTGAACATGGAAGCGGCCCTGCTACCGGAAGGCAAACTGCGTCTCTCCTGTGCGGTCAAGGATTCGGGCATCGGCATGGACCAGGAACAGCAGGACGCGCTGTTCAAGCCTTTTTCCCAGGCGGACAGCTCCACGTCCCGCAAGTTCGGCGGCACCGGGCTGGGCCTTTCCATCAGCAAGGCGCTGGTGCAATGCATGGGTGGCGACATCGGCGTGGCCAGCATGCCAGGCCAGGGCAGCACCTTCTCTTTTTTCGTGGACCTGGAGCCTTTTGACGGCTCTCCGGAATCCGGCGAGGAAAAGGACCGGCTGTGGGAAGACGCCCGCTACGAAGGCTCTACCTTCCTGCTGGTGGAAGACAACGACATCAACCAGGAAATCGCGGTGGCCGTCCTTTCGGAGCTCGGCGTCACAGTGGACGTTGCCGGCAATGGAGAAGAAGGCCTGAAAGCCTTTCTGGAAAAGAACTACGACCTTATCCTCATGGACGTGCGCATGCCGATCATGGACGGGCTGGAAGCCACGCGGCGCATCCGGGCCAGCGCCAAACACGATGCGGCCCGCGTACCCATTATCGCCATGACGGCCAACGCCATGCGCGAAGACAGGGAAGCCAGCAAAGCCGCGGGCATGAACGGGCATATCGCCAAGCCCATTGACGTGAACGAGCTGAAAAGCGCCCTGTTCCAGCAACTCAAGGCCTCGGACGCGGAAAAGAACGCCTAGCGGCCGTTCAAAGCCGGGAGAACTTCATGAATAAATGCAAGATCGCCGTGCTCAAAAAAACATGCGACCGGGAACTGGCGGAAGAATACGGCGTAAAGGCCTGAGCGCCTGCCCCATGCTCAAGGAAGGCCAGGTGTTTTACGCCGATTACGCCTGTCCGGAAGGGTTTTGTGATGAGGCATGGAAAGCCATATACCAGTAGGTTTTCGCCCTGGCGCACGGGGCGGGTGAAAACGGCGGCCTTTTCTATTACGGCGACTGGATACGCACGCCGGGCGTCGCCATTTGCAGTTGCAACGATGGGCTGCGGCCGGTAATTTTTATACCCCGGTATCCTGATGAACAGGCGCCCTTTTCTGGGTGCCGCATCCTCTCACGGGCGGCGGGAAACGCATTGTTCCCGCCGCCTCGTAATCAGCCGCCCCATTAACGCTTGGCTTTTTTCTCCTGAGCCTTTTCCAGCTTTTCCAGCTTGGTTTCCCTGCCCTGCCGCTGCACGCTCTGCGCCTTGTCGTAGCTTTCCATCAGAGCGCGGAACCGGGGAACGATGTCCTCGACCATGATGGCGGCGAAATCCATGGCGTCCGCCCTGTTCCAGGTTTTCATGATCTCCGCCAGCACGGCGAAGGTGTCTATAGGCATGGCCCCGGCCTGGGTGACACGGGCGATCGTCAGATCCGTGGCGATTTTGCTCCAGTTGCCGGCAGCGTCCACCACGCAGAACACCTTGTACCCGGCTTCCACCGCGCTCAACGCCGGAAGCGCCATGCACACGCTGGTCAGCGTGCCCGCTATGATCAGGGTTTTACGTTTGGTCTTTTCTATGGCCTTGACCCATTCAGGGTTGTCCCAGGCGTTGATTTGCCCGGTGCGCGGGATGTACACCGCATCCGGGTTGCACTGGTGCACTTCGGGAATCAGCGGCCCGTTGGGACCATCCGGCACGGAAGCCGTGCTGAAGGTGGGGATTTTGGCCAGGTGCGAAACCTTGGCCAAAGCAGCCACATGCGCGCGCAGTTCAGACTGCTCCATATCGCGCACCAGCTGAATCAGGCCGCTTTGCGGGTCTATCAGCAGCATTACGGCATCGTCCGGGTCGATGATCCACCTGTTTTTCCCACCGGTCTTTTTATCCGCCATGACCTGTCCTCCTCGTAAGCTTGGCGCGTATCCGGACAGCGGCAAGCCGTCCGGATTCGCGCACGCGCATGTGGTTGTTTGGGGATTCTCCCATTTGTACCGTATAGCAATTACGAACGAACGCAGTTATTTTTTTCCGTTCCGGGAAATACAGCCCATACCTGTTGAGTGACACGGGATTGCCCTCCGCCGCCAGGCCCGGTACAGTGCGCGTAAGAGTGCCGCCGCCGTATTTCATGGCCACGGCCGCATGCGGCTAACGCGCGTCAGGGCGCTTGCCGGAACGCAAAGCCGGAAGCGCGGAGTTTTGAGGAGACCGTAGTGGAATTTGATATCGCGGTGATCGTGGCGCTGAGCCTGGTGTACGCCGTGACCGGATGCATGGACGGCATCGCGGGCGGCGGCGGGCTGATCGCCATGCCCGCCCTGCTCCTGGCCGGAATCGCGCCGGAACTGGCCTTGGGCACGAACAAGCTGGTCGTGCTTTTCGGCTGCGTCGCATCCATGAGCGCATACGCCCGCAACGGCCTGGTGTTCTGGCCCCTGGTCCGCGCCGGGGCGCTGCCGTCCCTTGTCGCGGCCCTGGTGGGGGCCAGAGCCATTCTGCTGTTTGACAGCGAGGGCATAGGCCGGATCATCCTGTTTCTGCTGCCGCTGGCCGTGGCCGCCACACTGCTGACCAAAAAGGACAAGGATATCACGGAGCTGCCCGCCCTGCCCCTGGGCATGGGCGCGCCGCTGGCCTGCGCGGCCCTGGGTTTTTATGACGGGTTCTTCGGGCCCGGCAGCGGCAGTTTTTATATCCTGACCTTTTATTTCGTCATCGGCCTGGGCATGCTGCACGCATCCGCCACGAACAAGGTTTTCGGCCTGATGACCGTGACCGCCGGATTGCTGGTCTTTGCCTGGCACGGCAAGGTGCTGTACCTTTTGGGCATTCCCCTGGGCCTAGCCAATATCGCGGGCAATCTCCTGGGAGCCAAACTGGCCATGCGTATCGGCCCCGCCGTGGTGCGCAAGGTTCTGCTGCTGTCCATAACCCTGCTTTTCGTTTCCCTGATCTGGAAATTTTACCTGAGTTGAAAAGAGACAAAAACCAAGTCCCGCAAAGCATTCCAAGCCTTGCGGGACTTTCTGAGTCTGAAGATGAGGGCCGAAACCCGGCGCAGCGGCCTATTCGTGGCGTCCGGTCACGCTCTTTCCGTGCCTGCCCGGCCCGGTGACGGTATAGGTTCCCTTGCCGTCGGCATCCACATACGCTTCCGCCGTGAAGGGGCAGTTCCCGCTTTCAATATGCGGCAACAGGGCCCGCAGCGCGGGGTGCGTGCTCTTGTCCTTATAAACGGCCGCTGTTTCGGTCCAGGCGAGCTTCCCTTCCGGGCTCGGCGTGACCGTGCCGGAAAACTCCTCGGCCGCGAAATAAATGCACAGGGCTTCCGGTCCGACTCTGCCTTCCCGGTGCACCTGCATGTACCCGGCGAAATGGCAGTCGTGAAGGGTAAGGCCGGTTTCCTCCCGCATTTCGCGCAGGCAGGCGGCGGTTATTTCCTCGCCGGGCCGCTTGTGTCCGCCGGGAATGGTCCGCATGCCCTGATAGGGCGGAAGCGTCCGTTCGACCAGCAGAAGCCTGCTCCCCTGGCGGATGAAGCAGAAAACAATAAGGGTGGAACTTGGATAGTGTTTGCCGGAATCCGCTTGCGCCATGGTCATCCTTCTTTAGCGGGCCTGTTGGCGCCGCATCTGTAGTCCCGACCGTTTTTTCCCTTATGCCATTTTAATACGGCCGCGGCCGTTTTCAATCTCGATCACGGTGCCGAACGCGGCGGACAGGTTTTGCAGGTCCCCCAGGATCCGCGTTCCGTCCTCCACAGAGGCCAGTTTCGGCATCCCCCGCCTGGAGCGTTTCAAGCCGAAGCCCAGGGTTATGGGAATCAGCTCCAGAGAAACAACAGCGTCGTCTTCCACTGTAAAAGACGGCATTACAGCCTCAAAAATCCTTTTATCGACGACAAAGCCCCGCGTCCCGTTTCCGCTGCGGGCGTCAAAGGCGTCCGTGGGTGTGCTGTCGGGCCCCAGCCCGTATGGGGCATAAAAATCAGCGGGCTGGCGTTCCACAGAATCGTTTTTAAAGAAAAAATCGCCAAGGCCGTGAAACACCGGCCTGTTCTTGTACAGTTCGACGCCGCGCAGTATGTGCGCTCCATGCCCCAGGTAGGCATGCGCGCCGTTGTCTATACACAGGTGGGCAAATTCGCGGGCAAAGTCCGGCGGGACGGTCTTGTCCAGGCCATTGAACTCATGCACATGGTGGCTGACCAGCACCACATCGGCCTGCCGCGTCGCTTCATGCAACGATTTGACGATACGGGCGGTATCCTTGGAATTGCAGGAAGTGACGGTGCCGGCATCTCCGGCGTCAAAGCGCACGGAACCGATAGCGAAACCTTTAGCGGGTTCGGCGTATCCACCTTGTTCGCGGACCCGCTGACGGGCGTTGGCGTAAGTTTTGCCGTCGACAATGGCTCTCAATGTCTCAATGTCCTCTTCCGGCACATAATGTACGGCGTTAAAGCGCAGCATATTGATGCCGGGGCGCCCTCTCACGTCGGGCCGCTGTTCCCCGGCGATATGCCAGTCTTTAGCGGTGGAGCACACACTGATCAACGCGACCCTGCCCTTGGGCGTTTCCAGGTAACAGGGCTGAGCCGCCTCGGCAAGGTTCCGCCCTATTCCGGCATGGATGCAGCCCGCTTCTTCCAGGTGGCGCAAGGTCGTCTGCAGCCCGTCATGGCCCCAGTCCAGACTATGGTTTGTGGCGCAGCCATACAGGTTGCACCCCAGCCAGTTCAGGTCCTGAACAACGGCGGGCCGCGCCACCACCCAGGTGCCGCCGCTGACCGCTGAAGGCGAGACCTCAAAGTCATGCACCGTCAACTCAAAATTGGTAAACCGCGCGTCATGCGCTTCAAATACAGCCTTCAAAGCCAGAAGATCAGGGTCGTTCCGGGCCATACGCTGCGTCAGCAGCGCGTCCCCGGTTGCAATAAGAGAAAACGCCATGGAGCCACCTCCTGTTATTGCTAGGATAAAATCTTGCATGCTTTTAAGAAGCTCGGGCACTGGCACAGAGTTATGGGACAAAGAGAGGATCGTTTTTCAATGCGTTATCAGGTAGCCCAGTGCAGGACAATAGGGTGGGCTGTGAGTTGGGGGCATAATTAGGCTCTAGACTCATTAATTACAAATCGGTTAAACCACCGCCTCTGGCGGTGAGACCGTAAGAGGTTCGACCGATCCTGGATTGTAACGGCGTGAAAAATAGGCTCAATCCATTGGACCACCGGGTGGTTCGCCATGGAGAGAGCCTATGCGAGAATGGAAAAAACAAAGCCACGTCACTTGGTATTGTCTTTACCATATCGTCTTCATTCCTAAATAC
>JAVBNC010000044.1:0-30799 GCA_031551765.1 Desulfovibrionaceae bacterium
CCCCTTTTTGCAAAAAGGGGGTTTTCCCTTCCCCCGGCCGCCGGAGGCATTCTCACTCTCCCGTCCCCAACACATTTTTATAACGGATTATTCCATGCGTAACCTTTTCCGCCCGCCTTCTCCTGAACTGGCGCGGGACACGGCCCTGGCCCTGGCCGCCATTGAGGCGGCTCTGCCCATGTCCGCCGCGCACCGTAAAACTTTGCCTTTTGCCGTGCGCGACCTCTCCCGGCTGCTGACCACGGAACGCGCGGGCCTGGGCCAGCCCTACTGGAGCAGCGCCCGCCTGCAGGCGGCTTACTGCCGCTATTTCCTGCCCTGGAATTTGCAGCGCCTCTCCTGGCTGCTGCCGGGGCTGCGTCTGTCTCTCTCGCCCGGCGACACGGTGCTGGATTTGGGCAGCGGCCCGCTGACACTGCCGCTGGCTTTGTGGATCGCGTACCCGGAATGGCGCGAACTGCCCCTGAGCTTTGTCTGCGCGGACGTGGCCCCGCACCCCCTGGATTTAGGCAAGGCCATTTTCCGCCGCCTGGCCGGGGAAGGTTCCCCCTGGCGGCTGGAACTGGTGCGCGCGCCGCTGGAATCCGCCCTGCGCGGCTTCCGGGGCAAGGCCGCGCTGATCACGGCGGGCAACGTGCTCAACGAAATTCCCGCGCCCAAGAACGCGCCCCTGGAAAGCAGGCTGGAAGAATTCGCGCATCTCGCGGCCTCGCGCCTTGCGCCGCAGGGGCGGCTGCTGGCCGTGGAACCGGGCAACCGCCTGGGCGGCAAGCTCGTCGCCCTGCTCCGCCGCGCGGCTTTTTCCGTGCCGCTGGCGCCGGAAGGCCCCTGCCCCCACTGGGGCCCCTGTCCCATGCAGGCTCCCGGCAACACCGGCTGGTGCCATTTTTCCCACCCCACCCACGGCGCGCCCAAGCCGCTGCTGGAACTTACCGAGCGGGCCAAGCTGGTCAAAAAGGATCTCAGCCTCAGCTGTCTTTTGCTGCGCTTTCCCACGCCGGAAGAGCAGGCGCTGCTCCCGGTCATGGACCCTGATCTGGACGAGGACGCGGACGAGGCCACGGACCTGCGCTATCCTCCCCCGCCGCTCTCCAAAACCGGCTGGGTGCGCATTCTTTCCGACCCCATCCGCCTGCCGGACAGAAAGGAACCCGCCCGCTACGCCTGCACGGAAAAAGGCCTGGCCCTGGTGCACGACGCCCTGCGCCTGCCTTCCGGCGCGGCCCTTTCCGTGCGCTGGCCGGAACAGGAAACCCGCGACCCCAAAAGCGGCGCGCTCAACGTGGAACTGGGCGGGGACCAGGCCAGGCCGGGAACGGAAAGAGGCGCAACGGCCGGGGGGGACAACCGTCCGGCCAGGACGCCGCGCCCGGAAAGTCCCAGGCCCTACGAAGAGCGGAAAAAACCGCGACGGCCAGACTCCGGGGAACGCGCGGCGAAAGAAACGGACGGACGGCCCCGGCGACCCTCCGGTCCCAAGCGGCCTGATGGACGGCCTGGGGGACGCCCTGCGGGGCGCTCCGCTGACCGTCCGCGCGACGACGCCGAAAAACGGCCAGCGCCCCCCTCGGCCAAACGCGATACGCGGGGCGGGGGCAAGCGGGGCGGGGACAAATCGTGAGTCCCTTTTCGCGGCTCACGGGCGTCGTGCTGGCGGGGGGAAAAAACTCCCGCCTGGGGCGGGACAAGGCCGCTTTAGTGCTGGACGCTTCCGGCACGGACCTGCTCACCCGCACGGCCCGTCTGCTGCAAAGCCTGCTGCCGCGCGTGCTGGTGGTGGGCCGCACCCACGCCGGGTTCGAATCCCTTCCCGACGACGCGCCGGGCGCGGGGCCCGTGGGCGGCGTGGCCACGGCTTTGCGCCATGCGGGCACGGCCTGTCTGGTGCTGTCCTGCGACCTGCCTTTCATGGACCGGGCCACCCTGTCCCTGCTGCTGCAAGCCTGGGCCAAGCGCCGTCCGGAAACGCTGCTCACCGCATTCGCCCACAAAGGGACGGGCCGCCTGGAACCCCTGGCGGCCGTGTATGAGCCTTCCGTTCTGCCGTATTGCGAAGCCTGCCTGACCGAGGGGCGGCACAAGCTGTCCCGCGTGGTGCCGGAACGTTTTCAGGAACTGCTGTTCTATGAAGACGAGGCGGCCCTGCCCTTTTTCAGCCTCAACTACCCGGCCGATCTCGCGGCCGCGTATTTGATTCTGCGAGCACGCGAGATTTAGTTGTCGAAGCCATCCGGGATGAGAGCAGGGCGCTGCCCTGCACCCGCCAAGGGGCGCGCCCCTTGGAACCCATTCAGGGTGGTTGATGACGGGACAGGCCAGGTGAAGCTCTCTCCGTGTCCGCACTCGCTCACATGCCTACCGCACGCGAAGCCGTACCCCTGCCGCGGGGTCAAGGGGGCTCAGCCCCCTTGCGGGTGCAGGGCAGCGCCCTGCTTTCACTCTTAGATGGCTTCGACAGCTAAAATAGAAACCGCTCTAATCTTGAACCCGTTCCACTCCGGCAACACGCCCTTCGCGCAGCGTGACGATGGTGCCGGCCAGGCGGCGGATTTCCGTCAATGCGTGGCTGACGTAGAGGATGGGCATGGCGAATTCCCGGCTGATGCGGCTGATGAAGGGCAGCAGCTCTTCCTTGCGGGCCTCGTCCAGGGAAGCCAGGGGCTCGTCCATGAGCAGGGCGGCGGGCGAGGTCAGGAGCGCCCGTCCTATGGCCACGCGCTGCTTTTCGCCGCCGGAAAGGTTCCGGGGCCTGCGTTCCAGCAGGTGGGCCACGCCCAAAAGCTCCACCACCTGGTCAAAGGGGATGGCGCGTTGCTCTTGCGGCACCAGGTTCATGCCGTAACACAGGTTGGCGCGCACGCTGTAGTGAGGGAAGAGACGGCCTTCCTGGAACACGTAGCCCATGCGCCGCTGTTCCGGCGGCAGGTCGATGCCCCGCTCGGAATCGAACAGGCAGCGGCCGCCCACCACTATCTTCCCGACATCCGGCCGCGCCAGGCCCGCCACCATATTGGCCACGGAGGACTTGCCCGCGCCGGAAGGGCCGTACAGGGCCGTGACCCCGTCCGCCGCGCCCTCGAAACGCACGTCCACGCTGAAACGCCCTTGGATGCGGGCCACGTCCACGTACATGGTCAACACTCCAGAGCGGCGGCGTGGCGCCGGGCCAAAAGTTCGGAACACATCAGCGCGGCCACGGCCACGAGCACGGCGATGACGCACAGCCGCAGGGCCCCGGCCTCCCCGTCGGGCACCTGGGTCAGGGTGTACAGGGCCAGGGGCAGGGTCTGGGTTTCGCCGGGGATGTTGGAGACGAACATGATGGTGGCCCCGAATTCGCCCAGGCTGCGGGCAAAGGCCAGCACCGCGCCGGTGATCACGCCGGGCAGGGAAAGCGGCAGGGTGACGGTGAAAAACACCCGCAGAGGCCCGGCCCCCAGGGTGCGGGCCGCCGCTTCCAGGCCCCGGTCCACGTTTTCCAGGGACAGGCGTATGGCCCGCACCAGAAGCGGAAAGGACATCACCGCTGCCGCCAGCACCGCGCCTTTCCATTGAAAGGCCAGCGTAACGCCCAGGTGTTGTTGCAGAAAGGCCCCAAAAATGCCGTTGCGGCCGAAGCCGAGCAGCAGCAGGTAACCCACCGCCACCGGGGGCAGCACCAGCGGCAGGTGGATGATGCCGTCCAGCAGGCGCTTGCCCGGAAAACGCGGCCGGGCCAGCAGCCAGGCCATGAAAATGCCCGGCGGCAGACTGAGGGCCACGGCCCAGCTTGCAACGCGCACGCTGAGCTTCATGGCCTCCAATTCCGCCGGGCTGAGAGCGAACCAGCTCATTAATCGCCCGCGATAAAGCCGTAGCGCTTAAAGATGCCCTTGGCTTCCGGCGTGGTCAGGAAAGTGATGAAAGCCTTGGCGGCAGCCGTCTGTTTCCCGGCTATGGCACCCATGGGGTAAATGACTTCCGGGTGGCTGCCCTTGGGGAACACCGCGATGACGCGCACCTTGCCGGAAGCGGCCGCGTCGCTTTCATACACCAGGCCCAGGGGGGCTTCGCCGCGCTCCACCAGCATCAGCCCGGCGCGCACGTCCTTGGCGGGGGCTATGCGGCCTTTCACCGCGTCCCACATCTTCAGGTTTTCCAGCGCCTGCTTGCCGTACATGCCCACGGGCACGTGGGCCGGGTCACCCACGGCCAGGCGCCCGTCCTTGCCCAGCAGGGGCAGCAGGGAGGCGCCGGGCTTCAGCTCCATGTTCCTGGCCTTGCTGCCCTGAGGCACGATAAGCGCGATGCGGTTGCGCAGCAGGTCCTTGCGGGTGCCTTTTTCCACCAGGTTTTTCTTTTCCAGGTGGTCCATCCACTCGATGTTGGCGGACAGGAACACGTCCGCGGGCGCGCCCTGCTCAATCTGCTTGGCCAGGGTGGACGAAGAGGCAAAGGAGGCCTTGATGCGGCCCAGGCCCTTTTTTGCGTACAGCGCCCCGATATCGTTGATGGCGTTGGTGGTGGAAGCCGCCGCGAACACCACCAGCTCGGGCGCGGCCGCCCGGGCCGGCCGGGGAGCAGGGATGGCGACAAGCAAAAGGGCCGCGAGGAAAAGGCCGGCGCAGCGGCGCAAAGCGGTTGCGAAAGTCATGGGCACTCCTTATAGTTTTGACGTGTATACACGTCATTGTCGCTGGATACTGCCTGTGTTATGAAGGGCTGTCAAGGCGGCAACGCCTGCAATAGCTTGGTGTTTTCATCATCAGGAGCGCCCATGTCCCGCAACCCTTCCTCCGCCGTCTGCGGCGTAAAAGCCCGGCGCCTGCGCCTGGGCTGGTCGCAGGAAGAGCTGGCGCAAAAAGTCCAGTTACGGCGGCAAGCCGTGTACGACATGGAAACCGGCCGGTACTTGCCCAATACCGCCGTGGCCCTGCGCCTGGCGGAACTGTTCGGGTGCACGGTGGAGGAATTGTTTGGCGAAGCGGCGCAGCGGGCGGCCCGGCTTTCCGGCCCGGCGGCCGCCCCGGACCGGGTGCTGCTGCTCATGGGCTGCGACCCGGCTCTGGAGCTTTTGGAAGCGGCCATCCGGCGTGCTACCCCTTCCGCGCGCGTGCGCTGCCAGTTCGCTTCCAGCGGACGGGCGTTGGCGGCCCTGGCCGGAGGCGGCGCGCATACGGCGGCCATCCATTTCCACAGCCACGGCGAGGCGGAAGCCAACGTGACGGCGGCGGAAAAAGCTCTGCCCGGCACGCCCTGCCGGGTGCTGGGTTTTTCCTTGATGGAAGAAGGGCTGATGGTGGCGCAGGGGAACCCGTTAGGCATCCGCTCAGCCGCTGACCTGGCCCGGCCGGGGCTGCGTTTTGCCAACAGGGAACCGGGCGCGGCCCTGCGCGCGCTTCTGGAAACGCTGCTGGCCGCCGAGGGCGTGCCCGGCCTGGAAAACCAGGGGCCGGATGTATACTCCCACAGCGAAGGGGCCTGCCGCGTGGCCCTGGGGTCAGCGGACGCGGCCCTGGGCCTGCGCGCCACGGCGGAAGCCTTCGGTCTCGCCTTTGTGCCGCTGGCCGTCACCCGTTCCGACCTGGTGCTGCCCCTGGCCCTGGAAAGCCTCCCGGCCATGGCCGCGCTGCTGGATACGCTCCAATCCGCCCGCCTGCGCCGCGACCTGGCCGGCCTGCCCGGCTGCGACGGCGGCAGCGCCGGAACGCTGATCGCGCGGTTGTGACGGAGTATTTTTAGCTGTCGAAGCCGTCTTTCTACCGCTCCAGGGCCGGGAAGATGCCGGACCGGCAAAGCCGGACCCGGCCCGGCCCCTGCGCTCCACGACCCTGGCGGGTCTGGCCTGCGCTACGCTCCGGCCCCCTCCGGGGGAATAAGGAGTGCGGCGCTGCCCTGCACCCGCCAAGGGGCGCCCCTTGGAACCCCATTCAGGGTAGTTGCCGGATACAGGCCGAGTTGGGGAATATCCCCTGTTACTTCGATCCCTCTTCCGGCTTTACCAGCGCCTTGAACGCGCCCAGGCCCTCTTTGTCCAGGTCCTCATAGGGCACGAAACGCAGAGCCGCACTGTTGATGCAGTAGCGCATCCCGCCCTTGTCCCTGGGGCCGTCCGGGAACAGGTGGCCCAGGTGGGAATTGCCCACCCGGCTCAGGACTTCCGTGCGCTGCATGCCCAGGCTGTTATCCCGCTTTTCTTTGAGAACAGCCGGGTCCAGCGGTTTGGTAAAGCTGGGCCAGCCGCTGCCGGAATCAAACTTGTCCGCGGATGAGAACAACGGCTCGCCAGTGGCCACGTCCACGTACAGGCCCGGCTTTTTGTTGTCCAAGTTCCGGCCGGTAAAGGCGCGCTCTGTGGCCCCGCGCTGGGTGACCGCGAATTCTTCCGCCGACAGCTTGGCTTTCAGCTCCGCTTCCGTGGGCTTGGCGTAGTTGGACGGGTCCACCACGGCTGCCGCCGCCTCTTTCTTCGGCAGATCCTTGAGGCTGGCGAAACTGATGTGGCAGTAGCCGCGCGGGTTCTTTTTCAGGTAGTCCTGGTGGTAGTCTTCCGCCAGGTAGTACACGGTCAGGGGCAATAGTTCCACGGCCAAAGGTTCTTTGTACTGCGTTTGCACCTTGTCCATCACCGCGCGGACGGTGCGCTGGTCCGCCGGGTCCGTAAAGTAGACGCCCGTGCGGTACTGGCTGCCCACGTCGTTGCCCTGGCGGTTCATGCTGACCGGGTTGATGATTTTGAAAAACTGCTCGGTCAGCGTGCTCAGGCTGACCTCGCTCGGGTCGTAGCGGACGCGCACGGTTTCCGCGTGGCCGGTGGCGCCGGTGCACACGTCCTCGTAACTGGGCTTTTCGGTTTTGCCGTTGGCGTAGCCCACTGTCGCCTCCGCCACCCCGGGGATGCGGGAAAAATATTCTTCCACGCCCCAGAAGCAGCCCCCGGCGTAATAGATGTCTTTCAGAACCCGTGTTTCGCTGTTCATGGTTTTCCCCGTACTGTCAGGCTGCCCGGCAAAGGACGCGCCGGGAAGAAAAATAACGGCCAACGCCAGAAGAAAAAAGGATACGGCGCGTGTTTTGTTCATGACGCTCCCTGCCATGGCTGGTTTCCTCCCATATAGGCATTCATTTTTCCCTGTACAGAAATATTGTAAAGGGAAAGCGCTCATGCTATATGCCGGACGGCTGGAAACGGTGTAGCGCGGGGCGCGTCTCACGCGGGATATAAGGTTGCCCTGGTTCGGTATACCAGTATTCCCTCCTTTTCCGGAACTTTTTGGCCTGCTGCCGTGCGTTGGAAACGTAGCGGCTAACGGACCGCAGGATCCCCTGGAGCCTTCCCTTCCCGCATGACGCATATCCCGGCTTCGCCGCCACGGCTGCCTTTTTGCGCGGCCCGTTCCCTTTTGCGTCATGCGTTCCCAAAGCGATTTTTTGCAGATCCCGGCGTCATGCGGCCGGACGGCCCCGCAGGCGCGCCACAGCGCCCTTGGGAACGTCCGCCGCCGCGCCGGAGTGAGCGCATACATAACAGTGACGCACGTATAAACCGCAACGAGGGTTTTGCCATGAACAGCGGAAAAAAAGAGGCCGCGAGCGTTCCCGGAGACGGGCACACCCGGCGCGACTTTTTAAAGTGGATGACGGCCGTGGGCGGCGTGGCCGCTCTGGGGCCGGGCGGGCTGCTGGGGCTGAAGGAAGCGCGCGCCGCGCAAAAAGCGCAGGAAACGGCGGAAACCATGCACTGGACCAGCTGCATCGTGAACTGCGGCTCCTGCTGTCCCTTGCGCGTGTTCGCCAAGGACGGCCGCATCACGCGCATTGAAACGGACAACACCGGCGACGGCGACGGCAAGATAGAAATCCGCGCCTGTCTGCGCGGGCGTTCCGTGCGTCAGATGGTCTATTCCCCGGACCGGGTCAAATACCCCATGAAGCGGGTGGGCAAGCGCGGGGAAGGCAAGTTCGAGCGCATCACCTGGGACGAAGCTTACGACACCATAGCCAAAGAGCTGAAGCGGGTCATCGATACCTACGGCAACGAAGCCGTCTACCGCCAGTATGGTTCCGGCACCACCAGCGCCACCATTGGCCGCCGCACGGAATTCTACCGCATGATCAACATGCTGAGCGGCTACATGGACATGTACGGCAGCTACAGCTCCGCCCAGATCCAGGCCGCCACCCCGTACACCTACGGCCAGCGCGGGGCCAACACGTTCGGCGACATTATCAACTCCCGCCTGGTGGTCATGTTCGGGGACAACCCCGTGGAAACCAGGGCCAGCGGCGGCGGCATGTCCTACGACCTCTTGCGTTCGCTCAAAACCAGCAAGGCCCGCGTCATCGTGGTGGACCCGCGCTATTCCGACACCGCCGCCCTGTTCGCGGACGAATGGATCCCCATCCGGCCGGGCACGGACGCGGCCATGGCTTCGGCCATCGCCTATGTGCTGATCACGGAAAACCTCATCGACAAGCCTTTCCTGGACACCTACTGCGTGGGCTACGACGAAGGCACCATGCCGGAAGGCGTGCCCGTGGAAGGCAACACCTACCGCGACTATATTCTGGGCACCGGCCCGGACAAGACGCCCAAAACCCCGGCCTGGGCCGCGGAGCGCACCGGCTGCCCGGCCGACACCATTGTCCGCCTGGCGCGGGAAATAGGTTCGGCCAAGCCCGCCTACATCGTGCAGGGCGTGGGCCCGCAGCGCCAGGCCTGCGGCGAGCAGAGCGCGCGCTCCATCATGATGCTGCCCATCCTCACCGGCAACGTGGGCATTTCCGGCGGCAACACCGGGGACCAGGAAGGCCGCTGGGGGGTTACCTTCCCCACCTTCCCCACGGGCAAGAACCCGGTCAAGGTGCGCATTTCCTGCTTCAACTGGGACCAGGCCATCACGGACGGCCCCAGCATGACCGCGCTCAACGCCGGGGTCAAAAACAAGGACAAGCTGGACGTGGGCATCAAGTTCCTGTGGAACAGCGCCAGCGCCACCAGTCTGAACCAGCATTCGGACATCAACGCCACCAAGAAGCTGCTGGCGGACGACAAAAAGTGCGAGATGATCGTGGTGGTGGAAACGCGCATGACGCCCACGGCCATGTTCGCGGATATCCTGCTGCCCTCGGTCTACCCGGCGGAAGAGGACGACATCTACCGCCAGGGCGCGGCCGTGGAAATAGGCTCGCTCCTGGTGTCCCCCCGCATCATCCAGCCGCTGTTTGAAGCCAAACCGCAGTATGAAATCTGCGCGGGCATCGCCAAGCGCTTCAATATCCTGGAAAAGTACACGGAAGGCCGCACGCAGCGCCAGTGGATGGAATTCATTTACGAAGGCTGCCGCAAGGTCAAGCCGGAACTGCCGGAAAACATTGAGGAAGCCGTGAAGCACGGCATCTACAAGTGGTACGCGCCCAAACCCGGCGTGGCTTTCAAGGCGTTCCGGGACGACCCCAAGGCCAACCCGCTGAAGACGCCTTCCGGCAAGATCGAAATCTTTTCCAAGCGGCTCTGGGACATAGGCAACACCTGGGAACTGCCCAAGGGCGACGTCATTACCGCCCTGCCCCAGTACACCCCCACCTGGGAAAGCGTGGAAGACCCGCTGATCAGGAAATTCCCGCTGCAGCTCATCGGCCACCACTACAAGGGCCGGGTGCACTCCACCTACGCGAATTTGCCCTGGCTCACGCGCGTGGCCCCGCAGACCTTGTGGATGAACCCCCTGGACGCGCAGGAACGCGGCCTGAAACACGGGGACACGGTCAAGGTGTTCAACGACCGGGGCGCGACGCTGGTGCCGGTCAAGGTCACGCCGCGCATCATGCCCGGCGTGGTCAGCCTGCCCCAGGGCGCCTGGCACAAGGCCCGCGCCGACGGTGTGGACACGGCGGGCAGCGTGAACATGCTGACCAAGATCCACAGCTCTCCCCTGGCCAAGGGCAACCCCCAGCACACCAACCTTGTCCAGGTCGCCAAGGCCTGATCCATCGTACACGGAGTTCTGAATGTACAAGCAACCCGCTTTTTACTTCGATATGACGGCCTGCTCCGGGTGCAAAACCTGCATGGTGGCCTGCATGGACGGGCACGACCTGCCGGTGAGCACCCTCTGGCGCCGGGTGGCGGAATACGCCGGGGGCTCCTGGAGCCGCCAGCCGGGCAACACATTCGGCCAGAACGTGTTTTCCTACTACCTCTCCATCAGCTGCAACCACTGCCTGAACCCGGTCTGCGTGCAGGCCTGCCCCACCACGGCCATGAACAAAAACGCGCAAGGCATTGTCAGCGTGGACCACAACAAGTGCGTGGGCTGCCGCTACTGCGAGATGAACTGCCCCTATTCCGCGCCGCAGTTCAACGCGGCCCTGGGCAAAATGACCAAGTGCGACTTCTGCTTTTCCCGCCTGCAAAAGGACGAGGCCCCGCTGTGCGTGGCTTCCTGTCCCATGCGCGCGCTGAAATTCGGCGAATACGAGGACCTGAAAAAGCAGTACGGCGACGCCGACCACGCGGCGCCCCTTCCCGATCCGGCCATTGCCAAGCCCTGTCTGGTGCTGACGCCCTGCCGCAGCGCCAAACCCATCGGCTCCCGCGACGGCATGCTGAGCAACCCGGAGGAGATGTAATATGCTGTTACTCCATGAATGGCCTCTGGTGCTCTTTACGCTGCTGGTCCAGGCGGCCGTCGGCATCGTGCTGGTGGGCGAATGCCTGCTGCGCCGCGCCAAAGACGCGCGCCTGGTGACGCGCATCCGCCGCCAGAGCTGCGTCGCTTTCATTCTCTTCGCCGTGGGCGGCCTGCTCAGCCTTGGGCACACCGGCAGCCCCCTGAACAGCTTCCACACCCTGTCCAACATCGGCTCTTCCTGGCTCAGCCGGGAAATCGCCATGCTGGGCATTACCGGCCTGGCCTTTTTGTGGCTGGCCTTTTTGCGCTGGAAAGACCAGCCCCAGGCCGCGGAAAAAACCGCCGCCCTGCTTACTGTCGCGGCCGGGCTGGTTCTGGTGGCCGTCATGAGCCGGGTGTACCGCCTGGCCGTGGTGCCCGCCTGGAGTTCCTACGCGGGCCTGCTGGCCTTTTTCGCCACCGTGCTGCTGTGCGGCGCGCTGTGGCACGGGTTCATGCTCAGCCGTTCGCACCCGGACTTTATCACCCTGCCCGGCCTGCCCCAGGAAGGCAGCGCCGCGCGCCCGCTCTTTGCGGCCGCGTTCCTGGGCTTTCTGCTGGCGGCCGTCAGCCTGCCGCTGAGCGTGCCCCTGCAGGACGCGGGGCTGAACCTGCGCACCGCGCTCATACCCCTGTCCTGCCTGACCTGGTCCCTGGCCCTGCGCGCCCTGCTCACGGGCTTCGCCGTGCTGCTGTTCGGCCTTGCGCTGCTGCGCGGGGAGTGCAAGTGCTCCCCGGCCTGCGCCACCACTGTCGCATTGATTCTGCTGGCCGCCGGGGAGTTCCTCGGCCGCGCGCTGTTCTACCTTTCCTACGCGCGGGTCGGCATGTAGCCAGTCTGCCGGGAGCCGCTTTCCCGCACGGGGGCGGCTCCCGGCAAAGGAAAACTTTTTATGAGCACCACGCGGAACAACCCCGCCGCCCAAGGCGAAACGGACGCGGCGTCCGTCTACCCGTACCTCATCGTCCTGCAGTTCTGCGGCAACGTGCTGCAAAGCCCGCCGGACAAAGCCCTGCTGCGCCACCTTCACGAACACCGGCTGTTCGCGGACTGGCCGCTGCAACCCGCCAGCAAGGAAGCGGCCGCCGCCCTGAAAGAACTGGCGCGGGACAACAGCGTTGCGCCCTACGACGCGGCCGCGCTGCGCCAGGACCACCTGTTGCTTTTTTCCGGCCCCACGCCGGTGGCCCGGCCCTGGGAATCCGTGTGGCGCGAAAAGGACCAGCTGCTTTTTGGCGAGCAGACCGCGCTGGTGCGGGAATGCTACCAAAGGTGGGGCCTGGCCGCCGAGGACGCGGGCCACAGCCCGGAAGACCACCTGGGCCTGGAACTGGCGTTTTGCGCCGTGCTGCTGCACAAGGCCGTGGAAGAAGGAAATGCCGCCGCCCTGCCCGCGCTGGCGGCCTTTCTGGACGAGCACCTGCTGCAGTGGGCCGAACCCTGTTTACGCGCGGTCGCGGCCTCGGAGGCCGGGAACTTCTACCGCTGTCTGGCCCCGCTCTGCCTGGACGCGCTTTCCTCGCTGCGCTCCCAGATCCGCGCATGGCAAGAAACGAACTGAAGCCGGAAAACGCCCCACCCTTTTACGCCGGGCACTGCCCGCGCGCCAGGGGATCGGACTGCGGCCGCTGTTTTACCGCCTGCCCGGCCGGAGCGCTTGCTCCCGGCAATCTCCGGAAATCCGGCGCCGTGCCGCTGCGGGACGCGAAACGCTGCACCGGCTGCGGCATGTGCGCCACGATCTGCCCGGCGGGCCTGTTCGCCGCGCATGAAGACAACCGCCACCTGACGCGCGCCCTGGCCACGCTGCCGCGCAGAAAGCGCCTGGCGCTGTTCTGCCCGGTTTGCCCGCCTTCCGAAACCGGCACCCTGCCCGGCTCCATGGAAGAAGCCTCTTGCAACGCGCTGCGCCTCACGGGCTGCCCGGCCGCCCTGCACCCCGCCGCGCTGGCGGCCTGCGCCGCCTGGGGCGTCACAGCCGTCGACTGCCTGACCGGCGACTGCGCTTCCTGCGCCCTGGGCAGCGGCGCGGCTCTCGCGCGGACTCGGGAAGTGTGGAACAGCCTCTATCCCGGCCCGTTCACCATTCACAACAACCCCGGTTCCGGCGCAAAGTCCGCAGCCCCCGTGCCGGATGTGCGCCAGCCCGGTCTTTCCCGGCGCTTTCTGCTGGCCCTTCCGTTGCGGGCCGCCAGCCGCGGACGCTTTGACCCGCTCCCCCAGCTCGACCCCGGCATGTGGCGCGAGCCGGACCACCCCGTGCTGCCCAAGGTGTTCCGCGCCATACTGCAAAGCGCGCCGGAAACCCTGCGGCCCGACGCCGCATTGCCCACATCCCTGCGCGGCGCTTCCCTGACCATAGACGCGGCCCACTGCACGGCCTGCGCCGCCTGCGCCAGGGCCTGCCCCTCCGGCGCGCTCACTGCCGCCAGTCATCCGGAAGCCCTGCACATGGCCTTTGTGCCCGGCCTATGCACCGGCTGCGGCGTCTGCCGCACCCTGTGCCCGGAACAGGCCGTCAGCCTTGCTCCGTCCGCGGGCGGCCTGGGGACCTGGCTCGCGGACACGCCCGTCCCCTTCCCTCTCCAGGAGCGGAACATCAAAACCTGCGCCCGCTGCACCAGCCCCTTCAAGCCGGAAAAGCCCGGCGATACGTTGTGCAGGTTTTGCAAGATGCGGAAAATGTAAGCGGGGTAAGGAGAAAAACCCTTTTTGCAAAAGGGTTTTTCTCCTTACCCCGGACCCCCATCCTCTTTTTCTAAAAACTTTATCAGGGGTACGACAGAAACCTCTTTGATCAGGCGGCATTGTGCAGCAACAGTGCCGCCCTTTTGCCCGAAACCGCAGAACCGGAAGCATCAATTCCGCCACACGTCATCCTGAGCACAGCGAAGGATCCATCTTCTCCGCCTTTTGCTTTCCTCGGGTGCCGAAGGGAAAAGGCAATCAAGATGGATCCTTCGCTGTGCTCAGGATGACGTGTGGTAAAAGACGATACTCCCGTCACCCACCATGAATGGGTTCCAAGGGACGCGCCCTTGCGGGTGCAGGGATCTCGCAACCGGGGGGCGGCACAGGACGTGCCGCATCGAGCCCTGCTCTCATTCTCAATTGGCTTCGACAATTATGTCTTTCCGGCGCACTCCCTGTCGCGGCAGGTGAGGATGTCCAGACCGTGCTCCAGCTCACTCAGCACATAGTCCAGGCATTCGCGCACGGCTTTGGGGCTGCCCGGCAAGTTGACGATAAGCGTCCCGGCGCGGATACCGGCGGCGGCGCGGGAAAGCATGGCCCGCTTAGTGATGGCCAGGCTGTGCGCGCGCATGGCTTCGGGAATGCCGGGACAGGCGCGCTCCACCACGGCCAGGGTGGCTTCCGGGGTGAGGTCCCGGGGAGAGAAGCCCGTGCCCCCCGTGGTGAGGATGAGATCGATGCCGCCGTTGTCGCAGAGACGCGCCAGTTCCGCGCTGATGGCGTCTTTGTCGTCCGGCAGCATGGCATAGTGGCCGAGGCGGTAGCCCTGCTCCAGCAGAAGCGAGATGAGGACTTTGCCGCTGGCGTCGTCGCGCAGGCCCGCGTGGCCGGTGTCGCTCAGGGTCAGCACGGCGGCCGTGTAGGGTTTGACCGTTCCGGGGCCTTCGGCCGTCATGAGCTCTCCGGGCCGGAGCACGCCGCCTTGCAGCACCCGCGCGAACACGCCCTGGGTGGGCATGATGCATTCGCCCATGCGGTGGAAAATCTGGCAGCGGGTGTGGCATTCCTTGCCGATGCGCGAGAGTTCCAGCAGCACGTCCCCGCAGCGCAGGCGGGTGCCCAGCGGGAGCGAGGCGAAGTCCAGGCCCGAAACCACCAGGTTCTCGCCGAAACAGCCCAGCGGCGCGTCCGCGCCCTTGCGGCGGAAGGCTTCAATGCGCTCGAACGAGAGCAGGCTGACCTGCCTGTCCCCCGGCCCCGCGTGGGCGTCGTTTTCCAGCCCGTGCTCCACGGCCAGCGTGGCCGCGTCCACCGGCGACTTGGCTGTCCCTTTCGCCTCACTCATGCACACGGCAACAACGGTAGCCATACTGAAATCCCCGCGATCCAACCCTGATAAAGTTTTTTGGAAAAAGGGAGGAGGTCCGGAGGAGGGGGAAAAACATTTTTACAAAAAAGGTTTTTCCCCTCCTCCGGGCGTCGCGCCTCCACCCGCCAAAATCAGCCGCCGACGTTGCGCATGAAAAACGAAGGAACCGTGCCCTGCGCGGCGGCAAAAGCGTGGCCGTCCAGCTTGGCGCGCGTGGTTTCGCGCACGGTTTTTCCCAGGTCCGCATCGGACACCCCTGCGCGCAGCGGCGTTTTGAGATCAACGCCGTGCTGGTGGTGCAGACAGGTCTTCAAGAATCCGGCGGCGGTCAGGCGCAGCCTGTTGCAGCGGTGGCAAAAAGCGTGGCTGAGCGCGTTGATGAAGCCCAAGCTCCCCGGATAGCCCGCCACGCTCATGCATTCCGCCGGGCCGTTGCCTGTGGCGCGGGAGAGGGGCGTCATGGGACCCAGGGCCGCTTCCAGGGCGGCTTTGACCTCGTCACCGGGAATGCCCTGATACTCGCTGCCCGTGCCTACAGGCATCAGCTCGATGAAGCGCACCTGCCAGCCCCGTTCCAGGCCGAAACGCGCCAGGGGCAGCAGTTCCGCCTCGTTGACGTTGCGCAGGGGCACCACGTTGATTTTGACCCGCAAGCCCGTCCCCCCGGCCTGGTCCATGGCTTCCAGAATGTCTTCAACCCGCGCGCCGCCGCGGGTGACGCGGACAAAAGTCTCTTGGGACAGGGCGTTCAGGCTGAAGGTGACACTGTCCAGGCCCGCGTCGGCCAGCTCGGGGAGCAGGGGCGGCAACAGAAGGCCGTTGGTGGTCAGAGTTACGCTATCCACGCCGGGCAGGGCTTTCAGGGTGCGGATGAAACCGGACGCGCCCTTGCGGCACAGGGGTTCGCCGCCGGTGATTTTGTAGCGGCGCACGCCCAGGCCCGCCATGACACGGCAGAGGCGCAGAATTTCCTCGTAGCGCAGGATATCCTTGTGCTCCATGTGCGGCGCGCCTTCCGCGGGCATGCAGTACAGGCAGCGGAAGGGGCAGCGGTCCGTGATGGAAACGCGCAGATAGTCGATGCGGCGGCCCTGGCCGTCAAAGAGTTCCCCGTCCATGCTCAGGGCTCCGCGTGGCCGGGGGCGCGGTACGGACCGCTTTTACCGCCGGTCTTTTCCAGCAGGCGTATGCCGTGGATTTCCATGCCCTTGTCCATGCCCTTGCACATGTCGTAGACCGTGAGCAGGGCCACGGAAACGCCGGTCAGGGCTTCCATTTCCACGCCGGTGGGGCCTTTGGTTTTCACCGCGCAGGTGGCGGTAATTTCGTTCTCGCCCAGCTCCAGCACCACGCGGCAGCCGGTAAGCGGCAGGGGATGGCAGAGCGGGATAAGATCCGCCGTGCGCTTGGCGCCCATGATGCCCGCCAGCTGGGCCACGGAAAGCACGTCGCCCTTGGCCGCCGTGTGTTGGCGCACCGCTTCCAGAATGCGCGGGTTGACGCGGATACGGCCTTCGGCCACGGCTTTGCGTTCCGTGTCGGCCTTTTCCGAGACGTCCACCATCAGGGCGTTGCCGCTTTCATCGATATGCGAGGACATGGTTTCCTCTCCGCGCGTCATTTAAGGAAAAAGCACTTGGGCCAGGAGCAGACCTTGCAGCCCATGCAGAACCCGCCTTCGCCCAGCGCGGCCAGTTCCGGCCTGGTGACGCGCCGCCCGGCCAGCAGGCGCGGCAGCAGCGCATCGAACAGCGTGGTTTTGGAATACAGCGCGCAGGCCGGGACGCCCAGCACCTGCATGGCCGCGAAACCGTCCCGCGCGGGCATCAGGCCCGCCAGGCTCATGGTGCCGGGCAACACGGGCGCGCCGTAAACAAAATCGGTAAGGCCCGCTTCCAGCAGGGCGGCGCGGGTGACGTCGCCGGGGTCCACGGAAAGTCCGCCCGTGGTTATCAACAGGTCCACGCCCGCCGCGCGGATTTCTTCAATGGCCCGTTGCAGGTGGGCCTTGTCGTCCGGCGCGATGGCGCTTTTGACTACTGTACAGCGCAATTGCTCCACCTTGGCGGAGATGATCGGGATGAACTTGTCCTGGACCAGGCCCTGGAAAACCTCGGTGCCGGTGACCAGAATGCCCACTTTGGCCCGGCGCAGCGGGGCGATGGAGAAAAGCGGCTTGTCCAGCACGCTGAGGGCCTCCGCAAAGCCGCCCTGGCTGATGTACAGGGGAACGACCCTGGTGCCGGCCACTTCCGAGCCTTCCTCGACCAGGAGGCCGTCCTGCCGGGTGGCGGCCATGACGTCCGGCACCATGTTGAAGGCCAGCAGCCGGGCCCGGTCCAGGGTGAACAAACCGTCCACGGCGGCCCGGAAATTGATTTTGCCCTCTTTGGGCGGCAGGCTGAAGACGATGTTTTCACCGGCCATGCGTTTGGCAAAGGCCTCGACTCCGGCGTTTTCATGCACGAACCCTTCCGCGTCGCCGTCCACCACGGCCACTTCAAAGCGGCCCATCTGCTGCAGGCGGCAGAGATCCCCCGCGCTGATGGTCTGCCCCGCTCTGACGGCCGGTCCTTTGGACTCGCCGGGAAAAATTTGCGTCATGTCGTGCAGAGCGGTTTTGCCCACGGCTTCCGCCACCGGCACCACACGCTTGCGGGGCGCAGGGGCGCTCTCCGCGCCGTTCAGAGGGGTGTAGGGCGCTTCGCCCTGGCAGCCGCGGCACAGGGGGCCGTCGTTCACGGGAAAGGCTTCCCCGCAGCGGGGGCAGGTTGCCACGTCGCCCATGTGGGAGTGGCGTAGAAAACGCGCCTGGATCTGAATGGGCGCCATGGAACAAACGCTGTCCCCGGCCGTTTCTATTTCCCGCAGCAAGAGGGCTTCGTCCTGGTCCTTTTTGGCTTTTGTCTTCAGGAACCAGGCGGAAAGCTCCGGAAAGGCCGCCAGCTTTTCCACGTCCACATGCACCCGGACCCCCTGGCCACTGTACTTGTCATACAGGGACACGGCATAGCGGCCCAGGTTGACCACCTTCATCCAGTTGTTCCCGGCGCTGCAGGGGGTGAGCAGCTGCACGGCGTCCGGCAGGCACTTCTTGCTTTCCACCACCGCTTCGAACAGCGTGCCTTCAGGCAGCGCCGCCCGGGCCATGGCCACCATGTAGCCGCCCAACAGCAGGCCTGGGGCGGGATAACTGTGGAATTCCGCTGCCTTGCGCTTGAATTCCTCAAACGTGTAGGGACCTATATTCATGCATAACCCTCTTGGCGCGGCGGGGTGTACGAACAGCACGCATGGCTGCTGTATACGTGGAGAAGCCCGTGCTTAGCAAGGCCGGGAGCCCTGGTCAAACCGCAGCAAAAATTTTCCGGACGCTGCGCCCTCTTGCGACATATTTTCCCCGGCACTGTTTCATATACTTGAAAGTAGCAGGGCTTGCATGTAAACCTAATGATTATGAATGCAGCACTTACTCCGGACTTTTCGCTGCGCAAGCGGCAAAGCCTGCCAGAAGAACTCGCGGAAGTCATTATCCGCCGCATTGAGGCGGGGGAATTCAAGCCCGGCGATGTCCTGCCCCCGGAACAGGCACTGGCGGACACTTTTAAAGTGAGCCGCACCGTGGTGCGCGAAGCGTTGGCCCGTCTGAAATATGAAGGGCTTATTCAGTCCAAGCGCGGCAGCGGCCCCATTGTGTGCAAAGCCGCAGCGCCGAGAAATTTCAGCCTGAATCTGGAGTCGCTCTCCCAGGACGAGTGGCTGCGCTTCATCGAGTTCCGCATTGTCATGGAAGGGGAGGCGGCGGCCATGGCGGCCGTGCGCCGCAGCCCGCAGCAGCTGGGCCAGCTGGCCGTGTACCTGGACCAGATGCGCCAGGCCATTGAGGACAACAATTCCGGCACGGAGCCCGATTATCTGTTCCACTGCCTTATCGCCGACTCCGGCGGAAACGAGTACCTGGGAGAGTTCGCCAAATTTATCTCCGCCAAAATCTGGCTGGGCGTGTACAGAGCCCGCTGGCTCTCCAACCAGGTTCGCGATCAGGCGGATCTGGTGCTGGAAGAGCACCGCGCCACCTATCTGGCCATAGAGGCGGCGGACCCGCAAAAAGCCCGGGAAGCGGCCCAGCGGCATCTGTTCAACAGCGCGGCCCGCCAGGGCCTGACCGTGGACAAACGCTTTCTCTGCCACAACCTGGCTTCTTCCTGACCTGCTTTCGGCGCTATTATTTAAAATGTAATTACAGATAGATATGCATATTTGTCATACAATCATATAATCTTATATAATTTTTCCACCCTTTAGCATAATTGCAGTAACCACTCAGTATCACACAATATTTTTTCAGAAAAAGCCATTGACGCTGCCCATGGTTTCGGCTAGTCTGTTCCTTTCAGATTTGTGCGTTTTGTCCGGCGCCGCCTCGGGCGGAATCGCGCTCCGCATGCCGGCGACCGGCGTATCCAGCATTTTGGCCCCACTCATTCTGAGCAACAGGTATCATCAGACAGGAGTACCAATGAACATTCATGAGTACCAAGCCAAGCAACTTTTGGCTGCTTACGGCATCCCCGTTCCCAAAGGCGGGGTGGCGAACACGGTGGAGGAAGCCCTCCAAGCGGCGAAAGCCCTGCCCGGCCCCGTCTGGGTTGTGAAAGCCCAGATCCACGCCGGCGGCCGGGGCAAAGGCGGCGGCGTCAAAGTCTGCAAAAGCATGACGGAAGTGGAAGCCGCGGCCAAAGCCATTCTGGGCATGCAGCTCGTCACCCACCAGACCGGGCCGGAAGGCAAGAAAGTCCACAAAGTCTGGGTGGAAGACGGCACCAAGATCGCCCGCGAACTGTATGTCGCCATCGTGCTGGACCGCGGCGCGGAATGCCTGACCGTCATGGCTTCTCCTGACGGCGGCATGGACATTGAAGAAGTGGCGGAAAAGCACCCTGAGCGCATTTTCACCACCCGCCTGGACGGCGCCCACCAGATCTGGCCCCACCAGGCCCGCAAGCTCTTTTTCGGCTGCGGCCTTACCCCGCAGCAGGTGGGCCAGGGCGTGGCCTTTGTGACCAACCTGGTGCGCCTGTGCGTTGAAAAAGACGCCACCCAGGTGGAAATCAACCCCTTGGCAGTCACCGAGGAAGGCAACCTGGTGGCCCTGGACGCCAAGCTCAATTTTGACGAAAGCGCGCTGAAGCGCCACCCGGACATCGCCGCCCTGGAAGACCCGGAAGAGGCCGACCCGCTGGAGCGCAAAGCGGCCGCCCTGGGCGTGAACTACGTGCGCCTGAACGGCTACGTGGGCACTATGGTCAACGGCGCGGGCCTGGCCATGGCCACCATGGACGCCATCAAGCAGGCCGGGGCCGAACCCGCCAACTTTCTGGACGCGGGCGGCGGCGCCAGCGTGGAAATGGTGAGCAAGGGCTTTGAAGTCATGCTCTCCGACCCCAACGTGCGCGGCGTGCTCATCAACATTTTCGGCGGCATCCTGCGCTGCGACATCGTGGCGGAAGGCGTTGTCCAGGCCGCGAAAAACCTGAAAATGACCCTGCCCGTCGTCATCCGCATGGAAGGCACCAACGTGGAAGCGGGCCGCCGCATCATCAACGAATGCGGGCTCAACTTCACCGCGGCGGCGTCCATGAGCGAAGCGGCGCGCCTTATCACCGAAAAGACGAAAGGGGTTGCATAATGAGCATCCTGGTCAATGAAAAAACCCGCGTGGTTGTGCAGGGCCTTACCGGCAAAGAAGGCATGTTCCATGCCCAGCAGATGATAGAGTACGGCACCAAAGTGGTGGCCGGCGTCACCCCCGGTAAAGGCGGCCAGACCGTCTTGGGCGTGCCGGTGTTCAACACCGTGGAAGAAGCGGTCAAAGAGACCGGCGCGGATACCAGCGTCGTGTTCGTGCCTTCCGCCGGTTCCGCGGACTCCGCCTGCGAAGCCTCTTCCGCCGGCATCAAGCTGGTGGTGCTGATCACCGAGCACATCCCCGTGCTGGACATGGTGCGCGCCAAAGCCGTGCTCAACGCCAACGGTACCCACCTGATCGGACCCAACTGCCCCGGCATCATCAGCCCGGGCAAGTGCAAAATCGGGATCATGCCCGGCTATATCCACAAGCAGGGCGGCGTGGGCCTTATCAGCCGTTCCGGCACGCTCACGTACGAAGCCGTGCACCAGCTCACCACCGCCGGGCTGGGCCAGAGCACCTGCATCGGCATCGGCGGCGACCCCGTGCCGGGCCTGAAGTTCATCGACCTGCTCAAGATGTTCCGGGACGACCCGGAAACCGAAGCGGTCTGCGTGCTGGGTGAAATCGGCGGCGACAATGAAGAAAAGGCCGCCGCCTACATCAAGGAAACCAAGTATCCCAAGCCGGTGTTCGGCTTCATCGCCGGCCTGACCGCCCCTCCGGGCAAGCGCATGGGCCATGCGGGCGCCATCATCAGCGGCTCCAAGGGCCGGGGCGAGGACAAAATCGCCGCCATGGAGGCCGCCAACATTACCGTCATCAAAGAACTGGGACGGTTCGGCGAAGTGGTGGCCGCCACCCTGAAAAAATAACGAACTACACGGGGCGTCGCGAAAGCGGCGCCCCGTGCGCGTTCAAAGGAACGCCCAGCCTTGTCGGACTATCAGACATGCCCGCGTTCCGGGTCATGAGACAGAGAATGACATTTCGGTAACATAGAGTTATTTCTCTACAAAAGCGTAACGGGCGGGAATCTCTTCCATTACGCGGGCTATGCCCTACCGCCGCAACAGGTTCAGAGCAAAGGAGACACGCATGTCCTATGTGACGGCATTGACCCCGGATCATAAAGCCTTTCTACAAAACCTTTTCGGCGATAACGTGAGCTTCGATCCCAAAGTACTCCGGGTTTACTCTTCGGACGCAAGCCTGGTCAGCGGCGAGATTTTCGCCATGGTCCGGCCGGATAATACCGCCCAGGTGCAGGAATTCATGCGCTGGGCGGATAAAGAGCGCGTGGCCGTTCACCCGCGCGGGCGTGGCACCAGCCTTTCCGGGGGCTGCGCGCCCACGGTGCCGGGCATTGTCATTTCCATGCTGGGCATGGACAAAATTCTGGACATCTCCACCACGGACTTTGTGGCGGAAGTGGAACCGGGCATCTGCACCGCCACTTTCCAGGCCGCCTGTGAAAAACTGGGGGTGTTCTATCCCCCGGACCCGGCCAGCAGCAAGGCCACCAGCATAGGCGGCAACGTGGCCACCTGTGCGGGCGGCCTGAAAGCCGTGAAATACGGCGTCACCCGCGACTACGTGCTGGGCTGTGAAGTGGTGCTGCCCGGCGGCCAGCTGCTCAAGCTGGGCGGCCGTACTCATAAGGACGTGGTGGGTCTGGACATGACCCGCTTTTTCGTGGGTTCGGAAGGCACCCTCGGCATCATCACCAAGCTCATCCTCAAGCTGCTGCCCAAGCCGGAAGCCACGGCTTCCGTGCTGGCGGGCTATCCTTCGCTGGATTCCGCCCTTTCTTCCATGGGCAAGGTGTTCGCGGCGGGCATTCTGCCCATCGCGGTGGAGTTCATGAACGAAACCGTGCTTGACATCTTGAAGCAGACCGGCGAAACGCCCTGGCCGGAAACGGTCAATTCCCTGCTGCTCTTCCAGATCGACGGCAGCGAAAAAACCGTGCCCCTGGAAATCGCGCGTCTGGCCGCGCAGCTGGACGACGCGCTGTGGCAAACCCAGGGCGTGGGCGCCAAAGAAGAGAATGTGCTCTGGGCGCACCGCCGCCGGGTTTCCGCCGCTTCCTACGTCATGGGGCCGGACCGCGTGGGCGGGGACATGGCCGTGCCGCGCGGCAAAATTCTGGAAGCCGTGCGCCACTTTGAGGAAATCGCCAAGAAAAACGGCAAGAAACTTATCGCGTTCGGCCACGCCGGCGACGGCAACATCCACGCCAACTTGCATTACGACGCTTCCGACCCGGACGACAACGCCAGAACCATGAAAACCCACCACGAGCTGGACGAAGCCGTGTTGCAGTTCGGCGGCAGCATTTCCGGCGAACACGGGGTGGGCTGTCTGAAAGACGTGGGGCGTCAGCTCGGGGAAGCGGAACAGGCCATGATGCGCCAGATCCGCAAGGTGTTCGACCCCAACGGGATTCTGAACCCTAACAAGGGGTACTGATGTGAAAAGAGGATGCACGCAATGCGGCGAATGCCTGGATGTCTGCCCCATCTACCAGCGCTATAAACGCGAGGAATATTCCCCCAAGGGCAAACGCCTGCTGCTGGAACCCGTGGACGCGGACAATTCCCCCCTGCCCTGGAAGGACGTGAAGGAATTAGCCCGCCTGTGCGCCGGCTGCGGCCGATGTAAAGAGGCCTGCGCCCGCAAACTCTCCACGGCGGACCTGCTGGCGGACGTGCGCGCCAAGCACCCGCACTGGTCCCAGTACATGTGGGAGTTGTGGATCAAGAACATGGGCCCGCTGTGGCCTTCGCTGGGCCGTATCGCTTCCCTGATGCCGGACGCCGTGGCCCCGGCCGCGCTGGATTCTTCCCTGGCCATGGCCAAGGCCTTGGTCAACAAAAAGGGCATCAAGGCCTGGACCAAAATCCGCAAGGACCCGGCCGCGGCCGTGGATACCGCCACGCCCGTGGTGGTTTTCGCGGGCTGCACGGCCAACAACGTGCGGCCGCAGTGGAAAGCCAAGGCGGAAAAGCTGCTCCGGGCCTGGGGCTACACGGTGCTGGACCCCGCCGCCTTCACCTGCTGCGGCGGCACGCTCCACCACGCCGGGCAGTACAAAACCATGCACGCCATGCAGGAGCAGAACATCGCGGCCTGGAAACAGATGGGCCGCCCGAAAATCGTCTCGTTCTGCGCTTCCTGCCACCACAGCCTCGCGGCCTATGCGGAAGACCCGCTCAAGGGCGAGGACGCCGCGCTGTGGAAAAAGAACTGCGTGCCGCTCACCTCGCTGCTCACGGGCGCGCTGTCCGAACCCACCCCCTACAAGCCCGCCGTGTACGGCTATCATCACCCTTGCCACTGGGGCAACGCGGGCGACAAGGACATGCCCTTCCTGGCGGACATACTCAGCGGCCAGCAAAAGGGCGCGGACGTGTGCTGCGGCATGGGCGGCATTTTGAAAATGAGCGACCCCGACCTGTCCATGAAAATGGCCGATGCCTGCCTGGCGGCCTTTCCACCCACTGTGGGCTCCATTCTAACCGGGTGCAGCGGCTGCGCCATGCAGCTTGCGGGGGCCGCGGGCTCCGGCTTTGCCGTGCACCACTGGCTTGACGTTGTTGCGGTGTGATCTCTCTTTCTGACACAGCCTAAGCAGTAAGGAGGACGACGTTATGGCAAACAAATTTGAAGAAGTCGGGAAAAAGTATGGCCTCATCGCCGGCATCATCGTCGGGGTGCTCATCTGGCTGCTGCCCACGCCCGCGGGCATGACCGTGGTGCAGCACAAGCTGCTCAGCATTTTCGGCGGGGCCGTGGTCTTGTGGATCACCATCGGGGTCAGCTTCGCCACCAGCACGCTGATGATCGTCACGCTCCTCTACTTCTGGGTGGGCAACCTGGACGGCAAGGTCAACGCCGCCGGGAAACTTATCCGCCAGACCGCGTTCACCATGAGCGGCTTTTCCTCTTCCGCCCTGTGGCTGCTGGTCACGGGCTTTATCATCTCCATAGCCATGGTCCAGACCGGGGTGGCCCGGCGCGTGGCCCTCAACATGATGCGCATGTTCGGCAAAACCCCCATGGGCGCGACCTTCGCCCCCATGGTGGCCAACCTGATCATCGCGCCGCTTACCCCTTCCAACACCGCGCGCACGGCGGCCATGCTGCCCATTATCGAAGGGGTGGCCCAAGCCTATAAAATCAAGCCCGCGGAAAGCAACTTCGGCAAGGGCCTTTTCCTGGCCAACACCTTTGCCTCCAACATCACGGCATCCGCGTTTCTGACCGGCACCATCCCCAACCCCGTGGCCATCGGCATGATAGTCGCGGCCGTCGGGACCAGCGCGCTTACCACCTGGGGCTACTGGGCCCTTGCGGCCCTGCCCACCAACCTTTTGGTGCTCTTCGCGGCCATGTGGATCCCTCTCAAACTCTTCCCGCCGGAAATGAAAGCCATACCCGGCGGCCTGGATTACATTGATGACGAGTTGAAGCAAATGGGTCCCATGTCCGCCAACGAAAAGAAGGCCATCCTCTACTTCCTGCTGGCGCTGTGCCTCTGGGCCACGGACATGTGGCACAAGTTCAACTCCGCCTATGTGGCTTTTCTGGTCTCCGTGCTCATTCTGTGCCCGGTTATCGGCGTTCTGACCTGGCAGCAAGCCCAGAAGGGCATTCCCTGGGAACTCTTCGTCTACTTCGGCGGGGTTATCACCTTGAGCGACTGCCTGATGAAGACCAAAGCCTTTGAATGGGTCATCAAGGGGCTGATCGGCGCGCTGGGGCTCGGCAACATCAGCATGCTGCCGCTGCTTATCATTCTTATGGGTTTCACCATTTTCAGCCACGCCATCTGGTCCACCACCACGGCCATGGCCGGGGTTATGATCCCCATCTATATCGGCCTGGCCCAAACCTTTAACTTCCCGGTGGCGGGCTTCGTGCTGCCGCTGGCCATTCTCATGGGTTACGCGCTGTTCCTGCCCTTCAACACCATGGGCAACATCATCATGTTCGGCGCGGGCTACTTCACCGTGCCCGAGCAGATCAAGGCATCCTGCGCCGTGGGGCTGGCGGCCTGGATACTCTGGGCCATAACCGCGGTGGCGTGGTTCCCGATCATCGGCATGTATTAATTGACGTATCAAGCTATGAAACACCGCCCTCCGCACACGCGCGCGGGGGGCGGTATCTTTTGCGGCCCTTGCGGCTGAGCCGAAGTCGGAGTACTTTGTATCATAGGGAGAGCGGTATGCCTGATACTCTGGTCATCATCACCACCGGCGGCACCATTGCCATGTGCCAGGACGCCTCTTGCGGCGGCGCGGTGCCCGCCCTGAACGGGCGGGAGCTTTGCGCCGCCGTGCCCCAGCTGGAAAAGGCGGGCTGCGTGGAAGTGCTGGAGTTCGCCAACATTCCCAGCCCGCACATGACCCCGGCCCTGATGCTTTCCCTGGCCCGCACCGTGGAAAAGACCCTGGCCCGGACGGAGGTTTGCGGCGCGGTCATCACCCACGGCACGGACACCCTGGAGGAAAGCTCCCATTTCCTGGATCTGTACCTGGAAACGGACAAGCCCGTCTGCTTCACAGCGGCCATGCGCGACGCCTCCGGCCTGAGCCCGGACGGACCGGCCAACATTTATGATGCGGCTCTGGCGGCCCGTTCCCTCAAGGCGCGGGGCCTTGGCGTGCTGGTGGTCATGAACGGGGAAATCCATGCCGCCCGGGACGTGACCAAAACGGACAGCGCCTGCGTGCAGACCTTTGCCTCGCCCTGGGGTCCGCTGGGCCGCGTGGACGAAGGGGAGGTATTTTTCCTGCGCGCTCCGCTCGCTCGTGAAACCTTGCGCCCGGAACGCATCATGGAAGATGTGGCACTACTCAAGCTGGCGGCCGGGTGTGACGATTTCCTGCTGCGCTGTTTGGTGGACAAGGGCGTTGCCGCCATAGTGCTGGAAGCCCTGGGACGGGGCAACGTGCCGCCCGCCGTGGTTCCGGGTATTCAGGCCGCGCTGGACAAGGGCATTCCGGTCGTGGTCTGCAGCCGCTGCCCCTCGGGCCGCGCCGCCGCTGTCTATGCCTACGAAGGCGGCGGTGCCGCGCTGGAGAAAATGGGCGTGCTTTTTTCCACGCTGAACGGCCCCAAGACCAGGATCAGCCTGATGCTGGCCCTGGGCTGTGTCCGGGAAAAAACTCTGAAGCCCGAGCAACTGGCTTCGCATTTATAAACGCCGAGAGGGATATGCCATGAAACTTACCGACCCCCTGCTGTTCCGGCAAGCCTGCTACGTAAACGGCGACTGGTTGAGCTGCAAGGCCACCCTGGCCGTAACCAACCCCTTTGACGGTTCCGCGCTGGGCAGCGTGCCCAAGTTCGGCCGGGCGGAAGCGGAAGACGCCATTGCCAAGGCCCAGGCGGCCTGGCCCCTGTGGCGCGGCAAAACCGCCAAACAGCGGGCGGACATTCTGCGCGCCTGGAGCCGCCTGATTCTGGAGCACATAGACGACCTGGCCCGCATTCTGACCCTGGAACAGGGCAAGCCCCTGGCCGAAGCCAAGGCGGAAATAGCCGGCGGCGCGGACTACGTGGAGTGGGCGGCGGAGGAAGGCCGCCGCGCGTACGGCGAAGTCATCCCCTCCAAAAGGCCGGGCATGCAGCCCATAACCATACGCCAGCCCATAGGCGTGGTGGCGGCCATAACGCCCTGGAACTTCCCTTCGTCCATGATCACCCGCAAAGCGGCGCCCGCTTTGGCGGCCGGTTGCCCCGTCATCATCAAGCCCGCCTCGGCCACGCCCTTTTCCGCTTTCGCCCTGGCTGAACTGGCGGAACGGGCCGGGTTCCCGGCCGGGGTGCTCAACGTCATCACCGGCGATTCCTCGGCCATAGGCGACGCTTTCGCCAAAAGCCCGGCGGTGCGGGGGCTCAGCTTTACCGGCTCCACGAGCGTGGGCAAGGAATTGATGGCGCGGTGCTCCGCGACCATGAAAAAGCTGGGCATGGAACTGGGCGGCAACGCGCCCTACCTGGTGTTTGACGACGCGGACCTGGACCTGGCCGCCAACCTGGTGCCCGGCTGCAAGTTCCGCAACAACGGACAGACCTGCGTGTGCGCCAACCGCCTGCTGGTGCAGGACAGCGTGCACGACGAATTCGTCAAACGCGCCCTGGCCGCCGTGCAGAAAATGCGCCTGGGCAACGGCCTGGAAGAAGGCGTGACCACCGGCCCCCTGATTTCGCCAAAAGTGGTCAAGGACATGGAAACCCTGGTCAAGGACGCCGTGAAACAGGGCGCGAGAGTGCTGTGCGGCGGCAAGCCTTCCCCCTTGGGCGGCGGGTTTTTTGAACCCACCATCCTAGTGGACGTGACGCCAGAAATGCGGGTGTTCCGGGAGGAAATCTTCGGCCCCATCGCCCCCGTGCTGCGCTTTGCGGATGAAGATGAGGCCATACGCCTGGCCAACGACACGGAATACGGACTGGCTTCCTACCTGTTCTCCAGAGACGTGGGCCGTATCTGGCGCGTGGCCTCGGCCCTGGAATACGGCATGGTGGGGGTGAACGAAACCGCCCTGGCCACAGGGGAAGCGCCCTTTGGCGGCGTGAAGGAAAGCGGCCTGGGCCGTGAAGGCGGCCGTCAGGGCCTGGACGAGTTTATGGAGTACAAATACATTCTCCTGGGCGACCTTGCGCGGCGTTGAGCCCGGTTTTATCTTTACAAAAAAGCATTTGACACTGTACTTTTTTTCAAATCGGCGGGTTGCGTCCCGCCTCGCGTCGGCATGGGGCCGCCGCGGTCCCGGGGATACCCCGGTAAAGGAGTTTCATTTATGGCTACGATCAAAGCGGCTGTCCACGGTTTGGGCAACATCGGGCGGCATGTGATCGATTCCCTGCTGCACGCGCCGGATTTCGCCTGCCTGGGCGTTATCCGCAGGGCCGCATCCCTGGGCAAAAATCCCCTGGACCTCATGGGGCTGCCCGACTTTTCCGATATCGACGCGCTGATCGCGCAAAAAGGCAAACCGGACGTAGTGGTGCTCTGCGGGCCTTCCCGCTCCGTGCCCACGGACGCGGCGCACTACCTTGGCAAGGGTATGGCCACTGTGGACAGCTTTGATATCCACACGGAAATTCCCGCCCTGGTCAACGAGCTGGACCCGGTGGCCCGCAAAGCCAAGTGCGCCTGCATCACCGCCGCCGGCTGGGACCCGGGTTCGGATTCCGTCATGCGCGCCCTTTTTGAAGCCATGGCCCCCACCGGCACCACTTTCACCAACTTCGGGCGCGGCCGTTCCATGGGCCATTCCGTGGCGGCCAGGGCCCTCAAGGGTGTGGCGGACGCCACTTCCATCACCATTCCCATCGGCGGCGGGCGGCATTCCCGCCTGGTCTATCTGCTGCTGGAAAAGGGCGCGGCCTTTGACAAGGTCAAGGCGGACCTGGCCGCGGACCCCTACTTCAGCCACGATCCCCTGGACGTGCGCGAAGTGAAAACCCCGGCGGAAATGGCCGCCGTGGCGGATAATTCCCACGGAGTGCTTATGGAGCGCATCGGCGCTTCCGGCCGCACGGCCAACCAGCGGCTGACCTTTGACATGCGCATCGACAACCCGGCGCTTACGGCCCAGGTGCTGGTTTCCTGCGCCAGGGCCGTCACCCGCCTTGCCCCCGGCTGCCATACGCTTATTGACGTGCCGCCCGTGGCTCTTCTGCCCGGCGAACGCATGGAGAATATTGCCCGGCTGGTGTAGCCGGCACCCCTCACCCTGGGGGCGGCGCCGCGCACGCACCGCGGCGCCGCCCCTTTCGTTTTCTGAAAATTGGAGTTTGCAAGGCGAACAGCTTTTTCAGCCCGCGCCCTTTTCCTTCCCCCCTCTTTCGCGCATAAAACGTTCGGCGAACGTTCGGCGACTGCAAAGAAAGTCCATATGCGGCCACGCTGTCAGCCAACAGCGAACGCGCTGGAATTTCTGATACCCAGTCGATACTTGGGCACTGCTTCATAAAATAACGCCCAGAGAGAGCAACAATTGTGATTGACATTTCTTGACCCTATCTATACCTACTAGCATCGATTTTTGTGCTGTTCCGCCTTTTTGCTTGTTTTATGTAGTGGTGCATCTATACTGAATCCTTTACGCATTTTATCAGAGGGGGGTCTCATGAACTTGCGGACGAAAATTCTGTTGCCCATCATGCTGCTGATCATTCTTATGTGCGGCATCAGCGGGTATATTTCTTACCAAAACGCTTCGGAAAGCCTGCGCAGCGCCCTTGTGGACAATATGCGCGGCGAAGCCGATGCCCTGGTCCGGGCTCTTAACGACATGACCCAGGGCACCACCGCCGACATCACCCGAGTTTCCGAGCGCCCTGAAATACTCGATTTCTTCAAGGGAGACTTCAGGAACAAGGAAAGGGCGCAGGCTCTGGTCCCCTTGCTGAAAAAAGTGGAAGAGAGCTATCCGGACTTTGACCGCGTCAGCCTGCTGGACGAAAAAGGCATTGTCCTTTCCTCCTCGGACGCCAGCACCATCGGCCGCAGCTTTGCCGACCGCAACTATTTCAAGGCCGCCATTACCGGCAAGGTCTTTCTTGCCCCGCCCTATAAAAGCGCGGTAAACGGCAAAGCCATCATGGCCGCCGCCGCGCCGGTCAAAGTGGACGGCAAAACCGTGGCCGTGGCCTATTGCACCCTGCCTCTTGAGCACCTGGACGAAGTCATGGTCAAGCCCGTAACCATCGGCAAGCACGGCTACGCCTTCGTCCTCAATCAGGAAGGCCTGATCGCGGTGCACAAGAACGCGGAATGGCTGTTCAACTCCAAGCTTCCCTCCGCGCCGCATTATAAGGAAATGGCTTCCGCCTCCGCGCCCGGGGTGAAAGACTTTGTCGGCAACACCGGCGCCCGCGTTTTCAACTACTACGCCAAAGACAAGTTCTCCGGCCTGACCGCCGTGATCCAGGCGGAATACGACGACGTGTTCTCCGGTCTGGCCGCCATGCGCAACAACTCCATCATCGTGGCCGTGGCGGCTATTGTGCTGGCCGCCGTGGTGATCCTGCTCATTCTGCAGCCCGTGCTGCGGGATATCAACCAGGGCATGGCCTTTGCCGGGAAGGTGGCGGCCGGCGACCTTTCCGCCTCCCTGGCCGTGAGCAGAAAGGACGAGCTGGGCAGGCTCGCCGATGCGTTGCGCGCCATTCCCGACTCCCTGAAGCAAATCGTGGCTGAATACCAGACCCTGGAAAAGAACATCGAGGGTGGCCGCCTGGATTCGGAAGGCGACCACACCCGCTTCTCCGGCGAATTCGCCAACCTGATCAAGGGCACCAACGCCATTCTCGGCCGCTTCCGCATGATCGTGGACTCCATTCCTTCGCCCACCGTGATGCTGGATAAGGAC
>JAVBNC010000150.1:0-2571 GCA_031551765.1 Desulfovibrionaceae bacterium
AAGAAAAGAGTGCGCATCTGCCGTTCTGTTGACTCGGCACGTCCTGTGCCTCGCCCCTGCGGGGCGCCGGGGAGGACCCCGGCGGGCAATTCCGCTATCCTGCGGAATTGTCACGCCACGGCGCTCACATACTGGCATATACCGACATGAAAGGTTGAAAGGGGCGCTGCCGTTATTGTACGGTAGCGCCCTATCAGCGAGAAACGGCCCCATACCCCTGTCAAAGTTCTTTGGAAGGGGATAGGGGGTCCGGGGGAAAGGGGAAACCTTTCTTCCAAGAAAGGTTTCCCCGTTCCCCCGGGCCTCGCGCCACCGCGCGCCCCGGCCGCCGGAGGCATTCCATTGCAGCACCTCACCGTACACCCCGCTGAAGCCGGGATGAAACTTCTGGACTTTCTGGCCCGGCGGCTGGGTCCGGAGATTCCGCAAGCGCAACTGCACCGTTGGATCAGGACGGGGCAGGTGCGGGTCAATGGGGGGCGGTCCAAACCCTTTGCGCGGCTGGCGGAGGGGGACGCGGTGCGGGTGCCGCCCTTTGCGGTTCCGTTGCGGTCCGAAGGGGGCGCGGAAGGGCCGGAGCCCGTGCCGGGACAGGAGTTTGGAAACGGACTGCGGCTGGTGGCGCTTACGGAAGAACTGCTGGTGCTGGACAAGGACAGCGGCCTGGCCGTGCAGCCGGGCTCCGGGCAAACGGACAGCGTGGCGCAGCGGCTGGCGGATTTTTTCGCGGGCGCGGCCTATGTTCCGGCCCCGGCGCACCGGCTGGACAAGGAAACCTCGGGCCTCTTGCTGGCGGGGCGAACGCATGCGGCCCAGCGCAGGCTGCACGGCCTGCTGGGACAGGATCGCGAAGCCGGCGAGAGCGAAGGGCTGATCAAGGAATACCTGGCCTGGGTGCCGGGCCGCTGGCCCTGGACGGAGCCTGTGACATTGGAAGATAATTTGGAAAAACGGACAGCTGCGACCGGGTCGCGCGCCGGAAAAGAGCGCGTGGAAGTGGTTGCGGACGGCGGGGGGCAAAAAGCCCTGGCTATTGCTTCCGCATGCCGCGTTGCGGAAAGCATGAGCCTGTTGCGGGTGCGCCTGGTCACGGGCCGCACGCACCAGATCCGGGTGCAGCTTGCGTCCAGGGGCTTTCCGCTGTTCGGGGACAGGAAATACGGCGGCCCGCAAGCGCCGCGCCTTATGCTGCACGCCTGCGGGCTGGCTTTGCCGGGCGGACGGGCTTTCCGCTCCCTGCCGTCCTGGCCCGCGCCTTTCAGCATCAAAGAGAGCGACTTCACGCAAGAACGTTGACGAAACGCGCAAACGCTGCAACAAAAAGACAAAACTTCGCGGCCCGTATCCCGCTGATCGTGTCCGCCGCGCAACCTGACTGAACTTTCGCGAGAAACCTATGTCTGAACGTTATCTGGTTACCGGCGGGGCCGGTTTCATCGGCTCCTGGTTCGTGCTGCAAACCCGCGCCCGCAAGATTGCGGACGTGGTGACCCTGGACGCCCTGACCTACGCGGGCAACCGCGAAAACCTGGCGCCCTGCGACGGCGACCCCGGCCATGTCTTCGTCCACGGCGACATCGGCGACGCGGAACTGGTGGCCAAGTTGCTGCGCGAACACCGCCCCACGGCCGTCCTCAACTTTGCGGCGGAAAGCCACGTGGACCGCTCCATCCACGACCCGGACGCCTTTGTGCGCACCAACGTGCTGGGCACCTGCACCCTGCTGCGGGAAGCCCAGCGCTACTGGCAGGGCCTGGACGGCGAGAGGAAACAGGCTTTCCGTTTTCTGCACATATCCACGGACGAGGTCTACGGTTCCCTCGGCCCGCATGACCCGGCCTTCACCGAAAAAACGCCCTACGCGCCCAACAGCCCCTATTCGGCCAGCAAGGCGGCCAGCGACCATTTCGTGCGCGCCTTTCACGAAACCTACGGCCTGCCCACGCTGATCACCAACTGCTCCAACAACTACGGGCCGCGCCAGTTCCCGGAAAAGCTCATCCCGCTGATGATCCTGAACGCGCTGGCGCGCAAGCCCCTGCCCATTTACGGCAAGGGCGACAACGTGCGCGACTGGCTGCACGTGGAAGACCACTGCCTGGGCATCCAGGCCGTGCTGGACCGCGGCCGTACAGGCGAAACCTACGCCATAGGCGGCCGTTCCGAACGCAGCAACCTGGCCCTGGTGGAAGAGCTCTGCGGCGTGCTGGACGAACTGGCCCCCTCCGCCCAGGGCCCCAGCGCGGACCTGATCAGTTTCGTCACCGACCGCCCCGGCCACGACGCCCGCTACGCCATTGACTGCGCCAAAATGGAACAGGAGCTCGGCTGGAAGCCCCTGCACAGTTTCAGCACCGGCCTGCGGGAAACCGTGGCCTGGTACCTGGCCAACCAGGGCTGGGTGGAACGGGTGCGCAGCGGCGAATACCGCCGCTGGATGGAAAAACAGTACGGCCGAAACGCATAGTTGTCGAAGCCATCTAAGAGTCGAAGCAGGGCGCAATGCGGCACGGCCGGGGGCGCCTTTCGCCCTGGAGGCCCGCGTGGATGGCTTCGGCCGCGGTCTTACGC
>JAVBNC010000159.1:0-7764 GCA_031551765.1 Desulfovibrionaceae bacterium
CCTGGTACCAATGGTACGCTTCCGTGGCCAGGCGCGTACCTCCTTTTCACCCTCACGGTGGGCGTATTCTTTTGTTTTATTAAGAAATTGGGCCACAAAAACAGCGGCCGGGGCAAGAAAAAATTGACTCCGCGCTTTACCACGGCATCAAAGAGCCGTATGAGAGGGGCCATGCGTGACCATGAACCCCCTACTCCCACCGTGGCGATTATCGGCGGCGGCCTGGCCGGGTGCGAAGCCGCCCTGGCGCTGGCCCGGCGCGGCGTCGCCGTGACCCTGTTCGAAATGAAGCCCCAGCGCTTTTCCCCGGCCCACGCCAGTGCGGACCTGGCGGAGCTGGTCTGTTCCAATTCCCTGCGTTCCGACGAACCGGACAGCGCCGTGGGCCTGCTCAAGCAGGAACTGCGCGAACTGGGCAGCATCGTCATGGGCGCGGCGGAAGCCACCCGCGTGCCCGCGGGCAAGGCCCTGGCCGTGGACCGCGAGCTGTTCGGCGCGCACGTCACGCGCTGTATCGCGGAGGACCCGCGCATCACCCTGGTGCGCCGCGAAATCACGGACCTGGACGACCCGCTCCCGGAATGCCCGGCTCCCGCCACCCTGGTCGTGGCCGCAGGTCCCCTGGCTTCCCCGGCGCTTTCCGAAAGCCTGGGCCGCCGCATCGGGGCGGAATCCCTCTACTTTTACGACGCCATCGCGCCCATTGTGGCCGCCGAATCCGTGGACATGACCAAAGCCTTCTGGGGCGCGCGCTACCAGCCGGAAGACACGGACTACCTCAACTGCCCCATGAACAAGGACGAGTATTTCGCCTTTTACGAGGCCCTCCTCGCGGCGGAAAAGGTCAAGGCCAGGGACTTTGAGGCCGAACTGCATTTTGAGGGCTGCATGCCCATTGAAGCCCTGGCGGAACGCGGCCCCAAGACCCTGACCTTTGGTTCGCTCAAGCCCGTGGGCTTCACGGACCCGCGCACCGGGCAGCGGCCCTGGGCGCTCCTCCAGCTCCGGGCGGAAACGCGCAACAAGAGCGCCTTCAACCTGGTGGGCTGCCAGACCAAGCTCACCTACCAGGCGCAAGCCAAAATTTTCCGCATGATTCCCGGTCTGGAACAGGCCGAATTTCTGCGTTTCGGCAGCATGCACCGCAACACCTTTGTCAACGCGCCCAAGGTGCTGGCCGAAGACCTTTCCCTGCGCGCCGATCCCCGCGTGTACCTGGCCGGGCAGATCACCGGCGTGGAAGGCTACGTGGAATCCGCCGCCTGCGGCCTGTGGGTGGGCCTTTCCCTGGCCGCCAAACTGAACGGCCACCCCCTGCCGCCCCCGCCGCCGGAAAGCTCCCTGGGCGCGCTGCTGCGCCACCTGCAAAGCCCGGCCAAGCGCTTTCAGCCCTCAAACGTCCAGTTCGGCCTTATGCCCGAGCTGGGAGAAAAGGCCAAAAAGGCCGACAGAAAAGCGCTGTACGCGTCCAGAGCCAGAGACACGTTTCAGGGGTGGATGAAAGAGAATTTTGTCGAAGCCAGCTAAGAGTGAGAGCAGGGCTCTGCCCTGCACCCGCCAAGGGCTGACGCCCCTGGACCCCGTTCAGGGTGACTAAAAGAATGGTGCGCATCTGCTGTTCCATTCGCACCATGGCGCTCACATACTGGCGTGTACTGGCTTGATAAACAAAAAAGGCGGTGTCCGTAATTATACGGGGCCGCTCCATAAAAGAGAAACGGCCTTCCCCGGTGTCAGCACAACCCGCCCCACAGGACGTGGGGCTGCGGAGCGGCGGAGAGCCAGAACAACAGAGGACTAAGGGCACTGAGCCGGCGGTCGCGCCCGCCGGCGGCTTACATGCCCTGCACAACATCCCGCCGCGAGAGGCCGCGTCCGCCAGGAAGGCGGACCGGCCGTCATCCGAAGCGGACGTTTTCCCTTCCCGCGGCCGCCGGAGGCATTCTCCCATGTGGAAAGTATACGCGCTGCTGTCCGCCCTGTTCGCCGCCCTTACCGCCGTGTTCTCCAAACTGGGCGTCAAGGACGTGGACTCCAACCTGGCCACGGCCATCCGGGTGGGATTCATTCTGATGCTGACCTGGGGCATTGCGTTGGGCACGGGCGCCGTCAAGGAACTACGGGCCCTGAGCGGGACCACCTGGGGTTTTCTGGCGCTTTCCGCCGTGGCTACCGGCGCGTCCTGGCTGTTCTATTTCAAGGCGCTTCAGATCGGGGACGTGTCCAAAGTCGCGCCGCTGGACAAACTCAGCGTGCCCATAGCCATGTGCATCGCCATGATCTTTCTGGGCGAGCCGGTCAGCCCTAAGACTATTCTGGGCGGCGGGCTGATTACCCTGGGTTCGCTGGTGCTGCTGTGGTAGCGGGGGACGCGCCTCGTTATGCTGACGGCGGCGCGGCTTTCTTTTCCCCTCTCGTTGCCATTTCCGCGCGCCGGGCGTAGGCTGGCCGAGTCCGCACGGCTTTTCCGCCCTGCAGTCTTACCCTTCTCAGAAAGAGACGCGCTATGAACATCCTATTCATGCTTTTGCTCTCCGTGGGCATTTTTCTGCTCGGGGCGAGAATTTACGGACGCCTGACGGCCAAATGGCTGGGGGAAGACCCCGACCGGGCCACGCCCGCCGAAGAAATGAACGACGGCAAGGACTACGTGCCCACCAAGTTCAATATCCTGTTCGGGCACCATTTTTCCGCCATTGCCGGGGCCGGGCCCATTGTGGGGCCCACAGTGGCCATTCTGTTCGGGTATCTGCCGGTCTGGCTGTGGATTCTGGTGGGGTCCGTACTTATCGGGGCGGTACACGATTTCGCGTCACTCTTCGTCAGCATCCGGGAAAAGGGCCGCTCCATAGCGGAAGTCACGCGCGGCGCGCTGGGCGGCACGGGCTTTTTCCTGTTCATCTGCTTTTCCATTCTGCTGCTGGTGCTGGTGACCTCCGCCTTTCTGTCCATGACCGTGCAGGCGCTGACCAGCACCGCGCCCCTGGACCTTCTGGGCCTGCCCGCCGACCAGAGCCTGCTGCACACCGTAGAACGGGGCGGCGCGCTGCACGGCATCATAGGCGGCATTGCTTCCACCTCGGTTATCGTCATCACTCTGTTCGCGCCGCTGCTGGGGTATTTTCTGTATAAGCGCAATATGAACATGGCCTTGGGCTACGTGCTGGCCGCCATTGTGGCCTTCGCATCCATCCGGGCGGGCATGCTGCTGCCGGTGACGGCCAACCCCAAAGTCTGGATGCTCATTCTCGCCGTGTATGTCACTCTGGCTTCCGGCCTGCCGGTGTGGCTCATTCTGCAGCCGCGCGACTTTATCAACGTGCAGATTCTGTACGTGGGCATTCTGGGCATTTTCGCCGTGGTGGTGGCCGGCGGCCTGCAGGGCATACAGGTGCAGACGCCCGCCCTGGCTATTGAGGCGGGCAGCGCCAAGCTGGACTTTATCTGGCCCTTTTTGTTCATTACCGTGGCTTGCGGCGCGGTTTCCGGGTTCCATTCCCTGGTTTCCACGGGCACCACGTCCAAGCAGCTGGCCAGGGAAGGCCAGGCCCGGAAAATAGGCTACAACGCCATGATTCTGGAAGGCATTCTGGCCACCGGCACGGTGCTGGTGGTCTGCGCGGCCCTGTCCCAGGCGGAATACATGCGTCTGGTCTGGCCGGACCCCGGCATGGGCGCGTCCAACCCCATTCTGGCCTTTGCGCTGAGCATGGGCCTGATGCTGCAGAAAACCCTGGGCATTCCCGCGCACTATGGCACGGTGTTCGGCATTCTGATGGTGGAAGGCTTTGTGGTCACCACCCTGGACGCGGCGGTGCGCCTGAACCGCTACCTGTTCGAGGAACTCTGGAGCGTGCTGTTCAAGGGCGCGGGACCGGCCTTTATCCACGCCGCGTGGTTCAACTCCGGCCTTTCCGTGCTGCTCATGCTCTGGCTGGCCTGGAACAACGCCTTTACCGCGCTGTGGCCGCTTTTCGCCACCACCAACCAGCTGCTGGCCGCGCTCACTCTGCTGGCCGTGTCTTCCTGGCTTTTGCAGCGCCGCCGCCAGGCCTGGTTCACCATCATTCCGGCGGTATTCATGGTGTTGACCACCATCGCGGCCCTTCTTCTGCTGCTGCGCAAATTCATCACGCAATTACAAAGCGGCGCGGCCATATCCGGCCCCCTGACCCTGCTGGTCATGGACCTGCTCTGCCTGGGCCTGGCCATGGGCGTGGTCTACCTGGCGGTAAAGAAATTCGGAAGGTTCCGGGAGGGCACGACGGCGGAAGTTCAGGGAGATTAGTTGTCGAAGTCAATAGATGGCATGCCTCCGGCGGCCAAAGAGGGCTCCGCCGCCTTTTATCCGCTCCGGGGCCGGTAAGATGCGCGACCGGCCCCTGCGCTCAATGGCCCTGGCGGGCCTGGCCTGCGCTACGCTTCGGCCCTCTCCGAGGGTATAAGGAACTCACCCACCAAGGGGCGCGCCCCTTGGAACCCATTCAGGGTGACTGAAAGGATAGGTTACTCGAAGCGCTCCCCCTGTGTCCGAACTTGTTCACATACTCACCGTGCGCGAATCGTACCCCTGTCGTGGGGTCAAGGGGGCTCAGCCCCCTTGCGGGTGCAGGGCAGCGCCCTGCTCTCACTCTTGGATGGATTCGACAGCTAACAAAAAAACTAACCCAGACGCCCTTCCGCCGCTTCCAGAGCGAAACGCGTCACTGCCGCTGCCACCAGTTCTTTGGTTTCCCGGTGGGTGGTCAGAAGGTGCCTGCTGGTCACGTTTTCCTCTATGGCCGTCAGTTGTACAGTTACGTGGCGGGAAGAGACGCCCCGGGCTATTTCCCAGGCGTTATCCGGGTAGGTCAGCCTGTCCCGCCGGTCGTGCATGATGAGCAGCGGTGCGGTAATTTTGGGCAGTTCGTGACGCGTTGCGTCCGTGCCCCGTTTCAGGCTGAGCAGCTGGGGCGGGCAAAGCACGCCTTCGTAGCCCCGCCAAGGCGCTATGGCGCGGGATTCCGGCTTGGTGATCTTGCCGGGCAGGGTCGGCCTGTATTTCGCGAACAGGGACAGGGCCAGCAGACGCCAGTCCCGCACCTGCCAGGGGATGAGCCGGAACACGAACACCGGGGTCGCCAGCGTGGCCGCCCCGGCCAGGGGAAAACGCGCCGCCAGGGAAAGGGCCAGCGTGCCGCCCATGGAAAGGCCCACGGCCAGCACGCGCTTGTGTTCGGCCGCCAGTTCGCGGTATGCCTGTTCAGAGGCGGCCCGCCAGTCGTCAAACCCGGTGCGCTGGAACTCCTCCACCGTGCTGCCGTGGCCCGGCAGGCACAGGTTGCGCACCGTGAACCCCACCTCGCGCAGGGGGGCTTCCAGCGGCTCCATTTCAAAGGGCGTGCCGCCGAACCCGTGAAGCAACAAGCAAGCCGCGTCCATACACACTCCGTTTGCGCGTTGGCCGCGCACAAGGAACAGACCATGCCCGATCCCGCCGCGCCGCAGCCCTGCGATATTCTGCTCCTGGCCAGCTGCCTGCTGACCCAGGATGAGCAGCGAACCGTCCATCACGATGCCGCCGTGGCCGTCCGCGACGGCCGTATCCTGGACCTGGGCCCGGCGGAAGAAGTCATGCCTCGCGTCGGTCCCGCCAAAATTCTGGACCTGGGGGAAAGCTGCATCCTGCCGGGGCTGGTCAACGCCCACACTCACGCTTCCATGACCCTGCTGCGCGGCGTGGCGGACGACCTGCCGCTCATGGAATGGCTCACCGGCCACATTTTCCCCAGGGAACAGCGCCTGACCCCGCAGCTGGTGGAACTGGGCGCGCTGCTGGCCTGCGCGGAAATGACGCGCTTCGGGGTGACGGCCTTTTGCGATATGTACCTGATGGAAGAGGGCGTATGCAAGGCCGCCGACGCTTCCGGTCTGCGCGTGCTGGCCGGGGAGGTGCTTTTTTCCTTCCCCTCCCCCGCCTACGCGGACGAGGACGCCGCCTTCGCCCTGGTGGAAGCCCAGGCCGCGCGCTGGAAAGGCCACGACCGCGTGCGCGTGGCGCTTATGCCCCACGCCGTGTACACCACCACCCCCGCCCTGCTCGAACGCTGCCGCGATTTTGCCGAAAAGCTGAACCTGCCCCTGCATCTGCATCTTGCGGAAACGGCCACGGAAACCACGTCCTGCGTGGAAGCTCATGGTTTACGGCCCGTGCCGTACTGCGACAGCCTGGGCCTGTTGGGGCCGCGCACCAGTCTGGCCCACGCCGTGGACCTTAACCCGGACGAGGTGGCCCTGCTGGCGGAACGCGGCACAGCCGTGGCGCACTGCCCGCGCAGCAACATGAAGCTGGCTTCCGGCGTCGCGCCCGTGCCGCGCATGCTGGCAGCCGGGGTACCCGTGGGCCTGGGCACGGACGGGGCCGCCAGCAGCAACAACCTCAACCTGTTCGCGGAAATGGCCGCCGCCGCCCTGGTCCACAAAGTCCACACCATGGACCCCACGGCCCTGCCCGCGCAGCAGGTCTTGGATCTGGCCACCAGAGGCGGGGCCGCCGCCTTGGGCCAGCCGGAGCTGGGACGACTCGCGCCCGGTCTGCCCGCCGACCTTATCGCCCTGGACCTGGCCGCGCCCAACCTCACGCCCCTGCACAACCCCGTGTCCAATCTCGTCTACGCCGCCACCGGACGCGAAGTTACGCTCACCATGGTGGCCGGAGAAATTCTTTACAAGGACGGCGTCTACCCCCGCCTGGACCTGCCCGTCATACGCGAAGCCGCCCGCCACGCCGCAGAAGGCTTGCGCAAGGGATAGGGGCGGGCGTTGACATGACGCCCGGAGGGAGGAGGTACCCTTTCTTGTAAGAATGGTTCCCTCCTCCCTCCGGACCTCCCTCCTCCTTCCAAAGAACTTTGTCAGGGGGGAGAGTACCTTTATGCCCACGCTTGGCCGTGAGACGGCAGCGGCCGGTTCTCCCCTCCGTCATCCCGCGCAGGCGGGGATCCAGGCGCAACCGGGACGGAAAAACACAAGAAAACGCGCCGCCGCTCCGCACCCCAAGGTACGGAGCGGCGACGCTCTATCTTCCTCTCGTCTGTTCCGGTTGCACCTGGATCCCCGGCCAAGCCGGGGGATCGGGTGGAAGGGGCCGAACTCCCGCCTCACGGCCGGAACAGTGGAAAATCTACACCCCCGTGAGCCGTTTCATGCGGCGCATGTTCAGGTGGCAGATGGCGCAAGCCAGGGCGTCGCTGGCGTCCAGCGGCCAGTCGGGCTTGACGCCCAGGATGCGGCCCACCATGAAGGCCACCTGTTCTTTTTCCGCGCGGCCGCTGCCCACCAGGGTCTTTTTGATCAGCGTGGGCTCGTAGTCGGCCACGGAGAGCTTGTGCGCGGCGCAGGCGGCCACGGCCGCGCCCCTGGCCTGGCCCAGTTTGAGCGCGGAGAGAATGTTCTTTTGCGTGAACACGTTCTCCATAGCCGCCTCGTCCGGCTTAAGCCGCGTGATGACGCCGGAAAGGTCGTGAAAAATCTTGCCCAAACGGTCGGAAAACCGCTCGCCCTTGGGCCGGATGGTACCGCACTCCACCAGACTGAGCACGCCGGAAACTTCCCGCACCACGCCCCAGCCCATGCACTGCGACCCCGGATCTATGCCCAGTATGACCATACAATTTCCCGTAAAAACAATGAAATGAACGCAGCCGCGAAAGTCTGAGCGATTCCCCTTCTCCACCCTGTCAAAGTTTTTTGAAGGAGGATGGGGGTCCGGGGGAAGGGGGAAAC
>JAVBNC010000173.1:0-11567 GCA_031551765.1 Desulfovibrionaceae bacterium
GAACCCCATTCTCGGCCTGCTTCAAAATCGCCAGAATCTGGCTGTCGGAAAATCGGGACGTTTTCATGCAAAATCTCCGTGTTCGCTATTCTCGGAAATTCTACTTCAAAACGCTACTTTTTTTCGGGGGGATTACCATGCCGCGACACCGGAAAAATTCTACTTCAACAGCGTTCCCGCTCGCAAACAGTATCCTACCAATTTAATTGAAAGGGAAAAATTGAACGGAAAGCTCCGCGGCGACCCCGCTGCCGCCACGGTCCGCAATTCGTATCTGTATTTTTCAAAAGGCGCGGCCTGCCAGTTGGCAATGGGCGTCTCCGCCATGGAGCCCAACAACGTATGGGTCGGCATGCCGCCACATCTCCATAACCATCGTACGGAAGTGTATCTTTATACCGGCTTTCCTGAAGAGAACAGGGTTTACCATTTTATGGGAAAACCCGGCGCTACCCGGACCCTTGCCGTTAAAAACGAGCAGGCGGTTATTTCGCCAAGCTGGTCGGTTCACTCCGCGGTCGGCCATCACAGCTTTTCAATAATCTGGGGCACGTGCGGAGAAGTTTCCGAGTCCGGCGTTTCCCAACCGCTTTTGCCCGAAACGCTTGGCGGGTGATTCAATGCGGCTATGTCTTGCATGAGAGAATTGCAGACATAGTAAACGGAAAACTTGCTAACACGCCGTATACTCGCAGCCTGCAGGCCGTGGGTATACGGCGTTCCGCTTTTGATCCGCGCTGACAAAGGAAACTTCACACGCACGGTAATATCCTGCCCGACACCCCGTCAAAGCTCCGTGCGCATGAGCACGTAAACGCATTCCGCCCTGCTTTCCGAACGCAGGAGCAGCGCTTCCTCTCCGACGATGCGGGCGTGGCAGCCCGTCTTCATGGTCTGGCCGTTGCACTCGAGCTCCCCGTCAATGACATAGAGCAGCGCTTTTTGCCCCGTTGCGACGGGAAAAGGCAGTTTGGAACGGTCTATGGTGGCCCGGTACAGCGTGGCGGAAGCGTTGAACGGGATGCGGGAGCGCGAAGCGTCCCCTCCCTGCTCCGGCAGGTCGGAGGCGATAGAGTGGAATTTGTTGTGCCACAACGAGGGGTCGTATTCCCTGGCCTCGTGCGCCGGGAGGGTGTTCTGGGTTTTGGGGAGCAGCCAGATGCCGATGTACCGGGCCGGGTCCTGGCCGGTGTTGTAAAGCGAGCGCGCGTAGCCGGAACCCGCGGTTATGCGTTGCGCGAAATTGCTTTTGAGCACGGCCGTGTTCTCAAGGCTGTCGCGGTGTGTGAGTTCGCCCTGCAAAACAAGGAAAATTTGCTCCAAATTGTGGTGCGGGTGCATGTCGTACCCGAAATTCGGGAATATTCTGTAGTCGTTGACGATCAGAATATTGCCGAAATTTATGCTGCCCGTGCCCAGGTCGTGGACGGAGTTGGAGGGGAACAGCCTGTGCAGCTGATACCAGCCCTGGTTGGTGTAGTACCGCTTGGCGGCGTTGAAAATGGTGATCATGGCGCCTCCAGCGGCCCTTCGGCGTTCGCGCCGGACTCGTGCAGGTTTCTGCCCTTGTAGGAACGCCATACGCCGGTGATGCCGCCCACAAGCGGCACAAAAAGCGTGCGGCGCATATCCAGCACCACGGGCTCGTAATCCGGGTTGTCCGCCACACAGATGAGCATGTTGTCCTTGACGTGGCAGCGTTTGAGCGAAAGCCCGATTTCATCGGCAGCGCTCATGCGCACGGCCAGCAGCTCTTTGAACGGCGTGGACTGCAAAAAGGTATGCGAAACGAATGAGGGCTGAATATAGACGATATCCCCGGCCAGCAGTTCGCCGGGCATGCTGTCGTCTTCTATCAGCAGGGCATACGGGCGTTTGTAGGTAACCGGGTTACCGGTTTCATTTTTGATTTTCAGCCAGCCCCTGGGTTTCGCGGGGGCACCGGCTTCAGCGACTCGCGGCAGGGCGGCGTACAGCGGAATCCAGTTGTTGTCGGCCCCGGACGGAGGGTGCTCGCCGGGCACGAATTCGGGGACGCCGCTGTGGACGCCGGGGCTGTGCAGGGCCGGGGAAACGTCGCAGCCCAGCAGGTAGTCGGTGCTGACGTTCAGCCTTTTGGCCATGCCCACCAAAGTGGCATAGCCAGGCTCGCTTCTGCCTTTGATGTAGTTGTTGAGCCGGGCGCGGGTTATGCCGGTTTCATCCGCGAACCTGGCCTGCGACAGGCCCTGCTCTTTGATAAGCTCTCTAAGTTTTTCAGCAAAAGACACACGTACTCCATTGGGCCGGGAGCGGCGGTCTAGCGAAACGCTGGACGCTTCCCCAGCCTGTACTTACTCACATTCCTTTTGCATCCATATACCTGACAGCGGGTTTTGTCAAAGAAATGTGTACAAATGCCTTCTGGGCAATGCCGGTAAGATAATTTCAATCAAATCTGTCTTGGCTGAGGCACGGGGTGGGCTTACACCACGCGCGTTAAGTAGCCCAAGCGGCTTTCAAAGGCAATGTTTAAAGTTTGTATAGTCTTGTACTAAAAATTATATTTTTATTGACATATGGGGCGCTGCGTATACAAAATGGCCCATATCAATTCTAACCCGCAGAGGTGGCTATGGTCTCATTTTGGCTGCAACTCACCGTGGTTCTTGTGTGTATTGTCGCAGGCGCGCGCGTCAGCGGGGTCGGCATAGGGCTGGCCGGGGGCTTCGGGCTGAGCCTGCTGACCTTTGTCTTCCACCTCAGGCCCAGCTCGCCGCCCATCAACGTGCTGCTGATCATCGCGGCGCTGGTGACCATTGTCAGCACGCTGCAGGCCGCCGGGGGGCTGGACTATCTGGTCAGCATCGCCGAACACCTGCTGCGGCGGAACCCCAACCACATCACCATCATCGGGCCGCTGGTGGCCTATGTGTTCACCATCATGGCCGGAACCGCCTATGTCTCCCTTTCCCTGTACCCGGTTATCGCGGAAGTGGCGCTGGAAGCCAAAGTGCGGCCCGAACGGCCCATATCCGCCGCCCTGATCGCCGCTAAATTCGGCATCACCAGCAGCCCCATGAGCGCGGCCACGGCCGCTCTGCTGGCCCTGCTCGCGCCCGGCAACGTCAGCGTGGGCCAGATTCTGCTGATCTGCATTCCGGCGGGCGTCGCCGCGTCGCTCATGGCTTCCTTTGTGGTATACAAAAGAGGGCTGGAACTGGACGACGACCCCGAATACCAACGGCGGCTCGCTTCCGGTGAAATTGCGCCCCCGGCCAAGAGGGAAAAAAAGGAAGTCAGCCGTTCCGCCAGAATTTCCGTGTGGCTGTTCGCCGCCGCCATTGCGCTGGTCGTTCTTTGCGGCACCTTTGATTCGCTGCTGCCCACCTGGCAGGCGGGCGGCAAGACCGTCCGGCTGAGCGTGCCGCACACCATAGAAATGCTCATGCTGGGCACTTCGCTCATTATCGTGCTGGCCTGCCGCATCAAGTCCTCCACCATAGCCGCCGCGTCCACCTTCCGCGCGGGCATGGTGGGTTTTGTGGCCATTTTCGGCATCGCCTGGATGACCGACACCTTCTTCATCCAGCACAAGGCGCTTTTTATCGCGGCCTGCGCGGATATCGTCAAAGCCTACCCCTGGCTGTTCGCTTTCGCGCTGTTTTTGATGTCCGCGCTGCTGTTCAGCCAGGGCGCGGCCGTGGTGGCCCTTATGCCGCTGGGCATCTCCCTGGGCATACCGGCCCAGTACCTTGTGGCCATGTTCGCGGCGGTGAACGGCACTTTTTTCTTCCCGGCCAGCGGCACCACCGTGGGCGCGCTATCCTTTGACCGCACGGGCACAACGCAAATCGGCAGTTACGTCCTGAACCACAGCTTCATGCTGCCCGGCCTTGTGGCCACGGTAACGGCCGTCGCGTTGGGGTTCGCCCTCAGCTACCTCGTTTTCTGACAGAAATAGCGATCGCCAGTCTGTAAAGGAGAAAAATCATGCGCTTGGAAAAAGACGCCGTCGGAACCATGGAACTGCCCGACGAGGCCTACTACGGCATTCAAAGCGTGCGGGGCGCCGCCAACTATGACGTCACCTCCAAAACCTTCAACGACTACCCAAAAATCGTGCGGGCCTGCGCGGAAATGAAAAAAGCCTGCGCGCTGGCCAACAGGGATATTGAAGCCCTGGCCCCGGAAAAAGCCGCAGCCATTGCGCAGGCCTGCGACGAGGTTGCGGCGGGCAGGTTCGCGGGGCAGTTTCTGATCAACGCATTCAGAATCTGCGGCACTTCCGGCAACATGAACGTCAACGAGGTCATAGCCAACCGGGCCAATGAAATTCTGACGGGCACAAAGGGCTACGACCAGATCCACCCCAACACGCACGTCAACATGTGCCAGTCCACCAACGACTTTTTCCCCTCCATCGAATCCGTCATTCTATACCGGGAGATAGGGGAACTGCTGGACGCGGTGTCCCTGCTGGAAAAGGCTTTGGAAAAGAAAAGCGCGGAGTTCACGGACGTGGTCAAAATTGCCCGGACCAGCCTCCAGGACGCCCTGCCCATAACCCTGGGCCAGACCTTTTCCGGCTACGCCGCGGCCGTGCGCAGGAACCGCCTGCTGCTGGAAGGCTTTCGCCATACCTTCCAGACCGCCATTTTGGGCGCGACGGCCGTGGGCACCGGACTGGGCACGCTGCCCGGCTTTATCGACACGGTGTACAGGCACATGAGCGAGATTGTAGGCTTTCCCGTGCGGCCGCACGAGAACCTCATCGACGGCATGCAGAATCCGGACAGCTTCATCATTCTGTCGGCCCACGTAAAGGCCATAGCCAACTTGGTCGGCAAGATGTCCAATGATTTCCGGCAGCTTTCTTCCGGCCCGCGCGGCGGCTTCAACGAGCTGATCTTGCCGGAACCGGGCGGGGGGTGCTCCCTGATGCCCGGAACCACAAGCCCCGTCCTGCCGGAACTGATGGTGCAGATGATGCACCAGGTCTGCGCCAACGACCTGGCGGTGAGCCTGGCCGTACCCACGGGCGAGGTGGACAACAACACCTCCTCCGGCATCTACTTCATGAGCACCCTGGATTCCATGGAACTGCTGGCCAGCGGCATCAAGCTGCTCGTCACCCATTGCCTGGAAGGCCTGAAAGCCGATGTGGACGTGTGCCGCCGCTACGCTGAAGGCTCCACTTCGCTGGCCACCATGGTCAGCGCGCTGTTCGGCTATGAAATGGGCTCCAAAATCGCCAAGATCTCCTACGAGCAAGGCATAAGCTGCAAGGAAGCGGCGCTGCGGGAAAAACTCCTGCCGCCGGAGGTGGCCGAGGAACTTTTCGACATCAAGAAGCTCACCGAGCTGGAATCCACAACCGCCATGTTTGAAAAGTACAAGACGATGCGGAAAGTGAACTGAGACCAGACCATGCCGCGCTTAAAGGAGAACGCCATGCACGAAAATACAGCCAAAACGTACTACGGCCCCGAAACGGCCAAGGCGAAAGAATATCTGCATATTTGCGGAACGACCCTGGTGAGCTACCCGCAAATCCTGGCCGCCATGGGCCGGGTAAAAAAGGCCTGCGCGCTGACCAACAAGCAGATTCAGACCCTGGACGCGCAAAAGGCCGACGCGATTATCGCGGCCTGCGACGAGCTGATTGCCGGAAAATTCGCGGACCAGTTCCCGCTGAGCGCCATCGGCGGCTTCGGGGCGATTCTCAACGTCACGGCCAACGAAGTGCTGGCCGAGCGGGCCAACGAAATCCTGGCCGGGAACGCGGGCGGGGTGTGCCCGCATGACCACGTGAACATGGGGCAGTCCGCCAACGACGTGCTCAGGACGGCGAAAGTGCTGGCCGTGTACGACGCCGTGGGCGCGCTGCTGGGAAACTTCGCGCACCTGGAAAAGCCGCTGGCGGGCAAGGCGGAAGCCTTGAAAGACATCGTCAAGGTGGGCCGTGTCTCGTACCGGGATGCCGTGCCCGTCACCCTGGGGCAGGAATTTTCCGGCTACCACAGCCAGATCAAGCGCATCAGGCTGCGCCTGGAAGAGGAGCGCGAGCGCTGGAACAGCGTGCCGCTGGGCGCGACGGTGCTGGGCACGGGCCTGGGCTGCAAACCGGGGTACTTTGACGCAGTGTGCGGCAATCTGTCCGCTGTCTGCGGCAGGGAAATCACGCAAAGCGGGAACCTGTTCGACGCCATGCAAAGCGCCGACGCCTACGTCATGCTGCACGCGCACATCCAGTCCCTGGCCATTTGCGTCGCCAAAATAGGCATAGATATCCGCCTGATGGCCTCGGGCCCCCGCGCCGGATTGGGCGAAATCGCGCTCAAGGCTTTGCAGCCGGGGTCCTCCATCATGCCGGGCAAACTCAACCCGGTGGTTCCGCACATGATGATGCAGATGAGCCAGCGCATATCCGCCAACCACGCCGGGATAGCCATGGCCGCCTCTTCCGGGGAGCTGGATCTGGGGTCCGCAAGCTCCGTGATTTTCAAAAGCCTGCTGGATTCCATGGAACTGATCGGCAAAGGCATGCGGATTTTTGGGGAAAAGGTCGTGGCCAGCGTCCTGCCGCAAACGGAGCGCTGCCGGAGCCTGGCGGAACAGTCTCTGGCTCTGTCCGTAGTGGTTAGCGCTGTGTTCGGGTACCGGGCGGGCACGAGAATCGCCCAGCTGGCCCTTGAAAAAAACATTACGTGCAAAGAAGCGGCGGTGCGGGACGGCCTGCTGAGCCAGGCCGAGGCCGATGAGCTGTTTGACGTGTCCGTGCTTACGGATATCCGAAAAAGCGAGAATCTTTTCCAAAAATTTGCCGGGAGGCGGGCCAACTAACCGCATTCACAATCAAAGACCTTGGTAGCTACCGTTTGATTTACGTTGTTTTTCGTAGCTATTTTTGTGTGCCCGGATCAAAGAGTTGGGTCCGGGCGCACCCTTTTAGCCCGTGAGTGCGCCGCCAGGCGACGATCAATTGCACATGGACTGTCCGCGATGGAGCTTGTATACTTAAACAGTTTTTTTCACGGAGGTTTTCATGCGCATTATTGTCGCTCCAGATTCATATAAAGGCAGCGTTTCCGCCCTGGGCGTGGCCCAGGCCATGGAACGCGGCATCAATACGGTGTTTCCCGAGGCGGAAGTCGTCAAGGTGCCTATTGCGGACGGCGGCGAAGGCACGGTGGAAGCCTTGGTGGCCGCCACCAGAGGCCAGTTGCGCTACAAGGAAGTGACCGGCCCCATGGGCAAGCCTGTAACCGCCGTGTGGGGCGTTCTGGGTGACGGCGTGACCGCGGTCATGGAAATGGCCTCCCCTTCCGGCCTTCCCCTGGTGCCGCCCAAAGAGCGCGACCCGCGCCTGGCCTCCACCATCGGCACGGGCCAGCTGGTACGCGAAGTGCTGGACGCGGGCATCTCCCGGCTCATCCTGGGTATAGGCGGCAGCGCCACCAACGATGGCGGCATGGGCATGGCCACGGCCCTGGGCGCCCGCTTTCTGGATGCGGACGGCAAAGAGCTGCCCCAGGGCGGCGGCAGCCTGCACACCCTGCGCAACCTGGACCTCTCCGGCCTGGATCCGCGCGTGGCGCCCCTGAAAATTCGGGTGGCCTGCGACGTGGACAACCCCCTGTGCGGCCCGCGCGGCGCTTCCGCCGTGTTCGGCCCGCAAAAGGGCGCCACCCCGGAAATGGTGGCCGCCCTGGACAAGGGGCTGGCCCACTATGCGGCCATAGCCGCCACGGCCACGGGCCGGGACGTGGCCGACCTGGCCGGTGCCGGAGCGGCCGGGGGCCTGGGCGCGGGCCTGATGTTCTTTACACAAGCCGAATTGCTGCCCGGCATCGATATCGTGCTGGAAGCCACGAAATTTGCGGAACTGGTGAAAGGCGCCGACCTGGTCATTACCGGGGAAGGCCACACCGACTTTCAAACCGCTTACGGCAAGGCTCCGGTAGGCATAGCCAAAGTTGCCAAACAGCGCGGCGTGCCCGTGCTCTGCCTGGCCGGCGGCCTGGGCAAAGGCTACCGGGACGTGCTGGCCCAGGGCATAGACGCCGTCATGGGCTGCCCGCCCTCCCCCATGAGTCTTGATGACTGCATGACACAAGGAGAAAACCTGGTGCAGGACGCCACGGAGCGGATCTGCCGGGTGATCAAGTTAGGCATGATGTTGCGCGCGTAGCGCTTTTCTTTCCCTCTTCACACCAAGGAGTGCCGTAATGTCAAAAGCCCCCACCCGCGTTTCCATCCCCGTGGGCCAGCGCAAAATCGAGGTCATGGTCCCCAACCTGATGGGCGTCATCGACGCCGCCCCCATCCCCGGCGTGCCGGACACCCGCGCGGAAATCCGCCGGGCTATCCAGAACCCCATCAGCTCGCCCCGTCTGCACGACATCGCCAAGGGCAAGAAATCCGCGGCCATTATCGTCAACGACATCACCCGCCCCTACCCCGGCGGCCCCATGATTCTGGAACTGGCCGCCGAACTGGCTCTGGCCGGTTTCAAGGACCAGGACATTTTCCTGGTGGTGGCCTACGGCAACCACCGCAAAAACACGGAAGCCGAATGCCGGGGCATGTTCGGGGACGAGGCGGTGAACCGCTTCCGCATCGTGCACCACGACGCGGCCGACCCCAGCCGCCTCGTGACCATCGGCAAAACCTCCCAGGGCGTTCCGGTGCAGATCAACAAGGAGTTTATGGAGGCGGACGTCAAAATCGCCACCGGCTGCATCACCCCGCACGCCTCGGCCGGGTTCAGCGGCGGCCGCAAAAGCGTCATGCCCGGCATTTCCGGCATGGACGGGCTGAAGCGCCACCATTCCTTCCCCATCCGGCCGCGCGACCCGCGCATGGGCTGGCTGGAAGACAACCCCTTCCACATTGAAGCGCTGGCCGTGGCCCGCACGGCCGGGGTCTCCTTCATCGTCAACGCCGTGGAAAACGGCGAACGCCAGCTGGTTTCCGCCGTGGCCGGGGACCTGGACGCCGCCCACCTGGCGGGCGTGGAAGTGTGCAAGAAAATCTGGGCCGTAACCGTGCCCGAAAAGCCGGACGTGGTGCTGGTCAGCCCCGGCGGCTATCCCCGCGATTTCGACCTGCACCAGTCCCAGAAAGCCGTAAGCTGCGCCGAACTCATCTGCAAGCCCGGCGGCCGCATCATCCTCTGCGCGGAAGCCAAAGACGGCGTGGGCAAGTTCGGCGGCCGCATGAAAGAAGCCGCCCACCCGCAAGAAGTGGTGGACCAGTTCGAGCGCGAAGGTTTCCAGGCCGACTCCAGCAGCAAGGCCTACATGTGGTGCCGGGGTCTGCTCAACTATTCCGTGGCCGTGGCCGGCAGCTGCGTGGGCAAGGAAGAGCTGTCCCAACTGTTCATGGACGGATTCGACACCATCCAGGAAGCCGTGGACGACGCTTACGCCAAGTACGGCAAGGACGCCACCTTCCTGGTCATTCCCCAGGCCGCGGAAATCATCCCCGTGGCGGCCAAGGAATAGGTTGGGGGCATGGACGCCTCCGGCGGCCAAAGGGGCTCAGCCCCTTTGGAAACCCCGGCAGTGTGAACGCGCGCCGGAAAGGGAACGGTTTCCCTTTCCGGCGCGTTTTGTTTTTGCCTGAAGCCCAAAGCGATAGCGAATGGACCGCCAACTCCTGACTTCCCTATACCCCGGGAGGGGGCCGAAGCGGTCCTCCGCGCAGGCCAGGCCCGCCAGGGCCATCGAGCGCAGGGGCCGGGCCGGATCCGGCTTTGCCGGGCCGGCATCTACCCGGCCCGGAGCGGGAGCAAGACGGCTTCGGCAAAATTGTCCTTACTGGTCCACTATGGACCCGTCCACGTGCAGGCGGGTGACGATGGGCCGGGGCTTGAAGGGGAATTTCTTTTCCGCGTCTTCCACCAGGTCCACGCCTATGCCGGGGCCTTCGGGCAGCAGGACGAAACCGTCCTCCACCACGGGGGTCCAGGTGACCATGTCGACCTGACGCGCGCCTTGGGGCTGGTGCGCGCCCGTCCCGGCGGACTGGCGGCCGGAATAGCGCTCAAAGGCCGCGCCGCCGCTGAAATCCGGCAGTTCCTGAATGGCGCAGTTTTCCACGGAAGCGGCCACCTGCAGGCAGGCCGCCGTGCTCACCAGGCTGAGCGGGTTGTGCGGCACGATCTGCACGCCGTGGGCTTCCGCGATATGGGCTATTTTCCGGGCCCCGCTGATGCCGCCGCAAATGCACACGCAGGTGCGGGCGTAGGCCATGGCGTTGCGGCTGAGCAGCATCTGGAATTCCTGAATGGTGTGCAGCCGCTCCCCGGTGGCAATGGGCACGTTGATGCGGTTGGCTATCAGGGCCATGGGGTCAAAATTGTCCGGGGTGATGGGGTCTTCCAGGAAAAAGGGCGTGTACTGTTCCACCTTGTGGGCAAAGGCAATGGCCTCCGCCGGTTTCATGCGCCGGTGCAACTCCAGGCACAGGTCCATGTCGTTGCCCACCGCGCCCCGGATAAGCCCCACCCGGTCCGCCGCGTCGTTAATCATGCGCGCGTAGCTGGCGTAGTAGGCCTTGCTGCGCGGCTCGTCCAAAAAAGGCGAGAGGTGCCCCACGGCGGTGTAGCCCTTTTGCTGGGCGTCCACGCAGCTGGCCACCAGCTCTTCCGTAGTGGAGCCGCTGACGTGGTAGTAGGCGCGGACCTTGTCGCGGCACTTGCCGCCCACCAACTGGTACACGGACGCGTTGTGGAACTTGCCCGCGATGTCCCACAGCGCGATATCCAGCGCGCTGATGGCGCCCATGACCGCTGCCCCGCGAAAATGGAAGCAACGGTACATATACTGCCAGTGGTGCTCGATTTGCAGCGGGTCTTTCCCGATCAGGTAGGTTTTGAAGGATTCCACCGCTTCCGCCGAGGCCTTCAGGTAGCCCCAGGCCCCGGATTCCCCCAGGCCGGTAATGCCCTGGTCGGTGAAGATTTTGACGTACAAAAAGCGGTTGACCGGGATAACCTTGATGTCCGTAATCTTCATATCCACATCCTCGCTTGCTTGGCTGACGGTCAAGGCTGGATGCCGCGTTCCCGCGCTAGTCTGAAAACTCCAGAAGATCCTGTTTCAAAGCCCACAAAAGCAAAAAGGCGGCCCGCTCGTCTTCCGGGCCGGAAGCCTGTGCCGAAGGCGGCAGCAAATCCGCCAGAGGCAGTGGCTTGCGGGCTTTGAACAGCAGCAGCTTCAGCCGCTCAAGGTCTACCAGGCGCTCTATGCCCGCGTACAGCGCCGGGCCTTCCACGCCCCGGTACAGGGCCTGGCCGCCAAGGGTCCAGCACACGCGGCGGGAACGCGTCCGCTCGTCCAGAAGCGTGGAATAATAGCTCCCGAACACGGCGCTGGTGCCGGGATGCAAGGGGTGCGACCGCTCCGGGTCACCCGCCGGGGCGGCGGCCAGTTCGTCCCACAATTCCACGTGTTTTTGGATAACCGCATCCCAGGTGAAACCGGTCAGCACCCTGGCCCGCGCCGCCGCCCCCAAGCGCAGTCGGCGCGCCGGGGCGGCCGCCAAGTCCGTAAAGGCTTTGGGCAGGGCGGGGCCGTGCA
>JAVBNC010000059.1:0-13390 GCA_031551765.1 Desulfovibrionaceae bacterium
TTTCTTTAGTCTTCTACCATATTTTTTGGCCCCGCGGCCGCCGCCCTCTTCTATTTATTTGGCCACCCACAACTGTCTGCTCCTTGACCTATTTTCACCTCTCCTCTATAAGCGAATTGTGGTCGCTTGGTACGACCACGCAACTTTGCTACGGACGTCCCATGACAGCGAACTTCGTGACCATTCAGCGCGTGCGCACCTATCTGGAGATCGTGGACCAGATCGTGGCGGGCATACGCGAAGGGCGGCTGGCCCCGGGCGACAAGCTGCCCGCTGAGCGGCTGCTGGCCGCGCAGTTCGGCACGGGCCGCCAGTGCCTTCGCGAAGCGCTTAGCGCCCTGGAAGTGCTGGGTGCCGTTGAGGTGCGCAAAAGCCGGGGGGCCTTTATCGCGGAAGACGCCGTGCGGAAACTGGCTTCCGGTCCGCTGACCCCGGAAGAGCTGGGCAACCCCTTTGAACTGATGGAAGCGCGCATGCTGCTGGAACCCAAGACGGCCGGGCTGGCCGCCAAACGCGGGGATCCGGAAACCGTGCGCAAGCTGGAAGCCCTGCTGGGCGAAATGGCGGTCTGCCTTGCGGAAGGCCGTCACCCCACGGAACAGGACAAGCGCTTTCACATGACCATTGCCCGGGGCAGCGGCAACATGGTTTTTGCCAAGCTGGTCAGCGAGCTGATCGGCAACATGGGTAAGCCGCTGTGGGTGGGCTTCAAGGAACGGAGCCTGCAGGTGGAGGGCCGGGACGCGCGCTACATGGCCGAACACACGGGCATTACCGCGGCCATTAAAGCCAGGGACAGCTCCCTGGCCACGCGCCGCATGCGCGAACATCTCCAGGGCGTGGCCCAGGACGTGCTGAAGTAGCTTCCGTCTCTAAAGCAATTAACGCTTCAAATAGTCGCTTGACGGCGAGGAAGCCTTGCCGGCGCCTATTTGGCAGCACGAATTTGAAGATAAATCTTTGCGAGCATTTCAAGTGTGAAATGCTGTAGGCGCAATTTTTTTTTGGCCAATTTGGTACGACCAAGCTACCATAGAACAAAGCCGCGTCACGCGGCGGAACACTACAGCCTAGGAGAGCGCATGAACAGTAAAGTAATGAAGCTGATTTTTATCGTCCTTCTCGGTCTCGCCATCTGGTTCATGCCGCCCCCGGCGGGGGTGAAAATCCAGGCCTGGCATTTGTTCGCCATCTTTTTCGCCACTATTGTGGGCTTTATTCTCAGCCCCATTCCCATCGGCATTCTGACGCTGGCCGGTATCACCGTGGCGGGCCTGACCAAAACCCTGACCCCGGCGGAAGCCCTATCCGGGTTCAGCAACGGCGTGATCTGGCTGGTGGTCTGCGCCTTTCTGTTCTCCAAGGGCTTCATCAAAAGCGGCCTGGGCCGCAGAATCGCCTACACCATCATGCGGGCCATCGGGCATAAGACCCTGAACCTGGCCTACTCCCTGGCCATCAGCGATTTCATTATCAGCCCGGCCACGCCTTCGGTCACGGCGCGCAGCGGCGGGGTTATTTTTCCTATCGCCAGAAGCCTGGCCGTGGCCTTTGATTCCGAGCCGGACAGAAACCCCCGGCGCATGGGCGCGTTTCTGGTCCAGTCCGTGACCCAGGTCTGCATGGTCACCTCCACCATGTTCCTGACCTCCCAGGCGGGCAACCCGCTGCTGGCGGGCCTGGCCCAGAGAACTTTCGACATCACCATTGACTGGTGGGGCTGGTGCTGGGCCGCTCTGCCTCCGGGCCTGGTCATGCTGGCGCTGATCCCCTGGATCGTCTACAAGGTCTATCCGCCGGAAGTGACCGAAACCCCGGAAGCCCGCGCCATAGCGGATGCGGAACTGGAAAAGATGGGCCCGGTGAAGTCGCAAGAAAAGTCCGTGGCCATTGTGTTCGTCTCCTGCCTGGTCCTGTGGGCCACGTCGCAGTGGACCAAGCTGGACGCCACTGTTGTGGGCCTTATCGGCGTCACCGTGCTGCTCTTGTCCAACGCGCTGACCTGGGACGACGTGATCAGCGAAAAAAGCGCCTGGGACACCCTGGTCTGGATGGGCGGCACCATTGCCATGGCCACCTATATCAACCGCCTGGGCCTTATAGCCTGGTTCACCAAGACCGTGAGCGGGCATTTCAGCGGCTTCCCCTGGCTGGCGACCCTGATTATCCTGTTGCTCATTTTCATGTATTCGCAATACGCTTTCGCCGGGCTGTCCGCGCACATCACGGCCATGTTCCCGGCCCTGGCCGCCCTGGCCCTGGCCGCCGGCACGCCGCCGCTGCTGACCGTCATTTCCTTCGGCGTGGTGGGGAACCTTTGCGGCTGTCTCAGTCACTACGCTTCCGGCCCCTCGCCCATTTTCTACGGTTCGGGGTATACGGACCTGCGCACCTGGCTCAAGCTGGGCTTTTTCTTCTCCGTGTTGCACATGACCTTGTACATGGCCATGGCCTTTGCCTGGTGGAAGGTCATCGGCTTCTGGTAAATTTGTCGTATCCGCGTCCATTAGCATCCATCAAAAGGAGACCCTTATGCAGTTTCTGACCTTTTCCCCCAAAGACAAAGACAAACGTGCGGGCGTGCTCAGCCGCGACGGCCGCCGCATCCTCTGCTTCCCCTGCGCGCAGAAGCAATACGGCGATTCCGGCATTCCTTCCTCCATGCTGGAGATCGTGCAAAAGGGCGACGCCCTTCTGCCCGCGGTGAAAAGCCTGCTGGACAAGGCGGAAGCCGATTCCGGCTGCAAAGCCTTTTTTCCGCTGGACCAGGTGACGATCCACGCGCCGTACGACAACCCGCCGCGCAACATTTTCTGCGTGGGGCTGAACTACCACGCTCACGCCCTGGAGTTCGAGCAGACGGACGACCCTTCCAAGGCCGTGCCCAAGTTTCCCATCATTTTCTCCAAGCCCAACACCACCATTGCGGACCCGGACACGGCCGTTGACGGCCACGCCGCCGAGACTTCCAGCTACGACTATGAAACCGAGCTGGCCGTCGTCATCGGCAAAACGGGCAAAAATATCTCCAAGGAAAAAGCCTACGACTACGTGTTCGGCTATTCCATTATCAACGACCTCTCGGCCCGAGACCTGCAAAAGCGCACCTCGCAGTGGTTCAGCGGCAAATGCCTGGACGAGTCCGCGCCTTTCGGCCCCTACCTGGTGCACAAAAGCGCCGTGGCCGACCCGCAGAACCTGGACCTGCGCTGCACCATCAATGGTGAAGTGCGCCAGGATTCCAACACCAAGCTGATGATTTTCGACATTCCCACCATTATCGAGTCCCTGTCCAAGGGCACCACGCTGATGGCAGGGGACATTATCGCCACGGGCACCTGCCCCGGCGTGGGCATGGGCTTTAACCCGCCCAAGTTCCTCAAGGCGGGCGACAAGATTGAAATGACCATCCAAAGCGTGGGGGTGTTGCGTAATACGGTGCGCTAACGTGTAAAGATTTCTTGGCTTTTCGCCTGTTCCCCGGACGGGCGAAGGGTCGCGCGAAACATTCGGCCAGCCTTCCCGGCGTTTTTCGGGAAAGCTGGCTGTTTTTTTACAACTCTTTCCGGTGCTGCGGCCGGAAAGGGGCGGCAGCGTTTCCGGCCATACAGGGCATATTCTTACTGTCCATAGAAAAAGGAAAATAAGAGGCAATGGTATAGCCACGCAAGGAAAATCATATTGGGCTTCGCGGAAATGCCATAGTTCTTTCTGCTGTGATGGAAAATTATACGTATCGGATGAATCACGCAAATTATTTCATATCATTGTGATACCACAGAAATATACCACGCCGTTATTCTGTTGCTATATGGAATGTAATGCCATTTTTACCATCGGCTCTCTTAGTATATTTATATCGTCATTTTATGCGCTGCATTCGTGATGTTTTTCGCGCGACCTATGGCGGCGTTTGTGAATAATTTATTAATGTGGCCGTAATCGTTTACTCTTTTAAACAAATCTTGAAATGAGGGAAAATTTCCTGCATATGCTTATAGAAGTCCTGTCTAGTCGTGTATTCCCGCGCGTGAGGTTTAGCGGCGGCTAGCGGAAGCTGAAAATGTTGTTCAAAGGGGCGTTGTAAACTTTCCAGATGGCGCGCGCGCCGTTTGGGCCAGAAATATCCGTGAAGAAGGAGGCGTCGATGAAAAAGAAATCCTTGTTGGGCTCGTTGTACTTCCAGGTCATAACCGGCATTACCCTGGGTATTTTGTTGGGGCACTTTTTCCCCGCCTGGGGAGCCGCCATGAAGCCGTTTGGCGACGGCTTCATCAAGCTCATCAAGATGGTTATCGGACCCATCATATTCGGCACCATTGTGGTGGGTATCGCCCGTATGGGCGACATGAAGAAAGTGGGCCGCGTGGGCATGAAAGCCCTGATCTACTTTGAAGTGGTTACCACCCTGGCGCTGGTCATCGGCCTGGTGGTGGTGGAAGTGCTGCAGCCGGGCACCGGCATGCACGTGGACCCCAAGAGCCTTGACGCCTCCTCTGTGGCCGCTTACGCCACCAAAGCCAAGAGCCAGTCCACCATCGCCTTTGTCATGAACATCATTCCCAACACAGTGGTCAGCGCTTTTGCCGAAGGCGAAATCCTCCAGGTACTGCTCTTCTCCTGCATGTTCGGGTTCGCGCTGGCCAAAATGGGCGAAGCGGGCAAGCATTTCACGGCGTTTGTTGACGAAATGACCCACGCCTTTTTCGGCGTCATCAACATGATCATGCGCCTCGCCCCCATCGGCGCTTTTGGGGCCATGGGCTTCACCATCGGCAAGTATGGCCTGGCCAGCCTGAAGAATCTGGCCTTCCTGATGGCCGCCGTGTACATCACCTGCATTCTATTTATTTTTCTGGTGTTGGGGAGCATCGCCCGGTACTACGGCGGGTTCAGCGCCTGGAAGTTTATCAAGTACATCAAAGAAGAGTTTCTTATTGTGCTTGGTACTTCTTCCTCGGAATCCGCGCTGCCGCGCATGATGAACAAGCTGGAACACGCCGGTTGCGCCAAGCCCGTGGTGGGCCTGGTCATTCCCACCGGATACAGCTTCAACCTGGACGGCACCTGCATTTACCTGACCATGGCGGCCATTTTTGTGGGCCAGGCCTGTGACATCCCGCTGACGTTGGGGAACAAGCTGACCATTCTGGCCGTGCTGCTGCTGACTTCCAAGGGCGCGGCGGCCGTTACCGGCGGCGGTTTCATCACTCTGGCCGCCACCTTTGCCACCATTGATTCCCTGCCCGTGGCCGGCCTGGCCCTGCTGCTGGGCGTGGACCGCTTCATGTCCGAAGCGCGCGCCCTCACCAACCTGATCGGCAACGGCATAGCCACCATCGTTGTGGCCAAGTGGGAGAACGCCCTGGATGAGGAGCAGCTGCACCGCGCCCTGAACGGCGAATTGAGCAGCGAAGAAGCGGCTCAACCCGTCTGAGGCGGTTTTGTTAAGGGTTTATGTGCGCCCTTCGCTGGGAGCAGCGAAGGGCGCACATTTTTATTAAGGAGTTTGGTGACGCTAAAAAAAGACGCGCAGTTAGGAAGCAGGGCATTACGCCCTGATTGTGTTGTCGCAAGTAAGGAGCATCAACCATCAGGATGACAGAATGACCCCATAATGCCGCAAGACGCAGACCGTGCGAGCAAGCCCGGCCGCGCCGGTGACATGAGGCCCCCCCGCAGAGAGGGCCGTAAGAGCCATCTGCCGTCCTCCGGAACCCGTACGCGGGTGAAGCTCCCCGGGAGCAGGTTAGCTTTGAAAAAAGTTGACTTGTTTTGCAAGAATTTATCCTCAAATCCTTGTCACGAGGTGCTTGCAGTTGGGCTTTGCCGCCGTTAAACAAGTATCTCAAAGCGAAAATGCCTTCTGTTTTAGCCGCCGGCGCGCCCATTGCGGGAGCGTTGGCGGCTCTGTTTTGCGTGGGGTTTTAAAACGTCATCCGGCGCCTGGGATTGCTCCGCAGGCGCCGGTCAGGGGCAGCTCGTTTACCGTCTGCCGGAAAGGAGCTCTTGCAGGAGCGTTATTCTTCCGGTTCCATATGGTACTCCTTCAGGCTCTACAGCTTCTGAAAGGTGGTGGCGTGTTGTGCCGCTGTTCTCTCACTCTGTCACATCCGTCTGCTTTCCATGTGTTTGCAGCGGTACTTATTCTTCAGGTTCCATATTGCACTCCGTCGTGTCTTTGCGCCTTACAGGCTGAGAAAAAACAGATCTTTCTCTGGCGTGATCTGGATTCCAATATGCTCATATGCTCAGAGTGCATTGTTTTTCATCCGTAGCGTAATGGTAAGCAGGAACTTCCTCCTGTCTATGGGGGAAAGAAAATTAATTGAAAATAAATTTCAAATGAGCGTGTATTCTCGTCTTCTGTGCCTGAAAGCCAAAACTTTATAGCTTTCAGACTGCTCCGAGAGTATCCGCCATATTGACAGGAAGATGGCAAACGCTATATCGATAACAGAAATCATTCTCAGGAGAAAAGCCATGAGTTGTTGCGACCAAACGCAGAGCCTCCCCATCCGGGTGGGCCAGCAGATACAGGACTGGACGATAGATACCTACAACCCCGACGAAGGCGGCTTCGGCTCGCTTTCTTCCCAAGAGCTGCGCAAAAAAGGCAAGTGGACGGTGCTGGTTTTCTACCCTGCGGACTTCACCTTTGTTTGCCCCACGGAACTGGCGGACCTGGCGGAACAGCATGAAGAGCTGAAAGCTCTGGGCGTGGAGGTGGTTTCCGTTTCCACGGACACCAAATACGCCCACCTGGCCTGGCGCTGCAGCGAACGCCTGCTGCAGAACGTGCGCTTCCAGATGGGCGCGGACCCCACGGGCGCGCTGGCCCGCTCTTTCGGCGTCTATGACGATGAAGCGGGCACGGCGCTGCGGGGCACCTTCATCATCAACCCGGACGGGGTGCTCGTCGGCTCGGAAATAAATTTTTATAACGTGGGCAGAAACGCGCAGGAGCTGGTGCGCAAAATGCAAGCCAACATCCACCTGCGGAAAAACCCGGCGGAAGCCTGCCCGGCCCGCTGGGAACCGGGGCAGAAGACCCTGACCCCCTCGGAAAAGCTGGTGGGGCATGTGTACGAAAACTTAATAGATTAAGGTTGTTATAGAGTCTAGAGGTTTTTCAGAAAGCCTCTAGACTCTACTTGACTTCCTTTTGGATATAGCTGACAAGATAGCACAACAAGGTGCCCCAAGGGGCCTAACAGGGAATCCCGTGCAAAACGGGAGCGGACCCGCCGCCGTAAGTCTCTGGAAACCGCCGTCAGGCGCTTTCCGCCAAGCCGTTTCCCACGCGCGTCACTGGGCATATGCCCGGGAAGGCCGGAAACAGGCGAGACAAGCCGGAAGACCTGCCTTGATTTCGTCTTGAGGACGAACCGTTGGCAACGGGGCTCATTGCTGTGCGGTTCTTAAGGGGATACAAACGCTTCCTCTTCCCGCCGCACGGGAAGGGGCTTTTTGTTACCCGCCATCCATCGCCCCAGAAAATCAGGTCAGGTCAGGAGTGCTCCATGTACTTTACCACCATTCGCAAGCGAGACGGCCGGGTCAGCGCGTTTGACGCCACCAAAATCACTTCAGCCATCACCAAGGCCGGCAAGGCCACCGGGGAGTTCAGCGAACGGGAAGCGCGTCTGCTCACCATGCAGACCCTTTCCCTGGCCAAGACCCTGCGCCTGGGCGACTGCCCGGACGTGGAAACCCTGCAGGACATAGTGGAGCAGGTGCTGCTCAACTCCCCCTTCCGCGGCACGGCCAAGGCCTATATCCTGTACCGGGAACAGCGCTCGCAGTTGCGCAGCATCACGGCCAAGGCCAACGTGGACCTGATGGAAGGCTACCTCAACCGCATGGACTGGCGGGTGCGGGAAAACAGCAACATGGGCTTTTCCCTGCAGGGCCTCAACAACTACATCGCTTCCGACGTGACCAGCGAATACTGGCTCAACCGCATCTACACCCCCAAAATCCGCGAGGCGCACCGCGAAGGCGACCTGCACCTGCACGACCTGAACCTGCTCTCCGTCTATTGCGTGGGCTGGGACCTGGCGGACCTTTTGCGCGAAGGCTTCAAAGGCGTGGCCGGCAACGTGGAAAGCGCGCCGCCCAAGCATTTCCGTTCCGCCCTGGGCCAGCTGGTCAACTTCTTCTACACCCTGCAGGGCGAGGCCGCGGGCGCGCAGGCCGTGTCCAGTTTCGACACGCTGCTCGCGCCCTTCATCCGCCACGACAAGCTGTCGTTCAAAGAAGTGAAGCAGGCCATGCAGGAATTCGTCTTCAACATCAATATCCCCACCCGCGTGGGGTTCCAGACGCCCTTCACCAACATCACCATGGACCTGGACCCGCCCGCCACGCTGAAAGACGAGCCCGTCATTATCGGCGGCGAATATCAGAGCAGCGTGTACGGCGATTACCAGGCCGAAATGGACATGCTCAACACGGCCTTCGCCGAAGTGATGATGGAAGGCGACAACAAGGGCCGGGTGTTCACCTTCCCCATCCCCACCTACAACATCACCAAGGATTTTGACTGGGACAGCCCGCGTTTCGAGGCGGTCTGGAAAATGACCGGCCGCTACGGCATCCCCTATTTCTCCAATTTCGTGAACTCCGACATGTCGCCGGAAGACGCTCGCTCCATGTGCTGCCGCCTGCGCCTGGACAACCGCGAACTGCGCAAGCGCGGCGGCGGCCTGTTCGGCGCCAACCCGCTCACCGGTTCCGTGGGCGTGGTCACCATCAATTTGCCCCGCATCGGCTACCTGTCCCAGGATGAGGCCGGGTTCATGGCCCGTCTGGACGCCCTCATCGACCTGGCCAAGGAAAGCCTGGTCATCAAGCGCAAAGAGCTGGAGCGCTTCACGGAAGGCGGCCTGTACCCCTACACCACCTTCTATCTGCGGGACGTGAAAGCGCGCAGCGGCCAGTACTGGACCAACCATTTTTCCACCATCGGCATCGTGGGCATGAACGAAGCCTGCCTCAACCTGCTCGGCCAGGGCATTGCCACGCAAGCGGGCCAGGAATTCGCCCTGCGTGTTTTGGCCCACATGCGCGGCCGTCTGGAGCAGATCCAGGAGGAAACCGGCAGCTTCTTCAACCTGGAAGCCACCCCGGCGGAAGGCACCTCTTTCCGCCTGGCCCGTCTGGACCACAAAAAATACCCGGACATCCATTTCGCCAACGACGAGATGCTCTCCCAGGGCCACAGCCCCTTTTACACCAACTCCACCCATCTGCCGGTCAACCATTCCGACGACATCTTCGAGGTGCTGGACCTGCAGGACAGGCTCCAGAGCAGCTACACCGGCGTCACCGTGCTGCACGGCTTCATCGGCGAGGAAATCACGGACACCCGCGCCGTGCGTTCCCTGGTCCGCAAAATCACCGCCAACTACCACCTGCCGTACTTCACCCTCACGCCCACCTTCAGCGTGTGCGCGGAGCACGGCTACCTGCGCGGCGAGCAGGCCCTGTGCCCGGACTGCGGCAAAGCCCCGGAAGTCTACACCCGCGTGGTGGGCTACCTGCGCCCCGTGGAGCGCTGGAACGACGGCAAGCAGAGCGAATACGCCCTGCGCAAAACCTATAAAATCTCCGAAGCCCTCAACCGGGTTTTTCCCGCGCGGTTTGACGACGAGCAAGCCGCCCGCGCGGCGGCTGACGATTAGCTTAGATTGAACGGGTGATGACGTGACGCCCGGAGGAGGGAAGGAACCTTTTTTGTAAAAAAGGTTCCTTCCCTCCTCCGGACCTCCTCCCTTCTTCCAAAAAACTTTACCAGGGTTATTACGAGGCTGGTGCCCGGTTCCTGAGTTATGAAAATAGGCGGATTACAGAAAACCACGGCGCTGGACTATCCTGGGATGGTCAGCGCCGTGGTGTTTACGGCTGGGTGCAATTTTCGTTGTCCCTACTGCCATAACCCGGAGTTGGCGCGCGGCGAGGGTGAGCTGTTGGATCAGGCGGACGTGCTGGCCTTTTTGCGCAAGCGCAGAAAGGTACTGGACGGCGTGGTCCTTTCCGGAGGGGAACCTACGTTGCAGCCGGGGCTGGCGGCTTTTTGCGCCGCGCTGAAAGACATGGGCTACGCGGTCAAGCTGGACAGCAACGGCAGCCGCCCCGAAGTGCTGCGGGAATTGCTCGATCGAAAGCTGCTGGATTACCTGGCCCTGGACGTCAAAGCGGACCCGCGAAAGTACTCCGAAGCCATAAGCCCGGCTCCTTTGGGCGACGCGTTGTTGGCAAGCATCACTCTGGCGCGCGCGTCCGGCCTGCCGCACGAATTCCGCGTCACCTGCGTCAAACCCTTTGTCTCCCCTGAAAGCATGGCGGCCATTGCGGCGGCTGTACAAAACAGCGGCCTGCTGTTTCTGCAGCAGGCTCGCCTGGATCGGGTTCTTTCCCCGGAGTTTTTCACGGGAGAGGGCAGGGGGGCCTGCACCAAACAGGAAATCGAGGCATTACGCCAAACCGCCCTGGAACACGGCGCCGATTGTCGTATCCGTTGAAAAGAAAACCACCGGAAAAGCACACGCTTATCCAACGGCACGACCCAATATCCACCCTGTCAAAGTTCTTTGGAAGGAGGATGGAGGTCCGGAGGAAGGGGGAAACCTTTCTTCCAAGAAAGGTTTCCCCCTTCCTCCGGGCGTCAGTCGCGCACCCCCTCAACCCCTTCAGCACCCTCAAAAAACGCTTGCGCGAAACCGGGTCCGTCAAAGGGCCGCAGGTCTTCCATTTTTTCGCCGAGGCCGATGTAGGTGATGGGGATGGAGAACTGCATGGCCACGGCCGCCACAATGCCGCCCTTGGCCGTGCCGTCCAGCTTGGTGAGGATGATTTCGTCCAGACCGCAGGCTTCGTGGAACAGCTTGGTCTGGGACAGGGCGTTCTGGCCGGTGGTGGCGTCTATGACCAGAACGCAGCGGTGCGGCGCGCCTTCGTGGCGCTTGCCCAGAACGCGTTTGATCTTGCCCAGCTCTTCCATCAGGTTGGTCTTGGTGTGCAGGCGGCCCGCCGTGTCCACCAGCAGCAGGTCGCAGCCTTCGGCTATGGCTTTGTCCACGGCTTCAAAGGCCACGGCCGCGGGGTCGGACCCGGCGGTTTTGGCGTGGAACAGCGCGCCGGTGCGTTTGGCCCAGACTTCCAACTGCTCAATGGCCGCCGCGCGGAAAGTGTCCGCCGCCGCGATGAGCACTTTTTTGCCCTGGAGCCTGGCGCGGTAGGCCAGCTTGGCAATGGTGGTGGTCTTGCCCACGCCGTTGACGCCGATGATGAGCACCACTTCCGGCGGGTTCACGGCCTGGATGCGGCGCGGGGCCTTGAATACCTCCGCCAGTTCCGTCTGCAGCAGGCCGCGCAGGGCGGTGGGGTCGGTCACCTTTTCCTTGGCGGCGCGGCGGCGCAGTCGGGCGGTCAGGGTTTGGGCGGCGTTCACGCCCACGTCGGCGGCGATCAGAATTTCTTCCAGCTCTTCCCACAGGGCGTCGCTGACAGTGGCGTGGGAGGAAAAGAGCGAATCCAGGTTGCGGGCCAGTTGCTCGCGGGTGCGGGCCAGGCCGTCGCTGAGTTTGAGCAGCAGGCGGCTGCGCTCGTCTTCCTCGTCCTCCAGGTCCAGGGCCAGGGCCAGGCGGTACTGGAGTTCGGAGCGGAACTCCTCCACGGCCCGGTAGTCCATGTCCTCCAGCCAGGCGGCAAAAGAGCTGATAAAGGCTTCCTTTTCCGTTGGCGGCACTTCCAGGGCGTCAAAGAGAAAGCCCAGGCGTTCCCATAGCACGGGACCGGCTTCCGGCACGCCCGCCAGTACGTGGGTGAGCCAGATGGAAAGACGGGGCTCCGCCTGGCGCAGGGCCAGGGTCAGGCTTTCGCGCCAGGTGTCGTCGCCGCTTTCGGGAGCAGGCAGGGGAGCGGGAAGCGCCTCGGGAGCCGGGGCGGCTTCTCCGCCGCCCCAGAGTTTTTTGATCGAAGAGAAAAAGCCCATGCAACCCTCAGTTTTTGAACAGGTATCCGTATTTGACGGCCACGCCGTCCGTGCGTTCGGCCAGTTTGGCCACCAGGGCGTCCAGCTCTTCCGCCGTCACCAGGCCCACTTCCCGGGCCAGGGTGAAGCTGAGCGTGCCTTCCGCCTGGGAAAACACCCAGACCACGGCGTAGGCCGAAGCGATATTGGGTCGGGACGGGAATTCCGCCACCGTGGAGAGCAGCACCTTGATCTTGGGGCCGTCCTTTTCCGACAGCGCGAACAGGGAACTCTTGTTGAACCCGTCCTTAAGCTGGAAAGCCAGCTTGGAGCCCAGAGTGTCCGTGCCTTCATGCTCCACGGCTACGGTGGTGGAGCGCTCGTTGGTGGAAGCGGGCTTGTCCGCCACGGGTTTGGCGGGCTGCTGCGGCGCGGCGGCCAAAGCCAGCTGGGCCGTGAGCAGCAGGACGAACAGGCTGAAAAGCAGGGCGAAAACAGATGACTTGCGCATGGGGAACCCTCCTGTCAGGAGACCGTATCAGTACGTATATCCGGCTGTTGCGCCAGAATTCCATAGTAACGCGGGCAGGGGCGTATGACAAGGCGCGGCCGCGCGTTTTTGCAATTCCGTGCCGCCCGTACTATACCGGGGGCAGCGTATTGCGTTTTGTATATACAGCTTACCACAGGAGCGCTTATGACTTCTCTCTCTGTTGTGGCGTTTAACGGCAGTCCCCGGCCCAACGGCAATACTTCGCGCATGATCCAGGCGGCATTCGCGGAGTTGGAAAACGCGGGCATCGCGACCAAGGAAATCCGCATGGGCGGCAAGCTCTTGCGCGGCTGCGTGGCCTGCATGCAGTGCCACAAGCAGAAGCTCGGCCGCTGCGTGTTCAGCGACGACCCCATGAACGAGTGGATCGAAGAAATGAAAGCCGCGGACGGCATTCTGCTGGCTTCGCCCACTTATTTCGCCAACGTGACCACGGAAATGAAAGCCTTTATCGACCGCGCGGGCTACTCCTGTTTCGGCCAGCTCCAACGCAAAGTGGGCGCGCCCATCGCGGTCGCCCGGCGCGGCGGGGCCATACAGGTGTATAATACGCTGATGGCCTTTTTCGGCATCGCGCAAATGGTGGTGCCCATGTCCAGCTACTGGAACATGGGCTACGGCCTCAAGCCCGGCGACGTGGAAGACGACGCCGAAGGCCTGACCACCATGAAAAACTTGGGCGCCAACATGGCCTGGCTGCTGCAAAAGTTGTCGAAGTAGAAAATGCCTCCGGCGGGGGGGGGGGGGGGGGGGGGGGGGGGGGGGGGGGGGGGGGGGGGGGGGGGGGGGGGGGGGGGGGGGGGGGGGGGGGGGGGGGGGGGGGGGGGGGGGGGGGGGGGGGGGGGGGGGGGGGGGGGGGG
>JAVBNC010000070.1:0-29013 GCA_031551765.1 Desulfovibrionaceae bacterium
GGCCGCCTGGATTCGGAAGGCGACCACACCCGCTTCTCCGGCGAATTCGCCAACCTGATCAAGGGCACCAACGCCATTCTCGGCCGCTTCCGCATGATCGTGGACTCCATTCCTTCGCCCACCGTGATGCTGGATAAGGACCTGAAGATCCGCTACATGAACACCGTGGCCCGGGAATTGAGCGGCACGGAGTACAAGGGCAAAACCTGCGCCGAGGTTTTCAACCGCGACGACCACGGCGGCCCCAACTGCGCCATGACCAAAGCGGCCGCCACCCTCAGGCCCGCCAGCGCTGAAACGGTGGCCCACCCCGGCGGCAAGACGCTGGACATCAGCTACACCTCCATCCCAATGCTGGACAACCAGGGCAAACTGGCCGCCGTGCTGCAGCTGATCATCGACCTGACCCAGATCAAAAGCACGCAGCGCACCATCATTGACGTGGCCACCCAGGCCCTGGATATCGCCAACCGCGTGGCCGCCGCATCGGAAGAGCTTTCCGCCCAGGTGGAGGAAGTGAGCCGGGGCACGGACGTGCAGCGCGATCGCGTGGGTTCCACGGCCACGGCCATGGAAGAAATGAACGCCACGGTCATGGAAGTGGCCCGCAACGCCGGTGAAGCCAGCGAACAGGCTGAAGCCACGCGCCAGCAGGCCGCCGACGGTTCCGACCTGGTGAACCGGGTCATCAACGCCGTGCAGCGCGTGAACGTCGTGGCCTCCGAACTGGAAAACAACATGCAGGACCTGGGCAAGCAGGCGGAAGCCATTGGCGGGGTCATGAACGTGATTTCCGACATCGCGGACCAGACCAACCTGCTGGCGCTCAACGCCGCCATTGAAGCGGCCCGCGCCGGTGAAGCCGGACGCGGTTTCGCCGTGGTGGCCGACGAAGTGCGCAAACTCGCGGAAAAAACCATGAGCGCCACCACGGAAGTGGGCTCCAGCATCCGGGGCATTCAAAGTGCCGCCACCACCAACATCCAGCGGGTGACGGAAGCGGGCAAGAGCGTGGCGGAAGCCACGGACCTGGCCGGCACTTCCGGTTCCGCGCTGCAGGAAATCGTGAACCTGGCGGGCCGGAACTCCGCGCTGATTACCAGTATAGCCACGGCGGCGGAGCAGCAGTCCGCCACCTCCGAGGAAATCAACCACTCCGTGGAGGAAATCAACCGCATCGCGGCGGACACGGCCTCCGGCATGCGCGAATCCTCCTCCGCCGTGCAGGAACTCTCCCACATGGCGCAAGAATTGAAGGTGCTTCTGGACAGGCTCAGAGCTTAGGTCGCAGGGGGCGCGTACGCGACGCCCGGGGGAAAGGGGGAACCTTTCGTGGAAGAAAGGTTCCCCCTTTCCCCCGGACTCCCTATCCCCTTCCAAAGACCTTTGGCAGGGTACAAAAATACGGCTCTCCGCTGATGTGACGGAGAGCCGTTTTGCTTTGTGTGCTTTTTTCCGCCTATTGGATCAGCTATCGGTGTGATGTGAAGGCCGTCAGAGGCATGTTTCACTGCGCTCAGGATGACGTGTAGTAAAAAACGGCGCTTCCGTATCCACCCTGTAAGGGGTCCAGGGGTGCTAACCCCTGGCGGGTGCAGGGCAGAGCCCTGCTCTCATTCTTAATTGGCTTCGGCAGCTAATTCTGCGTGCCGCTGAAAAGATAAGCCGGGTTTTTGTATTCCAGCTTGACGATTTCGTACACGATGCGGCCGCGCGGGGCGTTGACCGTGACTTCCTCGCCTTCCGCGCGGCCCAGAAGCGCCTTGCCCACCGGGGAGAATACGGAAATGCTGCCTTTGGCGTATTCCGTCTCGTCCGGGCCGAGCAGGGTGTATTCTTTCACTTCGCCGTTGTCCACGTCTTCCAGGGTTACCGTGGCGCCGTAAACTATGACGTCGGAAGAGATGGCGGCCAGATCAACCACGTTGAACTTGGCCATTTGCGATTCGATGAAAGTGATGCGGGCTTCCAGCATACCTTGGCGTTCGCGCGCGGCGTGGTAGCCGGCGTTTTCCGAAAGGTCGCCTTCTTCCCTGGCCTCTTTGATGGCCTGAATGATGCCCGGCCGTTCTTTTTTCAGACGGTCCAGCTCCTGCTTTACCAGTTCGAGGCCCTGCGTTGAAATGGGAACACTGCTCATGTCGTCTACTTCCTGCACCTTTTTTGACTGTCTGAGGGGGAAGGCTTTGCAAAGCCTTCCCCCTCAGGCTGTTGGCAAAGGCGGTCTTACCGTCTTTGCCAACAGCCCGCCGCGCAGGCGTAGGCTGGGCCTTGCCAAGCCGTAAAGCGCCGGAGCGGGCGTGCCTTGCAAACCCCGGCTTCCGGGGTTTGCCATCAATCTGAGGGGAAGGCTCCGTAAAGCCTTCCCCTCTTGTTTCGTGTATATAGTACAGAATACCGGGATTGTCTCTCCCGGAAGTATCTTTCTCGATGCGCCGCCGGAACGTTCGTTTGGGGGAAGAGGGAACCCTCCGAAAGGAAGGCCCCCCTTCCCTCAACTTTGAGCGTTTACCCCCTGTGCAGAACCCGATAACACACGGGCTCTTCTCGCAGCAGGTGGCTGGCGCGCATATGAGCCACGGCTTTAACGACATCTTTTGCTTTGGCTTCATGGGTCATGAACACCAGGGGTACCACGTCCGGGTCATTTCCCTTCTGAATAGCCTGCGCAATGGATATGCCGTATTCCGCCATGGCTCCGGCCACGTCGCGTAAAACACCGGGTTTGTCTTCCACCATCAGGCGGAAGTAGTAGCTGCTCTCTCCTTCTTCCGGATCCAGAACGTCCGCCAGGGGCGGCACTTGTTCCAGAAAACCGGTGTTGTTGGGCCTGGCGTCTCTTGCTATGGACAAGATGTCCGCCAGCACAGCGCTGCCTGTGGGAGTATCGCCCGCACCCCGGCCGTGCAGGAAAATCGAACCCACAGCGTTCCCCTTAACCCAAACAGCATTATACGACCCGACCACCTTGGAAAGCAAGAGTTTCCTGTGCACCAGGGCAGGAAAAACCCCGGCGCTGAGTCGGCCGTCTTGCATGCGGGCCTGGCCGATCAGCTTGATGCTGTAGCCGAGCTCACGCGCAAATTCGATATCTTCTGGTCGCACAGCACTTATACCCTGCACCGGAAGATTTTTAAAGGGATATTCAACACCCCAGGCCAGGCGGATGAGCAACACCAGATTGTGGGCCGCGTCAAAGCCTTCTATGTCCAGGGTGGGGTCGGCCTCGGCAAAACCAAGGGCCTGCGCGTCCTTGAGAGCATCCGCGAAGGGCATGCCCTTGGCGCTCATTTCGGACAAAATGTAGTTGCTGGTGCCGTTCAGAATACCGTACAGCGAGAGGATCTCGTTGCCGGCCAGGCCTTCGCTCATGGCCTGCACCACGGGTATGCCCCCGCACACGCTGGCTTCGTAGCCCAGGTGCAGATTTTTTTCGCCCGCGATGCGGAACAGTTCCTTGCCGTCTTCCGCCAGCAGGGCCTTGTTGGCGGTGACCACGTGCTTGCCTGCGGAAAGGGCTTTGGAAATCAGGCCGCGCGCCACCTGGATGCCGCCGATCAGCTCAATGACCACGTCTATGGCCGGGTCGTTCACCAAATCGTCCAGGCTGGTAGTCAGGGTGGCGCCCTCGGGCAGGGGGTAGGCGAATTTTTCGTTCTTGTCCTTGACGGCCACGGTCTTGATGACGATGTCCCGCCCGGTGCGGCGGCGGATAAGCTCGCGCCCCTCATGCAAGGCCCGCGCAAAGCCCGTTCCCACCACGCCGTATCCGGCAAGCCCGATCACCAGTTCTTTTTTGGGATTCATTACCGCCTCCTGAAAGCGCCCTTTTGTACCTTTGCCTGTTTCACGCGCCGGACTCTCTGTGAACACAGAGCGCCCCGTCCGCCGGAGCCCGATCCCGGCGGCACGCCGCGTGTTTTTTCCGCGGCAACACATGGGAAACACGACAATATCTGTTCATTTGTTATAATTCCCTATTGTACATAGGAACCAGACGCCCTGTAAAGGTCAAAATAAGAAAGGCCGCAGGGCGCCTCTTGCTTCCAAGCCCGGCTTGCCGTAGGGGTAACCCCATGCGGAGCGTTTTTCTCATCGGGCCGCGCGGCAGCGGCAAAAGCAGCGTGGCCAGATTGCTGGCCGCGCGCCTTTCCCTGCCCGCGCGGGATACGGACATACTGGCCGAACAGGCCGCAGGCATGAGCGTGGCCGATTTTGTGGCGGCCAAAGGCTGGCCCGCTTTCCGGGAGCTGGAACGCGCGGCGCTGCTTGAAGCCGCCGCGCTGGGCGGGGTTATCGCCACCGGCGGCGGCATTGTGCTGCTGCCGGAAAACCGGGCCTTCATGCGCGAACAGGGCCGGGTTTTCTATCTGCGCGCGCCCCTGCGGGTGCTGTCCGCCCGCCTCGCCCGCACCCCCAGGCCGGACTTGCGCCCGGCCCTCACAACTCTGGACCCGGAGGTGGAGCTGGCCGCCGTTCTGGCGGAACGCGCCCCTCTGTATGAGACCGCCGCGCACTATGTTGTTGATGCCGGCCTGCCCTTGCGGCGGGTGGCGGCAATCATCGCCCGGCGCATTCGCAACCTTTGCCTTGAGAACGTATCATGAGCGGCAACACTTTTGGCCGGTTGTTCCGGCTTACCACTTACGGCGAATCCCACGGGAAAGGCCTGGGCGGCATCATTGACGGCTGCCCTTCCGGCATTCCCCTTACCGAAGCCATGATCCAGGCGGAACTGGACAAACGCCGGCCCGGCAAGGGCGTGGCCTCCACCACCCGGCGGGAGCCGGACACCGTGCGCCTGCTCTCCGGCGTGTTCGAGAACCAGACCACGGGCACGCCCATTGCCTTTCACATCGAAAACACCAGCCAGCGCTCCTCGGACTACGACGAGCTGAAGGACGTCTACCGGCCGGGGCACGCGGACATCACGTTTGAAGCTAAGTTCGGCATCCGCGACCACAGGGGCGGGGGCCGTTCCTCCGGCCGGGAAACGGCGGCCCGCGTGGCCGGGGGCGCTATTGCCCAGGCTCTGCTGGCGCGGCACGACATTGCGCTTTTCGCCTACACCGTGGAATTCGGCGGCATTTCCTCGCCCATTCAGGATGTGCAGGGCGCGGCCGACCGGCCTTTTTTCGCCCCGGACCACGCCGTCGTCCCGCTGTGGGAAAAGCGCACCCTGGCGGCCAAGGACGCCGGGGATTCCCTGGGCGGCATCGTGCGCGTGGAAGCCCACGGCGTGCCCGCCGGTCTGGGCGAGCCGGTTTTTGACAAGCTCAGCGCCACGCTGGCCCATGCCGTTATGAGCGTGGGCGCGGTGAAAGGCGTGGAAATAGGCGCGGGTTTCGCCGCCGTGGCCAGAACCGGCAGCGAGAACAACGACCCCCTTACCCCGGGCGGCTTTCTGACCAACAATTCCGGCGGCATTCTGGGCGGCATCAGCACGGGCCAGCCCATTCTGATCACCGCGGCCGTCAAGCCCATTTCCTCCATCGGCCAGGAACAGCTGACCATCAACAAAAAAGGCGAGCAGGTCGCCATCCGGGTGCGGGGGCGGCATGATATTTCCGCCATCCCCAGGGTGGTGCCGGTGCTGAAAGCCATGGCCGCCCTGGCCCTGGCCGACGCGCTGCTGCTGCAGAAACGCATGCGCTGACCCGCCCTGTTTTTCGCGGTTTTCCCGCCGCTACGAGGCACTATGAACCGCAATGCCGCGCTGTGCATCATGATCCCGGTCCTACTGCTTATCCTGTGCCTGGCGGCCGTCCCCTGCCATGCCCAGGCGGGACAGCCCGCGCCCCTTGCGCTTTCCGCGCAGTGGTGGTTCTGGCCGCTGCTGCTGGGGCTGTTCTCCTTTTTCATCGGCTTATTGGCGGTGTTCGCGGGCATAGGCGGCGGTGTGCTTTTCGTGCCGCTGACCAGCGCTTTTTTTCCCTTTCACCTGGACTTTGTCCGGGGTACGGGACTGCTTATCGCCCTGGCGGGCGCGTTGGCGGCCTGCCCTTCCCTGCTGCGGGCCAACCTGGCCCATTTGCGCCTGGGGCTGCCACCCGCCCTGGTGGCTTCCACCTGCTCCATTGTCGGCGCGTGCCTGGGCCTGGCCCTGCCGGCGGCCGTGGTGCGCATCAGCCTGGGTTGCCTTATTCTGGGGGTCGCGGGCCTGACCTACGCTTCCCGTAGCGCGCTCCACCCGGCGGTTACCCGGCAGGATGGCCTGGCCCTGGCCCTGGGCATGCACGGCATGTTCACGGAACCCGCCACAGGCGCGTGTCTCCCCTGGCAAGCCCAACGCACGGCCCTGGGGCTTTTTCTGTTTTGCTTCATCGGCGTGGCGGCGGGCATGTTCGGTCTGGGCGCGGGCTGGGCCAATGTTCCCGTGCTGAATCTGGTCATGGCCGCGCCCTTCAAAATGGCCGTGGGCACCTCCACCCTGGTGCTGTCCATCACCGACACCTCGGCCGTATGGATATACCTGTACGAAGGCTGCATACTCCCCCTGATGGCCGTGCCCGCCGTGCTCGGCCTGATGAGCGGCGCACTGCTGGGTGTGCGCCTGATGGTCAAAACCCGGCCGGAGCGCATCCGGCTGGTGGTTATCGCCATGCTGGTGTTGGCCGGGGCACGCTCGCTGCTTTCCGGGGTGATGCACTACCTGTGATAAGCAACCTTTCGCCGCGAGGCCCGTATGAGTACTGAATATCTGGAAGCCGACAGCCGTCTCTACGTCTCCATTCTGCGCCGCACGGTCAAGGCGGCCATGCTTCTGCTCTGCCTTTCCTATCTGGTGTATCTGCTGCCCGGCGTGCCCCTGCACCTGGCGCCGGAACATATCGCTGCCGTCTGGAAAGAACCGGCCCACGCCTTCACCGCCCTGCACGCCACCCAGGGCCCGGCCGGAAACGCGGTTCCGCTGCTTTCCTGGGACCTGCTCCCGCTGTACTGCATTGGCTTCATCGCTTCCATTTCCCTTGTCTGTGTCGCCGCGCTGGCCGTTTTTTACCTGCGCCGCGCCAAAACGCTGTACGCCGCGCTGGCCGCAGTGCAGGTGCTGGTTTTCGCCGTGGCCATGAGCGGCCTTGGCAACGCGCTTATTGCGGGCGTCAGGTAACCATGTCCCGTGAAAATTGTCTTGCGAACCCGCCCCGCTGGGCTTACGCTTCCGCCACCTTTGAACTTTCCACCAGGAGAACGCCATGAGCATCCAGCAAAACCCCTTTGCCTCCGTTCCCGAAACGATGCACATTACGGAAGACGCCTGCCGGTTCGTCGAAAGCGTGCGCTTTGAGGATATCCCGGCGGAAGCGCTGCGTATCGGCACCCGTTGCCTGTTGGACGGCCTGGGGCTTTTCGCGGCCGGTTCCGACCACGAAACCGCCGTCATCCTGGCCAAAGTGGCGGAAGAGACCGGCGGCAAGGAAGAAGCGCTGCTGCTGGGCCGGGGCGCGAAAAAAGTGCCCGCCCCCCAGGCGGCCCGGGTCATGGGCACCGCCGGCCACGCCCACGACTGGGACGATTCCCAGGTGAGCAAAGACCCGGACCACGCCTATGGCCTGCTCACCCACCCCACCATCCCGCCCCTGACCGCTTCCATGGTCACGGCCCAGAAAGTCGGGAACGTCAGCGGCAAGCAGTTCATGCTGGCCTTTCTGACCGGCTTTGAAGTGGAATGCAAAATTTCCGAATGGATGAATTCCCAGCACTACAAGCGCGGTTTCCACTCCAGCGCCACGGTGGGCACGTTTGGGGCTTACGCGGCCGCCGCCAAGCTGCTGGGCCTTTCCGGCGAAAAGCTGCGCTGGGGTTTCGGCATGGCGGCCAGTTTCGCGGCGGGCATACGCATCAATTTCGGCACCATGACCAAGCCGCTGCACGTGGGCCGGGCTTCCGAAAACGGCGTCACCGCCGCCATTCTGGCCCAGGCCGGGTTCACGGCGGACCCCGCGGCCCTGGACGGCATCTGGGGCTTCTGCGCCGTGCTGGCCGGGGGCGTCAGCGCGGACAAGCTCTCTCAGGGATTCGGCAAAACCTGGACCATCGTGGACCCCGGCGTGAGCATCAAGCCCTATCCCTGCGGCGTCTTGACCCACCCCACCATCGACTGCATGATCAAGCTGATGCGTGAGCACAAGCTGAACGGCGGCATGATCGAAAAAGTGACGGTGCGGGCCGGGTCCAACATCCTCAACCCCATCCGCTACCCCATCGCGAAAAACCACCTGCAGGCCAAATTCTCTCTGCCCGCCGTGCTGGCCATGGTGGCCTTGAACGGCAAAGCGGGCAAAGTGGAGTTTTCCGACGAATTCGTGGGCGGGGAAGCCATGCAGGCCATGCAGAAACGCATCCAGACCAAGTTCGACCCGGAAATCGAAGCCCTGGGTTTTGACAAAATGCGTTCCAGCATTGAAATTACCCTCAAGGACGGCAGCACCGTCAGCGGCAAGGCGGACGAGCGCTACCGGGGCGGCCCGGACAACCCTCTCAGCGACGCCGAGGTGGAAGCCAAAGTCCACAGCTGCGCGGAAGGCGTGCTCTCCAAGGAACGCACCGACCAGCTTATCGCCAAGGCCTGGAAAGTGCTGGAGCTTGGCGACGTGAGCGAGCTGGCCCGTCTGCTGCAGGCGTAATTTTGTGAAATAAGAATGCCTCCGGCGGCCAGGGCGCGATGCGGCACGTCCTGTGCCGTCCCCTGCGGGCGTCGCTGACGCTCCGTGCGCAACCGCTTCCTGCGGTTGCGAGATACCTGGACCCGGCAGGGGGATGATCCCCCTGCACCCCGCGACAGGGGTGATAATTCAAGTAATTCCACACGCCACGAGGCCGCGCGGAAAACCCGCGCGGCCCCGTGATGCCTCACGCTTTTCTGACAAAACGGAGGTTCCATGCCCTACATTCTTGGCTGTATTGCTGACGACTTCACCGGCGGCACCGACCTGGCCAACACCCTGGTGCGCCAGGGCATGCGGGTTATCCAGACCAGCGGGGTGCCGCCCGCCGGTTTTCCCGTGCCCGACGCGGACGCGGTGGTGGTTTCCCTGAAATGCCGCTCCATTGACCCGCGGGAAGCCGTGTCCCAATGCCTGCAGGCCCTGGATTGGTTGAAAAAGCAGGGCTGCCGCCAGTTTTTCTGGAAATACTGCTCCACCTTTGATTCCACGCCCCAAGGCAACATCGGGCCGGTGGCCAAGGCGCTGCTGGAAGCGCTGCACGCGCCTCTGACCATTGTCTGCCCGGCCTTTCCGGAAAACAAGCGCAGCCTGTACAAGGGCCATCTGTTCGTGGGCGACCAGCCCCTGGACGAAAGCCCCATGCGTGACCACCCCCTGACGCCCATGCGCGATTCCAGCCTCATCCGGCTTCTGGAGCCGCAAGTCGGGGAAAAAGTGGGCCTGGTGCCCTGGGAAATCGTACGCAAAAGCCCGGACGCGGTGTCCGCCGCCCTGCGGGACCTGCAAGCCAAAGGCATACGTTTCGCCGTCACCGACGCCGTGGAAGACGCGGACCTGTTCACCCTGGGCGCGTCCTGCCGGGAGCTGCCTCTGGTCACCGGCGGCAGCGGCATTGCCCTGGGCCTGCCGGACAACTACCGCAAGGCCGGGCTCATGCCCCGGCACGACAAGCCCGCCATGTCCCCGGACATACGCGGCGGCACGGCCATTCTCTGCGGCAGTTGTTCCGAGGCCACGCGCGGCCAGCTCGCCCGCTACCGCGCCCGCAACCTGCCCATGCGCCAATTGGATCCCCTGCTTCTGGCCCAGGGTTCCGCGCACGTGGCGGAAGCCCTGGCCTGGGCCAAAGCCGCCCTGGACCAAAACCAGCCCGTCCTCATCTACGCCAGCGAAGAACCCGCCAAGGTCAAAGAAGTGCAGGAAAAGCTGGGCCGCGAGCGTTCCGGCCTGCTGGTGGAAGAAGCCCTGGCCCATCTCTCGCAAGAGTTCGTAAAGCTGGGCGTGCGCCGTTTCGTCGTGGCGGGCGGGGAAAGTTCCGGCGCGGTAACCACGGCCCTGGCTGTCACCGGCCTGCACATCGGCCCGCAAATAGCGCCCGGCGTGCCCTGGACCGTGAGCATAGACAACCCGGCCATTGTCCTGGCCCTGAAATCCGGCAATTTCGGCGGCCCGGACTTTTTCGCCGACGCCCTGAACATGCTGCCCTGGGACAAGCCTTGGGCCAATTAGCGGGAGTATCGCTTCCTACGCACGCCACTCCTGACGAACGTAAGAGCCGGGCCGCCCACGCGCGCCCGGCTCTTTTACTCCATGCTTTTCGCCTTTTCTTATCCGCTTACGACAAACTGTCCAACCGTCCCGACAACATCGCCAAATCCTCGACGGATTTGGCGGAAAGCTCCATCCTCTCCGCCACGTTCCGCCCCATGGCCGCGACTTCGTCAATGGCCCGGTTGATCTGCTCGCTGGTGGCGGATTGCTCTTCCGCCGCCCTGGCTATGCCCTGCACCTGCTCGGAGGAAGCGGCCGTCAGGCTGACAATGCGCCGCAGGGCCTCGCCGGAACGCGCGGCCAATTCGTTGGCCTGATCCACAAGGCTGCCCGTTTCATCCACCATGGACGCGGAATTTTTCGCCCCTTCCTGGATGTCGGCTATGGCTTTTTCCACCCGGCTGGTGGCTTCCATGGTTTTTTCCGCGAGCTTGCGCACCTCGTCCGCCACAACGGCGAAACCGCGCCCAGCCTCCCCGGCCCTGGCCGCTTCGATGGCGGCGTTAAGCGCCAGGAGGTTCGTCTGGTCCGCGATATCGGTAATCACGCCAAGCACGGCGCCAATGCCTTCGGCCTGGCTGCCGAGGCCGTACATGGAATCCTTGAGCCGCGCGGCCTGCTGGTTGACCCGCGTGATAGCCCTCACGGATTCGGCCACGATGTCCGCACCCTCGGCCGCCTGCTCCCGCGCGGCCAGAGACTGTTCCGCGGTGCCCGCGGCGCTTGCGGCCACGTCGCGCACGGAATTGTTCATGTGCTCAATGGCATTGACCGTCTCATCCAGGCGGTCGCGCTGCGAACTGATAGCCTGGCGCACATCGCCGAACTGGGAGCCGAGATCTTCGGCGGCGCGGGCCAGTTGCTCGGCCGCCTCGCGCGTGGTTTGGTTCACACTGGTGATGCGCTCAAGCTGCTCGTTAATAGCGCGCTCGGAATTGACCAGATCCGTCACCGCGCTGGCCACCACCACATAGCCCGCGCTCTTGCCCGAAGCATCTCGCAGCCGGCTGCTGGAAGGCTTGATGAACATGGACTTGCCGCCCAGAGTAAGCTCAATGACGCCCGGCTCGGCCTGGACGCCCCGCTTCGCCATTTCCACCGCGTAATCGGGTGTGGGGATGGCGCCGCCGGCGCGGGAGCCGTTCCCGTCACCCGCGCCGGAACCGGAAGAACGCAGAAGTTCCGTCATGGCCTTGTTGACCCGGACGAGGCGAAAATCCTCATTGACCATGAATATGGGATCCGGGACGTTATTGAGCATATTGATGTAACCGTTGGTTTCTTCAAGCATGGAATCCAGCTTGGCGGTAAACGTCTTGAACAGCCGGTCCAGTTCGCCGATCTCGTCGCAGCGCCGCCCGCCCGCCGGTTCTTCCGCGAGATCGCCCCATCCTTTGGCGATTTCCAGCATCTTTGCCCGGATGGCGGCCAGCGGACGCGCCACCCAGACGCGCAGTCCAAGCAGCAGAGCCAGGAAAGGAGCGATGGCCATGCCCGCGAGCATGAAGATGAGGACGAGTTCCGCCCTGTCCGCCAAGGCGGTGATGGAGTCCGTCTTCATGGCGCAGACCAGCACGCCGGTTTGCGTACCCCGGTAGTCCTTGAGCGGCAGCGTGGCCAGAGCGAGGGAACCGTGGTTCGCGAAGGTACTGGCCTTTCTGCCCGATTCAAGCAAAGCCGGAGTGATGAATGCCTCGAAATTCTTGTCCTTGAGTTGGGTGGCCCGCACGAAAGCGCCCACGCGGGGATTCTTGGTCTGGTCCTGCAACTCCGTGGCGATGGAAAGCTGGTCAGCGTTGATGTAGAGCACCATCTCGCTACGGCCGTCCCCGGCCGCGGCCGCGAGAATGGGCGAAAAACTCTGCAGCACTTCCACGGAACCAAGCTTCTTCCCGTCCGGCCCGCTCACGGGCACAACCCCGCGCAGGGCGATGCCGCCGCTGCCGAGCTCAATTCCCTTCACAGCCCTGCCGCTCCTGTTCGTTTCCATGACCGTGGGGCGGAAGGTGGAAAGATCGTCGGAAATATCCACCCAGTTGCCGCCCACCCTGGCCTGCTTGTCCCGCCAAAGCCGGACAAGGCTGCGGCCGTTGGGCAGGTGGAAGTGGAGCTGCATTTTCTGGCCCGCGTGGGCCTCGTAGCTCGCGAGCATGGGCGCGAGATCCCTCCTGAGCTTTTCCCGCGCTTCCTGGGCCTGAGGCGATTTTTCGTCGTCAATGTTGCCGGACAGGGCTATTTTATAGGCCGCCGCCACTTCGGGCAGGCGCGCGAAAATGGCGGAAGAGTCCACGGCCCGCTGGGCGTTGGCCGCAATGTCCGTTTCCACTCGTGTGAAGCGATTTTCCACAATATCGCGCACATAACGTTCACGCATGGACTCAAAGGAAGAGCCAATAATAAAGTAACTGGCAAGCCCAAGACACAGAACGATACATACCTGGGGTATGGCGAGTTTCCACAACAGCTTCATGGCCGCTCCTGAAAGAAATGGGTGACGGGGTTGGCGGTTGCGCTTTCACGTTGTGCCGTCAACAGAACCCACAAAAGGCATTTTTGTATGAGATAACGTTTATTGTCCACTGGATAGGGGATGTCAAGTTTTTTAGCGGCCTGATACCGGACTTCAGAGCAACAACTATCCCCGCGCATGCAAAAAGCGGCGCCGTGGTTGTGCGGCGCCGCCTGTAGCAACGAATTGCCTCACACGCCCTTGCCAATGTTCCTTGAAGGCGATTGGGCCGGCGACTCTTCCTTCTCTTTCCTAGTACCGGTAATGCTCCGGCTTGTACGGGCCTTTGACGGACACGCCGATGTAGTCGGCCTGTTCCTTGCTCAGCTTGGTGAGGGTGGCGCCCAGGCGGGCCAGGTGCAGGCGGGCCACTTCCTCGTCCAGCTTTTTGGACAGGGTGTAGACTTTTTTCTGCAGCTTTTTGTTGGTGGCCAGTTCAATCTGGGCCAGGGTCTGGTTGGTGAAGCTGGCGGACATGACGAAACTGGGGTGGCCGGTGGCGCAGCCCAGGTTCACCAGGCGGCCTTCCGCCAGAACGACGATGGAACGGCCGGACGGCAGGGTCCACTTGTCCACCTGGGGTTTGACTTCCAACTTTTTGCAGCCCTTGGTGGTTTCCAGGTACTCCATGTCGATTTCGTTATCGAAGTGGCCGATATTGCAGACAATAGCCTCATCTTTCATCTTCAGCATGTGCGCGCTGGTGATGACTTTGTAGTTGCCGGTGGCGGTGACAAAGATGTCCGCTTCGCCCACGGCTTTTTCCACGGTGGTCACTTCGTAGCCTTCCATGGCGGCCTGCAGGGCGCAGATGGGGTCAACTTCCGTCACCAGCACCCGCGCGCCGAAACCGCGCATGGACTGGGCGCAGCCCTTGCCCACGTCGCCGTAGCCGCAGACCAGCACGACCTTGCCCGCCACCATCACGTCTGTGGCGCGCTTGATGCCGTCAGCCAGGGATTCGCGGCAGCCGTAGAGGTTGTCGAACTTGGACTTGGTCACGGAATCGTTGACGTTGATGGCCGGGAAGAGCAGCGCGCCTTTTTTCTCCATTTCATAGAGACGGTGCACGCCGGTGGTGGTTTCCTCGGACACGCCCTGGACTTTGGCTGCCACGCGCTGCCAGCGCTTGGGGTCTTCCTTGTAGCTGCGGGCCAGGCGGTCCATGATGATCTGGACTTCCTTGTTGTCATAGGCCTGCTTAAGCAGGGAGGGGTCTTTTTCCACTTCCACGCCCTTGTGGATCATCAGGGTGGCGTCGCCGCCGTCATCCACGATCAGGTCCGGGCCGGAGCCGTCGGGCCAGGTCAGGGCCATTTCCGTGCACCACCAGTACTCTTCCAGGGTTTCGCCCTTCCAGGCGAAAACTTTGGCCATGCCGGAATCCGCGATGGCGGCGGCGGCGTGGTCCTGGGTGGAAAAAATGTTGCAGGAAGCCCAGCGGATGTCCGCGCCCAGCTCGTACAGGGTCTTGATGAGCATGGCCGTCTGGATGGTCATGTGCAGCGAGCCGGTGACCTTGAAGCCCTTGAGGGGCTTTTTGTCGCCGTGGATGCGGATAAGTTCCATCAGGCCCGGCATTTCGCGCTCAGCCAGTTGCATTTCCTTATGGCCGAAGGCGGCCAGCTTGGGGTCCGCCACCTTGTTGGCCAGGGAACGGTCCAGGGGCTTGGCTTTTTTGGCGTCAGTCATGAGAAATCTCCTGTTTCAGGCCGCGGCCGGAACCGCGAGAATAAGATGGATGTACAGCCCCTTTTCAACCGGGGTGCGGGTGGCGGATTTGACGGCAAACCCGGCCTTTTCCAAAAACGACGTAAGGCTTTCCCGGCTGAAACCCAGCCAGCGGTCCCCGTAGGAGGCACGCATGGCTTCGTTGGCGTGCCGGTCAAAATCGCTGAGCACGAGCAGGCCGCCCGGTTTCAAGACGCGGCGGGCGTCTTCCAGCGCGGCGGAGGGGCTGGAAAGATGGTGCATGACCATGGTCATGGAGGCGAAATCCGCTTCCCCGTCCCGCAGGGGCAGGTGTTCCAGGTCGCCGATGCGCAGGGAGACGCGGGCCGCGTCCTGGCTGAGACGGCGGCGGGCCAGTTCCAGCATGCGGCCGGAACCGTCCACGCCGATGACCGAATCCGCCTTGTCCAGCATGCGTTCCAGCACGTGGCCCGTGCCGCAGCCCAGATCCGCCGCCACGCCGCCCTTAGGCATGTGGGCCACAATGGCGGCGGGCAGGTCCAGGCTCCCCAGGATGTCGCGGGAAAGCTGGTCCCAGTCTTCCGCAATGGAGTTGAAAAACTGGCTGGTTTTGCGGGAACGCTCTTCCATGACGCTGACTGCCATGTCCCGGTCCGCGCGAAAGGCTTCGCTTGCTTCCACAAAGGGCAGCACCGCGTCCAGAAAGCGGCGGCCTTCCCCTTCGTTTACCGCGCTGTAGAACACCCACAGCCCGTCCCGGCGCCAGGTGAGCAGCCCGGCGGAACTGAGGATTTTCAGGTGCCGGGAAATGCGCGACTGGCCCATGTCCAGAATGGTCATCAGCTCGTTGACGTTCAATTCCCTGCGATTGAGCACGGCCACCAGGCGCAGCCGGGTGTCGTCCGCAAGGGCTTTGAAAAACTGGATAGTGTCATGCATAGGGGCAGCTTGCGTATATCTTGATATTTTACATCAATATTTCTTGATGCAGTGGTATCCATTTTTCCGTACCCAGTCAAGCGGGGAGAAAAATATTTTTGTATAACGCGCCGGTCCCGATTCGCGGTTTATCCCGCGAGCACGCGCCGGGTAGTGGATTTTGCCCGTTGCCAGCGGGGGAAAAGCCGGGTACAAAAAATCAAGGCTGCTGGTCTCCTGGTATACCTATTGTCCGTGAGGCCGTTCTTTCTGTGCGGTCTGCTCTTCCAAGTGACTACCCGCCATGTGGCGGTTTTATTGCACCCCTTAGCCCCGGCGAGGTTTTCTTTATGGATACCCTGAACACAAGAGCCCACTCCCAAGCCTGCACCGCGTTCACCGAGTCCCTCCGGCTTGAGGATATCCCCGCCCCGGCGCGCGAGCAGGCCAAGCGCTGCCTGCTGGACTGGCTGGGCTGCGTCATCCAGGGTTACGCCCGCAAGCATTCCGCCCCGGCCAAAGCCTACGTGCGCACCATGGGCGGCAACGCCCAGGCGGGCATGGTGGGGGAAAAACAGGGCAACACCATTGTCAACGCGGCCTTTTTCAACGGCTATCTGGGCCATATCCTGGAAATGGACGACGTGGACCGCGAATCCATCTCCCATCCTGCCACGGTGGTGGCCCCGGCGGCTCTGGCCGTGGGCGAGTGGAAAAAGAAAAACGGCAAAGACCTGCTGACCGCCATCGTGGCCGGGTATGAAGTCATGCTGCGCATCGGCGCGGCCATGACGCCGGGGCACTACGCCATCTGGCACACCACGGGCACGGCCGGGGCCTTTGGCTCGGCCATGGCGGCGGGCAAGCTCCTGGGCCTTTCCCGGACGCAGCTGGATTGGACCCTGGGCAACGCGGGCACCATGGCCGCGGGCTTGTGGCAGTTCCTGCCGGACGGCGGCATGAGCAAGTTCCTGCACGCGGGCCACGCCGCCGCCAATGGGGTGACGGCCGCCTACCTGGCTTTAGAGAACTTCACCGGAGCCACCCGTATTCTGGAAGGGGAACAGGGCTTTTTCGCCGGGTTCGCCCGCCAAGAAATCAAGCCCGCCTTTTTCGCGGACTTCGGCGCCAATTACCGCACGGCCGCCGTGTCCATCAAGCCCTACCCCTGCTGCCGCCACACCCATTCCTCCATTGACGCGGCCAACGAGCTGCGCCTGCGGGGCAAGGGCAGGGACATCAAATCCGTGAAAGTGGAAACCTACGGCACCGCCCTGAACATCGCGAACATAGAAGACCCCGCCACCCCGCAGGAAGCCAAGTTCAGCCTGCGTTTCTGCGTGGCCAGAACCCTGCTGCACGGTCTGCTCACGGAAAAGGAATTCACCGACGAGACCCTGCACGACCCGGCCACCCGCGCTCTGATGGCCAAAATAACCTTAGCCAAAGCCCAGGACCTGGACGCCATGATGCCCGGCAACTGGCCTTCGCGCATTGAAACCGTATTCGCCGACGGCGCCAGCGCCACGGCTCAGGTGAACAGCCCCAAGGGCGACCCGGACAACCCCGTGGACTGGGACGGCATAAAAACCAAGCTCGCGGTCATGACCGAAGGCATTCTGGACGGCGCGGGCCGCAAGGAACTCTCCCAGGCCTGCGAAAATCTGGAAACGCTTGCCGACGCCGGGGAGCTTGTCAGGATCATTAATAGAAACGGGAAGTTTGCGCCGTACGCGTAGCGGTGGGATGCCTCCGGCGGCCGGGGGACGGGGGAAACCTTTCTTGGAAGAAAGGTGTCCCCCTTCCCCCGGACCCCTAACCCCCTTCCAAAGAACTTTAACAGGGTAAAACAATACGGCCCTTCGTTGATGTAACGAAGGGCCGTATTGTTTCGTTCTTTTCAGCCTATCAGGTCAACGCCCGGCGGCAGACTCGCGCCACTTTTCTATCCACCCTGAAAGGGGTCCAGGGGCGCCAGCCCTTGGCAGGTGCAGGGCAGCGCCCTGCTCTCGCTCTTGGATGGCTTCGGCAAAATTGTCTTTTCCAAATGAATCGCGTTACCCGCAGTTACGGCAAATCTCGATGTCGTCGAAGCGGCCCGCGTAGTAATCGTAGATCAGGCGTTTGAAGTGGTCGGAATTCCAGACTTCCTCAATGGAGGTTCGGGCGACGTTGCCCACCACCACGCTTTGGCGCCAGTCGTGGCAGCAGAGAATCATGTCCCCGTTTTCCACGATATAGGCCTGTTTGAGGAACAGATCACAGTTGCGCTTGCGTTCCAGGGTCTGGCCCGTGGGGCGTATGCCGGTGGTGGCGTCTTCCCCGGTGCGGTTGTCCAGGTGGTGGATGCTGAACTTGACGTCGCGCTGGGCCCAGTAGTCCTTGGCCCGCTCCAGCTCGTTCTCCACCAGCTTGGTCTTGATGGTGGTGATGATCACCCTTGGCTTTGACACGCCCATGGTTTTCTTCATGTCCAGAAAGGTGTCGATGTTGCGCATGGTCAGGTCGAAATCCAGGCCCATGGACTCCTGGTAGGTTTCCGGGCTGTAGCCGTTGACGCTGATCCAAAGCTGGTCGAGTCTGGCTTCCAGCAGCTTTTTGCTCACCTCTTCCGTAAGCAGGGCCGCGTTGGTGTTGATTTTGGTCTTGACCGGAAAACGCGCCGCCTTTTTGATGGCCGCCAGAATGGCGGGCATGCGCTTGTCCTGCAGCGGCTCGTTGGTCAGGTAGGGGCTGATGCGGCCCACCAGGTGCTTGCCGCATTCCGCGATGATTTTATTGATCAGCGCGTCGTCCATGCGGCCGTGGGGAATTTCCTTGGGGCTCTGGCTGTGGGGGCAGAATATGCACTTGGCATTGCAGGTGGACAGGGTTTGGAACTGCACGGCCCTGGGAAAAGAAGGCCGGAAACGCCTGCCCGTGCGTATCCAGGTCAGAATATTTTTTGCAAACCCGTCCCCCGGCTGGGGCATGAAATAGCGCGCCATGAAACCTCCTCGTACAGCCCGCCTCCTGCGGCGGCCCGCGCAGCCCCCTGTTACCACATCGCACCTGGGCTATCAAATCGAGATTGTGCCATTATGCACTTTATTGACAGAAAACATTTTCTAAATATATATTTAGGTCAAATATAGATAGTCATAAAATTCAGATAATTACTCCTCTTTCGCGCTGAAGTGACTAGGCTGAAAAAAAGCGCGCCGGTCTCTGCCCCCTCACGCAATGTGTGCTTATTCCTGCGGCATCGTGTGCAGACACGATACCTGGACAACCTTAGCGGAAAATAGAAAACGTTTTCAATAGCGGCATATCCCGCCAACGCCGCCGGAACACCGAGATCCGGTGGAAGCCAAGGAGAAAAACCATGAGCACAGTCAGCGACGTCAAAGAAAGCGGCACGCCCGCGCAAGGGTTGAGCGCCATAGCCGTGTACGGTATTCCGCTGCCCATTTTCCTGGTCATGATGGGGATTGTGGCGGTGGCGACCTATCTGGGTGTGCTTTCCGTCGACATGACGGGAACCATCGCGCTTCTGCTCAGCATGGGTTACTTTTTCGGCACCATCGGCGACCGCATTCCCATCTGGAAAGACTGGATAGGCGGCGGCAACGTGCTGGCCTTCATGGGCACGGCCTACCTGGTGTACGCCAGCATCCTGCCCGCCAAGTACGTGAAGTCCATCACCACGTTCATGGAAAAGCCCTTCGGCTTTCTGGACTTTTTCGTCTGCTGATCACCGGCTCCATCATCAGCGTGAACCGGAAAATCCTTCTCCGCGCTCTGGCCGGGTATATTCCCGCCATTCTCGCCGGCGTGGCCGTGGCCTTTGTGTTCGGCATAGCCGCCGGGGTGCTCTGCGGCATCCCCGTCAAGCGGGTGGTGTTCATGTACGTGCTGCCCATCATGGGCGGCGGCAACGGCGCCGGGGCCATTCCCCTCAGCCAGATGTGGGAGCAGATTACCGGCGGCAGCGCCAAAGAGTATTATTCCGTGGCCATTCCCATTCTGACCATGGCCAACATTATCGCCGTGTTCTGCGGCGCGCTGCTGAACAAGCTGGGCCAGGCCAGGCCCGAACTGACCGGCAACGGCGAACTGATGCGCGATTCGGCCTTTGTGGCCAGCACCAAGACCGAAAAGCAGCCCCTGACCGCCAACGACATTTTTAACGGGCTGTTCCTGACGGCTGTATTCTATACGCTCTCCCGCATCATCGCCATCAAGCTGCTGCCGAAAATCGGCGGCGTGATCATTCACCAGTATGCGTACATGATTCTGCTGGTGGCCGTGGCCAACGGTCTGGGCATTATCCCCGAATTCATGCGCGAAGGCGCCAAACGCATGCAAAAGGCTTTTACCGACCACTGCATCTGGATTCTGCTGGCCGGGGTGGGCGTCGCCTACACGGACCTGGGCGAACTGGTCAGCGTCATCACGCCGGTGAACTTCTTTGTAGCGGCGGTTATCGTGCTGGGCGCGCTGATCGGGCCTTTCCTCTTCGCCTACATTGTGGGCTTCTTCCCCATTGAGGCCGCCATTTCCGCCGGCCTGTGCATGGCCGACCGGGGCGGTTCCGGCGACATCATGGTACTGGGCGCCGCCAAGCGCATGAACCTGATGCCTTACTCCCAAATCTCCTCACGGCTCGGGGGCGGCATTATTCTGGTCATCGGCAGCATTCTCTTCGGCATGTTCGCCAAGGTTTCCTGACCGGGTTTCCGGACGGCAAAGGGGGCGGCCTTGCGGCCGCCCCCTTTTTTTACGTCTGAAAGCGTGTGCTTAGGCAGCGCAGCTCTTGGCCAGATCCATGCCGAGGCGCAGCGCGATTTTGTTGTTTTCGTGGTGGGCGGCCGCAAAGCGGGACGCCAGGGTCTTTTCCAGGGAAGCGGGCTTGACGACCTTGGTCAGCTCAAGCAGAGCGCCGAGCACGCAAATGTTCAGCGCCTGGGCCCGGCCCAGTTTTTCCACTATGGCGTTGTGCATGGGCAGGGCGATATGCTCCGCGTCCACGCGTTTGTCGGTTTTCACCAGGTCGCAGTCGGTGATGAGCAGGCCGCCCGGACGCAGGTATTGCAGATAGCGGTGCTGGGCTTCCTGGGTCAGGCAGACCAGCACGTTGGGCTGGAGCACCTTGGGGAAGTAGATTTCCGCATCCGCGACAATCACGTCGCAACGGGTGGCGCCGCCACGGGCTTCCGGCCCGTAGGACTGGGACTGGATGGCGTGCGCGCCTTCCTGGATAACAGCCGTTTCGGCCAGCAGGATGCCCATGGTGATAACGCCCTGGCCCCCGGAGCCGGAAAGTAAAAAGCGGTTCTTCTCCATGCTATCCTCACTTCTTGCCGGCACTGGCGGTAGCAATGGTTTCTGCGTAAGATTCGCAGTATTCCGGGGCCTGCTCTTCCACAAAGATGCCGCGCGGGATCATGGTCGGATCTTCTTCCAGGCTCTTGGAACCCAGGGTAGCGGTGCGGTCCTTGAAGAATTCCAGCATTTGCGGGGCTTCGCCCTGCTTGTTCTTGCGGCCGAAGTACGTGGGGCACTGCACCAGCACTTCCAGCACGGAAAAGCCCTTGTGCTCAATGGCTTTACGCAGCAGCTTGGCCAGCTCCTGCACATGGTAGGCCGTGGTGCGGGCCACAAAGGTGGCGCCGGCGCCGGAAGCCAGCTTGACCACGTCAAATTCGCGGTCAATACTGCGGTAGGGCGCGGTGGTGGCCAGAATGCCGGGGCCGGACAGGGGGGAGTACTGGCCGCCGGTCATGCCGTAGATACGGTTGTTCATGACGATGGCGGTCATGTTGATGTTGCGGCGCGCGGCGTGGATAAAGTGGTTGCCGCCGATGGCCGTTGAGTCGCCGTCGCCCATGGGCACCAGCACGGTCAGTTCGGGGCGGGCCATTTTCACGCCGGTGGCGAAAGCCAGGGCCCGGCCGTGCAGGGTGTGCAGGGTGTGGAAATCAAGATACCCCGCGATACGGGAGGAACAGCCGATACCCGACACGGTGCACACGGAGGAAGGGTCCAGACCCATTTCCGTGGTGACGCGCACGAGATTGTTCAGCACGGTGCCGTGGCCGCAGCCCGGGCACCAGATATGCGGGAAAAACTTTTCCCTGATGGGCAGATCTTGTTTGGCTATCATTTAGACACCCCTCCCTTCAATGACGCGCATGATGCTGTCGATGTCCGCGGGGGTCACCATCTGGCCGTCGATGCGGTTGACCAGGTAGACCCTGTCGGGCTTGTCCACGGCCTGTTTCACGGCGCCGCAAAGCTGGCCCATGTTCATTTCCACCACAAAGACGTTCTTGGCGCGGCTGGCGTATTCACGCACGATTTCCGCCGGGAAGGGCCAAATGGTCTGCAGTTCCAGGAGGCCCACCTTTTCGCCGCGCGAACGGCGGGTGGCCACGTGGTTCATGGCGGTTCTGGCGGAGGAGCCGTAGGAAATGATCAGGGTTTCCGCGTCGTCAAGGAAGAATTTCTTGTAACGGGCAAGTTCGTTGGCCTGGAGTTCGATTTTGTCCACCAGGTGGTACAGGGCCTTTTTCACCGTTTCCGGCTGTTCGGAGGGGAAGCCCCAGATGTCGTGGAACAGGCCCGTCACGTTGTAACGGTGCACGCCGCCGAAATCGGACATGGGCAGGCGGCCGTCTTCACGCGGCAGATAGGGGTGATAGTTGGTGCCGGGTTTCACGGAAGTGCGCAGACGCTCGGTCACTTCCAGTTCGCCGGGCGCGGGCACTACCAGTTTTTCCCGCATGTGGCCCACGATTTCATCGAACAGCAGCACCACGGGGGTGCGGTAGCGTTCGGCCATGTTGAAGGCTTCCACGGTGATGGAGAACACGTCCTGAATGGAAGACGCGGTCAGCGCGATAATGGAGTGGTCGCCGTGGGTGCCCCAGCGGGCCTGGTTCACATCGCCCTGCGACACCTTGGTGGGCAGGCCGGTGGAGGGGCCGCCGCGCATGACGGAGGCGATGACGCAGGGAATTTCCGCGATAATCGCGTAGCCCAGCGCTTCCTGCATCAGCGAGAAGCCGGGGCCGGAAGTGGCGGTCATGGATTTGGAACCCGCAAGCGAGCCGCCGATCACCGCGCACATGGAAGCGATTTCGTCTTCCATCTGGATGAACTTGCCGCCGCGCTTGGGCAGGGAAGCGGCCAGAGATTCCGCGATTTCAGTGGACGGGGTGATGGGGTAGCCCGCGAAAAAACCGAGACCAGCATACAGGGCGCCTGCGGCGCATGCCTCATTGCCCTGGACGAAACGAATATTTTTGCTCATATCGCCCTCCTACGCCTTTTTCTTGGACTTGGCAGGGGCGGAGCAACCGCACGCAGCCGCCTTTTCCTTGGCGGCCTCCGCCTCTTCCCCTTCCTTGATCTCAAAGACCAGGTCAGGGCAGCGAAGTTCGCAAAGCCGACAGTAAATACATTTCTCAGGGTACTTCATGTACACCTTGTCCTCATGGTCCAGTTCCAGAACCTTTTTTGGACAGAAGGTTACACAGATTCGGCACCCTTTGCACCAGGAGCGCTGGATCAGTAACGTTTTCATGCCATATCCTCGGTTGGTTACCCGTACGGGGGCCTCGCCGCGAAGGTGCGCGCACTCTCGCGGCGGAGCCTGTCCTCGCCACACCGGGGGTAAAACCCCGGCCCGCCCGGCCTGTCCCGGCATACGACGCCTTGCGGCCCGCATAAGGAGAGAAAGGCGAGGCGGTCACATTCTATTTGTCATACATACGCCAAAATGCCTTCGCGCACAAGACTTTTTTGCCGCTCTTTTCACGGCGGGAGAAAAGACGTTTGTGATATTTATCATGTTATTTCAGTTAACTATGAAAAAAAATAAAAATATTTTTCACTATACAAAATTTACTTATTCATTAAACGAAAAATTTTCTTCATTCTAGTGTTTATTTATCTTTAAAACATCCCGATAATTTTATCCTTAGAAAAAACACTCTCTTTATATTGAAAAACCCATCACATTATGAGGAAATATCTCATTTTTTGGAAATCAATTTTTGTAGAAAGGTAAGGCCGCAGCCGCACAATAAAATAGGCGCGCGGACGCGGGCACGCTCTTAGAATATCCCTAAGAGCTTTTCCCCATCAAATAGGCCCTCAATTGCGTCAGCCTGTCCAGCGCCGTCTCAAAATCAAAATTGGACACGGCTCTTTGCAGGGCGGAGAAAAGCACGGGGTTCACCATGCCGAGGCTTTCCGAGGAATCCTGGCAATAGGTCACGGCGGCGCCGTCGTCATCCCGCAACAGCGCTTCCAGCATATCCAGCTGCAGCGCCGGGTCTTCTTCGGGTCCGGCGTCCGCGGCGGGCTGAAAAGCTTCTCCCGAGGCGCTCAGATAGTCGCGCAACACGGTCAGGGCGTTTTTGAGTTCCCGCTTGAACAGGCGCACGGCTCCGGCCAGGGAGCCCGTAAGGTCGGCTTTGCCCACGGAACCTTCCAGCGCCAGCATTTCCAGGCTGGCGGAAGCCCGCACCAGCCCCTGGTGCCCCATGGTTCCCGCAAGCCCTTTCATGCTGTGCCCGAAACGGGCCAGCTCTTCCATTCTGGCGGCGCCGAGCTTGCCGGAAAGCAGGGGCAGCGCCTCGTCGTAGCGGTCCTGGAAGCGGGCAAGCACGCCCCGGTACAGGTGGAGGTTCCCCCCCAGTTTGCGTACGGCCTTTTCCACGTCAAAACCCTTGAGCTGCGGCAGAACCGGCGCGTCGCCGGCAGGGCGGGCGGCCGCTTTTACCCTGAAGCCCGCAGCCAGGTGCTCCTTGAGCATGCCATACAGCTTTTCCACCTCTATGGGCTTGGAAATGTGGCCGTTCATGCCCAAATCCAGGCAGCGCTGGCGCTCTTCCCGCATGACGTGGGCGGTCATGGCCACAATGGGCATTTTCGCCAGGGCCGGGTCCAGGCGGATGCGCCGCGTGGCCTCGTAGCCGTCCATGACCGGCATCTGCAGGTCCATCAGCACCAGGTCAAAGGCCGGGGGGGCCGTCTGTTCCCCAAGGCGCTCCAGGGCTTCCGCCCCGTTGGCGGCCACGGTCACCTCCAGGTTGGCGTCCCGCAGCAGCGTCGCGGCTATTTCCTGGTTCACCGTGTTGTCGTCCACCAGCAGCACGCGCTGCCGCGCGAACCAGGGAACTTCCACCACCCCGTGGGGCTTGAGGCGCGCGTCCATTCTGGAACGCTCGCCGGAAAGCGCTTCCATCACCGTGGCGAACAGCAATGCCCGATCCACGGGTTTGGTCAGAAAGGCGTGCACCCGCCCTTCGCTGAGCCAGCGTGTGGACCCGTCCCGGTAATGGGCGCAGATATCGATGACCCTCGGCTCTTCCTGCAGTTCAAGGTCCTTGAACCGCTTCCAGACGGCGCGAAGCCCGTCCTGCCCCTGGATTTGCAAATCCGTGAGCAGCAGCTTGTAGGGGCGGCCTTTTTCTTCCGCCGTGCGCAGAAGCAGCAGCGCGCTGTCCACATCCGCCGCCATGTCCACACTGAGGGAAAAATCCGTCAGCATGCGGCGCATGACGGCCCGGCCGGCCGTGTGAGCGCAGACGTGCAGCACACGCGCGCCGCGCAGGTCCGCGGGCGGCAGCCACCGTTCCTCTTCCGTGCCCGGCTCCACGCCCAGGCGGCAGGTGAAAGAAATGGTGGTGCCCCGGCCCAGGCCGCTGTTGACGGAAATTTTGCCGCACATCATCTCCACCAGCAGCTTGCTGATGGTCAGCCCCAGCCCCGTGCCCCCGTATTTGCGGGTAATGGAGCCGTCCGCCTGGGTGAAGGCCGCGAACAGGTCTTTCTGCTGCTCGTTGCTCATGCCTATGCCCGTGTCACGCACGGTAAAGGCCAGCTCCACCTCATCGCGGCTTCTGTCGGCCACGGAGCAACACAGGTACACTTCGCCCTTTTCCGTGAACTTAAGCGCGTTGCTGAGCAAATTGGTGACCACCTGCGAAAGCCGCAGGGAGTCGCCTATCAGTTCCTGCGGCACTTCCGGCGCCACGTCGAAAATCAGTTCCAGCCCCTTGTCCGCGCTTTTTTCCCCGAACAAAAGGCGCAGCCCCGCCATGAAATCATCCAGGCGGAAGGGTGTGGATTCCAGTTGCAGCTTGCCCGCCTCAATTTTGGAAAAATCCAGGATATCGTTGATAATGCCCAGAAGCGAGTTGGCCGCCATGTGGATTTTGGCGACATAGTCGTGCTGGCGCGCGGGCAGGCCGGATTTCAGGACCAGATAGGCCATGCCGATGATGGCGTTCATGGGCGTGCGGATTTCATGGCTCATGTTGGCCAGGAATTCCCCCTTGGCCTTGGTGCCCTCTTCCGCTTTTTCTTTGGCGCGGGTCAGCTCCGTGGTGTCGTTCTGGATGATGATCACGCCCAGGCAGTCGCCCTGCCCGTCCAGCACCGGGGCGATATGGGTTTTGACATACAGGTCCAGGCCGGAGCGGTAGCGGATGTGCTCGTTGCGGGTCAGGGGCGTTTTGCCCGCCATTACCCGGCGGCAGGCCGCGTCCAGCTCTTCTATCCATTCCTTGGCAATGCTGGTGCGGGAAAACAGCGAGGCCAGATCCTCGTCCTGCATGCGAATGGATGAGGGGAGGCCCAAAAAATGGGAAGCGTTGGAAGTGCCCAGCACATAGCGCAGGTTGGCGTCCAGCACCAGAATGAAGTCCGGGCAGTTTTCAAGAAAGAGCTGGTTGTAGATGTGTTGCAGCTCTTTTTCCTGGGCGTTCTTGTCCCGCATTCGCTCCGCCTGGCGGAAGCCCACGGCCAGGTGGTCGTAGTCGAACTGCAAATTGCGCAGCTTGCGCCGCAGCCGCGCGTTTTCCTTTTCCAACTCGGCCAGGCGGGCGTCTTCCGTTTCAGCGGCCAACGTTTTGTCTTCACTCCTGGCCATGGCTTTCCTGTGCGTTCCGCAGCTGTCCAAAACGCGCCTAGAGCGCGCAGATGGCTATGGAAAGGCCGTGCAGGCGGTTTTTGGCCCGGCCGTTACGGATGGAGGTGGGGCAGAATTCGCCGTAGGAATAAAAACCGGTAAAGGGCGTTGTTGCCGGGAAAAGCTCCTGGGCCATAGAGGCTTCCCGCGCGTGGTCCAGGGCCAGCACCACATGCCGCGCCGCGCAGGTGGCGATAAGTATGGCGGAATACGCGTGTCCTTCCCGCTCCCCCTGGCGTATTTCTTCCGCAAGGGCCTTCATGGCGTCGGCGGTGGTATCCAGAATGTCCGACCCCTGAATGACCTGCACGGATACGGCGGTGCCTTCCGGTATGTCCGCCAGCACCGTGGCGGCCCCGCTTTCCTCGTCCACATGGGAGATGGAGCAGCAGACGGATATGCCGTCGTAGTCCTTTTCCGTATCCAGTTCCAGGCTGAGCGGCGAGAAAAACAAGCTGTGGGTATTGGAAATGTCCGCGCCGTGCCGCAGCAGAAAGTCCTTGGCCGGGACATTGTCGACGCTGACAAGCCGCAGCCCTTCGCTCTTGGTCACCCGGTGCTTGGCCAGGCCTGTTTTGGGCAGGTTGCGCACCACGAACCTGGGGCTGAAGGACCCTCCCACCAGCAGCAGCACCATGCCCCGCTCATGGGCGGTTCCGTTCAGGAACACCCTGGTGTCGCTGAAATCAAAATAGTCGGAAGCGACCCCGCCGAACACGGGTTTGCCTTGCATAAGCTCATGCAGCATGCCGAGTTTTTGGTGTTCGTGATAGGTTTCCGTAATGCAGGAAAACGCGAATAAACCCTGCGGTTCCAGGCCGTTCAGCCCGGCGGCCGCCTGATGGAAAGCCTGGCGGATCTTGGCCGGGCCATCCGTGTCCAGCCCGCCCACGGCGGCGGCGCCAAAGGCGCAATCGTTGCCGCTGAGCAGCAGCAAAGTGGCCGCGAGCTTTGTATACCCGAAGGAACTGATCTGGGCCATGGCGGTACAGCCCACCAGCATCACGCCGGGAAGCCGGGAGGAAAGTTCCGGCAACAGCTCGCCCAGGTCATAGCCCGGTTCCGCGAACAGAAAGCCGCAGCTTTGGGCATCAAGCGGAAAAAACGGGGCGACCTGCCCCGCCAGATCAACAGCCGCCTCGTATGCGTCGTACACTTCGTATGTCACTGCAAGCGTTGATCGCATAGCCAAAATCCGCCCTTTTCGCCGCCCCTGAACTCTCTTCGGATAGCCCTGATGCGTGTCTTTATCGTTATAAGCCTATAGCAAAAGCAAAAAGCTGTCTATCGCCTTTGTCCTCCGCCCAATGGCGCCATGGAATACACTGATGCAGCGGTTCCCGGAAAACCTGCGGAATACGGAGCGGATCCTTCGCGGCAATGGTGAAATGCGCGTCGGCATGCCGTCCCGTGCGGAAACAGCGGCTCCAGAAAGGAAAAATTTATCGTGAAGAGAGCGTTACGCGGAGCTGTTCAGCGACTTCAGCAGGCAATCCATTTTCACATGCGCTCTGATCAGTTCTATGCCGCTTTTGATTTGGGCCAGCTCGCGGATTTTCTGGTCCCGCAGAATCCGCTCCATGCGGCGGGCCACGGCGTAGGTGTTCTCTTTCACCACCATGACCGGCACGCCGGATTCCCCGGCTTTGCGCAGCACCAGGTCGCCGGGGCTGAAATTGCCGGTAAGCACCAGGCAGGGGCAGCCGGCATGCAGCGCGGCCAGCTGCAGGTCCGCCCTATCGCCCCCGGCTATGAGCGCGCACCCCCGTTCCAGGCGGGGCATGAAATTTTCCACCTGCATGGTGCCGATAACAAAGGTTTCCACGCTGCGGCCAGCGGAAGCGTGCCCGCAGACAATGCGCCCCCCAAGCCCCAGAGCCAGATCGGAAACGCGGATGGCCGTCAGCGTGGGCTCGCGCGGCACAATGCCCAGCACCCGCAGCCCCTGCTCCTCAAGGTAGGGAGAAAGAATCTCGGCTTTGTCCCGCACCCGCTCCTTGGGCACGGCGTTCAGCACCACGCCCGCAAGGCCGTCCCCCAGAACGTCGCGCAGGCAGAGCAGCGCGTCGTACCCGGTGCCGGGCGCCTTGCCCGCGCCGCAGCGTTCCACCAGCAGCGTTTTCAGCCCCAGCGCCCGCACCACGGCCAGCCCCTCAAGCCCGCAGGCCCGGCCCGTATGCGGGAACGCGCCCGTGCCCATGACCAGCATCACGTCCACGTTCCGGCAAAGATTTTCGTACGCCGCGCGCACCCGGCCCAGGTTTTCCCCGTCCTTGGGCAGCAGCCTGAGCTCGTGCAGCGAATCCGGCGCGAACACGGGACTGAGCCGTTCCGGGTCCGCGTCCAGCCCCATGACTTCCTGCACCATCATGATGTCCGCGTCGCCCCGGCGGCCGTCCACCCGCACGGGCCGCGCGCCCAGGGGCTTCATCACCCCGACCTTGAGGCCCGCGCGCTGCAGCAGAATGCCCAGGGAAAAGGCCAACAGCGTCTTGCCCGCGCCAGAAGTGGTGGAACCTATGTATAAACCGGTCATGGAATGCCTCCGGCGGCCGAGGGTCGCGGGCCGCGACGCGGGGGGGGGGGGGGGGGGGGGGGGGGGGGGGGGGGGGGGGGGGGGGGGGGGGGGGGGGGGGGGGGGGGGGGGGGGGGGGGGGGGGGGGGGGGGGGGGGGGGGGGGGGGCGGGGGGGGGGCGAGGGGGGTGGAGGAGGGG
>JAVBNC010000040.1:0-3801 GCA_031551765.1 Desulfovibrionaceae bacterium
CTCTGGACTCTCCCGCCAAGGGGCGCGCCCCTTGGAACCCATTCAGGGGATTGACGACGGGGTAGCTTAATCGGAGCACCCCCTTTGCGTCCGCGTGCGCCCACATGCCCACCGCGCGTTAAGCCTCACCCCTGTCGCGGGGTCAAGGGGGCTCAGCCCCCTTGCGGGTGCAGGGATTTCGCAACCGCAGGAGGCGGTTGCGCACGGAGCGCAGCGACGCCCGTAGGGGGCGGCACAGGACGTGCCGCATTGAGCCCTGCTTTCATTCTTGGATGGCTTCAACAGCTATTTGACACGCGTCCAGGCAGGGAGTAGGCCCTTGGAGCGTGTTTGTCCGCTTTTGATCGCGTAAGGATGCCTCATGGAATTGGAAATCTGGGTTATCGCGCTGCTTTGTTCCGCTTATTTCGCGGCCGGGTTTATCGACAGCATAGCCGGGGGCGGCGGGCTTATTTCCGTGCCCGCTTTTCTTTTGACCGGCACCCCGCCGGAAGTGGTGCTGGGCACCAACAAACTGGCCAGTTGCTGCGGCATGGCCACGGCTTTGCGCAACTACGCGCGCAGCGGGCTGGTGGTCTGGCGCGCGGCCTGGGTGGGCGTGCCCGTGGTGCTGGTGGGCGCGGCCCTGGGCGCGAAGGCCCTGCTGTTTTTCGACAGCGAGGCTGTGGGCAAGATCATTGTGGCGCTGCTGCCTTTGGGCATTCTGGCCACCTTTATGCCCAAAAAGGACCAGGGCAAGCACCAGGACATCACCCCCAGGGGGCTGTACGTCCATCTTCCGATCATCTGCCTGATTCTGGGCTTTTACGAAGGCTTTTTCGGCCCCGGCGCGGGCAGCTTTTTCATTCTGGCCCAGCACTTCATTCTGCGTTTCGGGCTGCTGCAGGCTTCCGCCACAACGAAACTGCTCAACCTGGGCGCGGGGCTCAGCGCCGTGGTGGTGCTGATGTGGCACGGCAAGGTGCTGTACCTGCTGGCCCTGCCGCTGGCCGCCGCCAACATCTGCGGCAACTACATGGGCAGCAAGCTGGCCATACGCATAGGCGCGGCCTTTGTGCGGCGGCTGCTTTCCGTGTCCCTCAGCCTGCTGTTCATTTCTTTGATCTGGAAGTTCTGGATAGGGAAGTAGCGGCTTTCAGAGTTGCAGGCGCATGCGGTAGTTGGTCAGGGCTATCCCGTTAAGACACACTGTCTGTTCCCGCAGCAGCGCGAACCCCGCGCCCCGGAAAAAGGGCAGGGCCGCGACGCTGACTTCGGCTCCCATATGGTCCGCCCCGTGCTCTTGAGCGAACAGGACGGCCGAGTCCAAAAGAGCGCGCGCCACACCCTTCCTTTGCAATTCCGGCCCGACGAACAGAGAGTGCAGAAAGCCCGCGCTTGAGACGGCCGCGAAACCGATGCAGCCGGAAGCGGCTTCCGCTGTGAAAAAGGCCATTCCGCTGCCGAACAGCTCAAGAAAGCGGGCGGAAGTCCCTCTGGCCGCCCAGGCTTCCGTCTGTTCCGGGGTATAGCCCCTGCCCGCCGTGGAGCGGACCGCCGCCTGAAAGACGGTTATAAGCGAGGGGATGTCTTCTCTATTCGCCGTTCTGATCGAATACTTCATGGCTCGTTGCCGCCCGCCTAATCGTGCGACACTCTCCACAGATACAGCGAGGCCACGGAGCCATAGGGCGAGTAGCGTTTGCGGTAGCGCTCAAAGCGCTCCCGGGTCAGGGTTTTGTGGCCGTAGAGCACCATCATGCCCCGGCGGATGGCGAGATCCCCCCAACTGAGGACGTTGGGACGGCAGAGGGAGAAGAGCAGCACCATTTCCGCCGTCCACACCCCTATGCCGGGCAGGGCGGAAAGGGTGGCGATAACCTCGTCGTCGGAAAGGGCGGCCAGGGCGGAGCAATCCAGCGCGCCGGAAAGGGCCGCGTCGCCCAGGCTCTTGAGATAGCCCGCCTTGCGGAAGGAAAGGCCGCAGCGCTGGATATCTTCCAGGGACGTGGCCGCGATGCTTTGCGGGGTGACCCCGCCGAGGGCGGCATCCAGCCGGTCCGCCACGGTGCGGGCGGCCGGGCCGGAAATTTGCTGCGCGATAATGTTGCGGGCCAGAGCCTGAAAAGGGTCCGGCGTGACGGTCCGCTCGATTATGCCGATGCGCTCCATGGCCGCGCCCAGTTTTTTGTCCCGGCGGGTCAGGTGGGCGATTTCAGTGTCACCGTAGGGGAAAATGTCCATGAGCGCTCCTGTTGCGAAAGGGCTGAGGGGCAGCGGGCCGGGTCTTTCAGATCAGGTACCCTTTTTTTCCGGGGCGGCCAACCGTTCTCCGGTCCGCTGCCTGGCCAGAGTCCGGCCATATAGCGGTTAACACCCGGTCAATACCGGCCTTTCACCGGCGCAAGCAAAACAGCCTCTCAGGCACCGTCTCCCGAAGTACCCCTGAAAGGGTTCCAAGGGGCGCGCCCCTTGGCGGGAGAGTTCCTTATACCCCCGGAGGGGGCCGCAGGCCAGGCCCGTCAGGGCCTATGGAGCGACAAGGCGGGCCGGATCCGGCTTTGCCGGTCCGGCATCTTGCCGCCGCAGAAGCGGAAAAAAGACGACGGAGTCCTCTTTGGCCGCCGGAGGCATTCCCTAGCCGACCTTTTTGCGGAACAGCAGCGTCGCGCTGCCCAGGGTCACGCAACTGATGAGCAGCAGGGGCCAGAAGTCCTGCATCACCTGGGCCAGTCCCGCGCCTTCCACGTAAATGCTCTGCGCGAAGTGCACGCCGTACCGCAACGGGTTGGCGTATGTGGCGATACGGACGGGGTCAGGCATGGAACTTATGGGCGTTGTCAGGCCGGAGAGCAGCATCATGGGCGTCATCAGCGAAAAACTGTAGAGCATGGCCTGCTGCATTGTGGACGTCATGGCTGAGATGCAGAGTCCTATGCCCACCACGGCGAAGATGAACAGAATAAGTCCCGCCGTGAGCAGCACAATGGATCCTGAAAAGGGGATGCGGAACCAGAACAGCGCCAGCAGCAGAATCATGAACGACTGCGTGAGCCCGATAGCCACGGAAGGCAGCGACTTGCCCAGCATGACGGCCCAGGACGTGAGCGGGGTGACCATGAGCTGGTCAAAGGTGCCCTGCTCCTTTTCCCGGGCCACGGAAAGCGCGGTGAGCAGAATGGTCTGGATCATGGCCAGGGAGGCCGCCAAGCCCGGAATAATGGTCCAGCGCGTTTCCAGATTGGGGTTGTACCAGGACCGCGTCTCCACCCGCAAAGCGGGCGCGTCCAGCCCGTGTTCCAGCTGCCAGCGGCGGCTGAAGCGTTCCAGCACGGTCGCGGCATACGAAGCCGCGACCCCCGCCGTGTTCGCGTTCCGCGCGTCCACGGCCACCTGCACCGGGGCCGTCTCCCCGGCCTGGAGCCGCCGCTCAAAGTGCCGCCCCACATGCACCACCAAAAGGGCTTTTTTGTGGTCCAGCACGTCCGCGATCTGCGCCGTGTTCGCCAAAGTCATCTCCCGCACGAAAATGCCGGAGCCGTCCAAAGCCGCCGCCAAGTCCACGGAAGCCCTGGAGTGGTCCTCGTCCAGCAACGCATACGGCACGCTGTTCAAATCGTAACTGGCCGCGTACCCGAACAGCAGAGACTGGATGATAACCGGCATAATCAGCACCAGCCGAGAACGCGGGTCCTTCAAGATAATCCGCACCTCCTTGCGGAACAACGCCCTGACCTGATGCCAAAATTCGATCATGATGGAATGCCTCCGGCGGCTGGGGGAAGGGGAAAACCCCTTTTTGGAAAAAGGGTTTTCCCCCTT
>JAVBNC010000006.1:0-4478 GCA_031551765.1 Desulfovibrionaceae bacterium
CCGCTCCGTGAACGTCAACTCCAAGGGTCCCTTCGGCGGATGGGGGGCGCCCGCTGTCCCGGCCACCAAAAAAGGGGGTGGCAACTCCCCGCTTACCCGCGCCCCCCCCGGGCTCCCGCGTGCCGCACGCGGGGGCGTCCGCGTTGTGTCTCTTCTCATGCATGCTCGAATAGAGTATCGTACGGCATCTGCACGACCCACCCCTATAAAGAGAGGCAGTGATGACTACGGCGAGAGCTTCAACTTTGTGGATTCTCTTTGTTTTGCTGTGCGCCATGCTTCTTTGCTTCAGCGGGGCCGCATTCGCGGCGGTACCGTCGAAACAAAAAGCAGCCCCCGCCAAACCCGTTCTGAGTACTAAACTCCCCAGAGCTACCCCGGAAAGCAAGGGGATCAACTCGCTGTACATCATCGACATGCTCAACGAGCTTGAAAAGCGCAACATGGAGCTGCACAGCGTGCTCGTCGCTGTGGACGGCCAGGTGATTTTCGAGGGGCACTTCAACCCCTACGGTCCGGACAATCCCTACATCATCCACTCTCTGACCAAGTTGTTCACCAACACCGCCGCCGGTATCGCCTACACCAACGGCAAGCTGAAAATGACGGACAAGCCGGTGGATTACTTCCCCAACCTGGTGCCCAAAGACGCCGGCGAGAACCTGAAAGCCATGACCGCCAAAGATCTGATCACCATGCGCAGCGGGCATGACCGGGAAATCAGCGGCAACGAATGGCGCCCCCTGAAGACCAGTTGGCTTGAGGCCTTCATGAAAGAGCCCGTGGTGCACAAACCCGGCAGCAAGTACAAGTATTCCAGCGGCAACTCCTACATGCTTTCCGCCATGGTGCAGAAAGCCATGGGCAAGGACTGCGCGGCCGTGCTGCAGGCCGGCGTGCTGCCCAAGCTGGGCATCCGGCAGTTCAGCTGGATGAAGAGCCCGGAAGGCATCTGCTCCGGCGGTAACGGCGTGATGGTCACGCCGGAAGACATTCTGAAAATCGCCATCCTGTACCTGCAAAAAGGCATGTGGAACGGCGAGCGCCTGCTGACGGAAGACTGGTGCGACATGTCCCTGGGACTTAAGGACGCGATCGCCGACGGCCAGCAGGCCGGGCGCGGCTACCACTGGCAGGACAGGGGCGGCGTATATACCGCTGGCGGGGCTTTCGGCCAGGCCGCCATTGTGGTTCCGGACCTGAACATGGCCGTGGTCATTACCGGCGGCACCACGGCACCTTACAACCGCATTTATGCGGAAGTGCTGAAACAGCAGGTGGTGGACCGCACCAAGGCCGACGCTGAACGCAAGTACGACGCCAAATACGCGCAAGTGCTCAAAAGCAAGGGGGACCGCCTCAACCTGGCGGAACGGGTGGAATTCACCACCTCCCCCCTGGTCGCCAAAATCAACGGCAAGGCCTTCACTATCACTGCCAACAAAGACCAGATCACCAAGATTAAGCTGGATTTTGGCAAGGACAGCGTCAACTATGTGATGACCGACCAGCGCGGCACGCACACCGTCAAATGCGGCCTGGGATCCTGGATTTCCGGCACCACCACCATGACCGGCAACTACCTGCACCACCAGTATCAGGACCCCATCCAGAAAGTATACGCTTCCGCCACCTGGGTGGACGACAACACCCTGAAAATGACCTGGACCTACCCGGAAATGGCTTTCCGCGATTTCCTGACCATCAAGCTCACGGACAACACCATTTCCATGGTCCGCTCCGTGAACGCCAACTCCAAAGGCCCCTTCGGCGGCATGGTGCGGCCGGAAGTGAACGGAAAGATTAAATAAGATCACCTCACACCGCATAGGCTCGCGACGCCCGCGCTTCCGCCAACGCCGGAAGCGCGGGCATTCTCGTTACGGTCCCCGGCCAAAGGGCCACGCGGCCTTCTGGTCAGCGCAAGCTGTGGATGCTCAAGGGCATGCCGCAGCCGGGGCAGGTTCTCAGGGCCGTGCCTTCCCTGCCGGCGGCGAACAGGGCCTGCCAGAGGCGGCCCACACACAGATAATGCACCCACACCGAATACCCGCAGGAACAAAAACGCTTTTGCATGACAGACTCCTTGTTGCGAAATATAAACACTATAAAGAAAAAAATATCAGGCGGTTGCAAGATATTTCACAGGCGTGACCGCACGCCCGCACCAGCCTGATGAAAATTCACCGTTCCCGCCCGCGTTAGGCGAAGCGGCAGTCCCGGCACAGCCACACCACCCGGCCGATAACCCGAAAAGAATTCAGCTCGTCGCCGCGTATTTCCACGGGCGCGTATTCCGGGTTGTCGGAAAGCATGACCAGCTTGTGGGGGCGCTGTTCCAACCTCTTTATATAGATGGCCTCCTCATACCCCACGGCCATAACCGCCTTGGGGGCCAGGGCCGTGTTGGCCTGGTCCACCAGCACCATGTCCCCGTCCTGAATGCCTGGCTCCATGCTGTCGCCGATGACGTCCATGAACACCATGGCGGAAGGCGTGCCCATGCGGGAAAGCCACGACAAGGGGAAGGGGTGCTCGGAAACCGGCACGGCCTCCAGTTCCATGGACCCGCCCCCGGCGCAGAGCCGCGCCCGCACCTTGGGCACAAGATGCACAGCCCCTGTCGCTTCCGGAGGAAGCGCTCCCTTGTCCGGCAGCGCTTCCTGGGCTCTGCGCACCAGCGAGCGGGTGCTTTCCACAGACATGCGCGGGGAACCTGAGCCGAATTCCAGCCAATCCGGAGATAGCTGATAGCGCCGCGCCAGGGCCAGTACCCACTTAGAAGGCACGGCGTCCCGGTTTTTCGCCTGGGTCACGGCGGAACGGTTCACATCCAAAGCCCTGGCCAAGTCCATTTGCGAGACCACGGGGGTTTCAGCGCGCAGTCGCGAGAAAAAGCCGTCAAAGGGAATAACCATGCCCGCTCCTTGCGGCGTATTTCAAGTGGACAACAACCTTTGTTGCGTTATATAAACACAACTGGCATTTTTTGGCAAGCATTTTGTCGGGCCTGGGCAAAAAAACTCGTCCACGCCCATGCTTGATATCAACAGTATTTTCTGACAATGTTACTCACCGGAATTGCGACAACAGTTTGACGCGGCGTTTCGCCGTTAAAGAAGGCTTTCAGCTATGAGACGCATCGGCACACAGGCTTTCGGCATACGCCTGCCCATTATCAGCCAGGGGGACGACCTGGCGGGCATTGTGGCGGATTCCCTCCACCAGGCCCTTACCACGCAGCGGCTGACCCTGCGCCCCAACGACGTGGTGGGCGTGACGGAGGCGCTGATCGCCAAATCCCAGGGCAATTTCGCCCGCGTGGACCATATTGCGGAAGATGTCCGGCGTAAATTCCCCGGCGGCGTGGTGGGGGTGGTGTTCCCCATCTGCAGCCGCAACCGTTTCCTGAATATTCTCAAAGGAATCGCGCGCGGGGCCAAAAAGGTCTACGTCCTCCTGCAATACCCCGGCGACGAAGTGGGCAACCCCATCATGAGCCCGGAAGATGTGGACCTGCTGCACGACAGCGGGGAAAATTTTTTCTCCGCCGCGCGTTTCCGGGAAATTACCGGCGCCTACGGCCACCCCTTCACGTCCCTGGACTACATTTCCATTTACCAGGCGGCCGGCCCCAATATCGAGGTCTTTCTCTCCAACGACCCCCGGCGCATTCTGGAGCTGACCAAGCACGTCCTGGTGGGCGAAATCCACACCCGCATGCTGACCAAAAAACGCCTGCTGCACGCGGGCGCGGAAAGCGTCTACACGCTGTGCGACATACTTTCCCAGCCAGTAGACGGCAGCGGCTACAACCCCCAGTACGGCATACTCGGCTCCAACCTTTCCACTAACGAAGACCTGAAACTCTTCCCCAGGGATTGCGACGCCTTTGTCCAGTTGACGCGCGAAAAAATAGCGCAAAAATGCGCCACCGCCCCGGAAGTGCTGGTCTACGGAGACGGCGCGTTCAAAGACCCTCTGGCGGGTATTTGGGAGCTGGCGGACCCGGTGGTTTCCCCCGCCTACACCGACGGCCTCATCGGGCGGCCCAACGAAGTCAAAATGAAGTACGTCGCGGACACGCTGTTCAACGGCCTGAGTTCCGCGGAAAAAACAGCCGCGGTCACGGAACTGATCCGCAACAAAGCCAGCAGCAAGGAGATTTCCAGCGAAGGCACCACCCCCCGCAACTACGTGGACCTGCTGGGCAGCCTCTGCGACCTGATCAGCGGCAGCGGCGACAAAGGCACCCCCGTGGTGCTCATCCAGGGGTACTTCGACGATTATTCGTCGCAGTAGATTCAATAGCTGTCGAAGCCATCTAAGACGAGAGCAGGGCTCTGCCCTGCACCCGCCAAGGGTTAGCGCCCCTGGACCCCATTCAGGGGGACTAAAAAATGTTGCGTTCACATAGCAACATCTGCTGGCTTGATAGACTAAAATGATAGGGCGGGAACACCGGTGTTCCCGCCCTA
>JAVBNC010000018.1:0-52930 GCA_031551765.1 Desulfovibrionaceae bacterium
GGGAACCCCATTCTCAGCCTGCTTCAAAATCGCCAGAATCTGGCTGTCGGAAAATCGGGACGTTTTCATGCAAAATCTCCGTGCTGTTTATTCTCGGAAATTCTACTTCAAAACGCTACTTTTTTTCGGGGGGATTACCGCATGACAGCCCTGAACAGGTGATATGGGTGACGTGACCCTAAAAAATAGCCCGAAAACGGCAAGGGTTTCCCGACTTGGATATTTTCCAGTATTTCGGACGGTGAAAGTGTTTTGTCGTATTCATCGGCGAATAATCCATAACCGCCGCGCCGCATGTACTCTCTTAGCCAAAAAAAGCACTCTCGCCTTTTTTCTTCTAGAGTCATCATCAACCCCCTTCCGGTTGTTCCCTTAAAGTTTCCCGCCCCAGGCCGTAAGGGTTCGGCTATTCGCCCTGGCGGATCAGACCAGAGCTAGAGGCGGGAAATTTCGTCATTCCGTCAACTGTTCCCACTCAACGCCCAAGGCCTCAGCAATTCGCTTGCAAGTGGCAACGCGCGGCTGCGCGCTCTTGCCTTCCAGCTTGGCATAGGCGGGCTGGGAAATACCCATGCGCCGGGCCACTTCCTCTTGGGTCAGCCCAAGATGCTCACGCCAGGCGCGGATTAGGGAGAGACCGCCAAGGGTGGTCATCTTCACGACCTCATGGGGCAGGGTCACTTCATGGTCGGGGCGGCCCCCGGCATGCTCCATAAGCTCCATGTATTCGTCATAGGGGATCACGGCGAAGACTGGCTTCCCGTTTTGCGTAATGATCTGATGGCTAGTATGTGCGTTCATCGCGCTTCTTGACCTCCTCAATGAGTATCACCGTCACCGCGCCGTCCGGCGTCACCGTGAAAAACACCCGGTAGCGGCCCACGCGAAGGCGGTAGTCGTTCCGGTCTGAAAGAGCCTTGACGTTCTGCACGTCCGGCCAGTGAAACAGCGACTCCACCGCTTCAAAAATCCGCTCCACGTCTTTGTGGGGAATGGGGGCAAGCTGCTTCTTCGCCTTCTTGGTCCAGTGGATGACATTCATACGAAATATAACCTTTTATAGCCATTTAGGCAAGGTGGGGTTATAAGTTTCTTGCCTTGGTTTTACCCTGGAAGACCACCATCTTACCGCGCTTCTGCATGAGCTTCACGTCCTTGAGGAAGCGGGAGGAAGGTACGGGCGTCGTCATGCGCTATATTCCCAGGTCATCGAACAAGTCCTTGGCGGAGGCGCAGGGCTTCCCCTCGCCTTCCCCCGCCTCTTTCATGGCCGCAAGGGTTTCCGCATTGGGCGTCAAGAGCAGGCCGCTGCCGCCCGTGACGACCTTTTGCCCCGTCTTCTCCTCAAGCGCTTCCCTGGCCTGGCGGGCAATGCCACCGCCTTTCTTCCCGGCCTCCGCGTTTTCCGGCAGGCCGGTGGCGTTCATGCTCTCGGCTATCTGCCGGGTGGAGAGTTCTGCCAGGGCGGTGAAGATCAACTCCGCTTCGCTCATATGGTCCCGCAGGTTTTGCGTTTTCAGGCCCTTTATACCTTTGTGCTCTTTCACCGTGACCCCGGACCATTCCTTGTGGATGATGCCCGTCAGGAAGGCGTATTCCTGGCCTTCCTTGATGCCGTGGCCTTTCCAGTAGTCCGTGAGCTTGTTCCGCGTCTCCTGCCCGAGCATGCGCTGCTCTATCCACTTCTCAGAGCGGCCATGCTCCCGCCACAGGGTGCGGGACCGATTGAGGGCTATTTCCGGATCGGCCATTTCCCGCATGCGCTCATAGCCCACCTTGGCCAGCCAGAGCTTGATGGGTTCCGCCTTGGGGCTGGGCACGGACTGCACCAGGCGCAAGAGGGTTTCAGCGTCGGCAACGTCGGTGAGGTACTTTTTGCCGTCCTGAGCTGGCAACTTCAGTTGGTGACAATTTGTCACCGACTCACTTCCCTCTTTCCTCAACCGCTCTTTGAGCTTGTTCCAATACTTGCGGGACGCCTGGAAATCCGGCTGTTCCGTCAACACCTGGATGATGTCCACCACGGAGAAATACCACGTCTCGTTTTCCTCATCGTAGGCACGGCGGATCTGTTTTTCCTCAAACACGGCGATGTCGTTTTTCATGGTGGTTTACCCTTGGCTCTTCCGGTTCTTCCTGGTGAATGACAGCACAGCCGCGCCGTTATCGCTGACGCCCTGGAACAGATCCCCCGCCACCACCGCCGCGCGCTGCAAGGCTTCGTCCGCCAGGTGGGCATAGCGCTGCGTCATCTGCGCGGAACCGTGCGTCAGGAGCTTTTGCAACGTGTAGAGGTCCACCGCGCCGGAAGAGGCGAGCCAGCTTGCAAAAGTATGCCGCAGTCCGTGCAGGGGGCGGAAGTCTTCCGGCAGCCCGGCCTTCTTCTTGACGCGCAGGGCGATAATTTTGAAATCAACCCGCCTGCCGCCGCCACGACCGGGAAAAACATAGGGACTGTCCGTGCGCTCGATGTTTTCCAGAACAGCCCGTGCGGGACCGGAAAGGGGAATGCGCTCGGTTTTCTTGCTCTTGGCATGCTCACCTTGAAGCGTGATAAAACCGCGCTCAAAATCGATATCAGCCCATTGCAGGGCCATCAACGCGCCTTTCCTCATGCCGGTGAAAAGCGCCAGGCGGATAAGCGAGGCGGCGTTCTGGTCCGACTCTTCATCCAGGGCCGCAAGCAAGGCCACCATCTGTTCCCGTGTGAGATTCTCGGTCTTCTGGTTGCTGACCTGCGGAAAGGTGAAATTGAGACGCGCGGGGTCCGGAGCCGGGCATACCCCCTTCTTGACGCCATAGCTGATGATGCGCCGCAACAAGGCCAGGATGTGCTTCACCGTCTGCGGAGAATGCGTCTTGAGCTTCTTTATGCGGAGGCGGTCTATATCGAGCGTCACCAGTTCGGCGGGCGTCTTGGCGGCAAACTGTGCCTTCAGGTGGTTTGTATAGAACGAGGTGTCGGTCTTCCGGACCTTCCGGGCATCGTTGGCTTCATCGTACAGGGCCCACAGCCGGGCAATGGTGGGACGGCCTTCTTCTGCACGCCTGGCGGCTTCCGCCGCATCCCGCTTTTCCTGGTTGGAAGGCTCCACACCCCGCGCACGAAGCGCCCGGATCTGGTTTGCCTTGGCGGCGGTCATCTGCTCGGACTCCCGGCCAACCTTCTCTTCAATCAGCTTGGAGCCCCGCCCGCCAGTGCGGTAACGGATGTAGTAGACCTTTTCGGTTTTGGACTCGGACCCCAGACGCGGTTCTTCTCGGTAAAAAACGCCCTGATATGCCGTTTTTGCCCTCTCTGCCATATTGATCTCCCCGATCTTCAGCTTGCAGGCTGTGGGCTTTAGGGCTTTAGGGCTTTTTCTTCCCCACACGCTTCCCCACACATAAAGCGAAAATAAGGGAAAAATACGGCAAGGTCAAGCAAGTGCACATCACATAATATACTGTTTTTAGAAAGATAATGAAAATCATGGAAAATGACGGAAAGAGTATGCCCACAGCTTCCCAAGCTGAAGGTTGCGGGTTCAAATCCCGTTTCCCGCTCCAGAATTTAGAAGGCGAGACGCCTTGAAATAAAAGGACTCACGGAGAAATCCGCGAGTCCTTTTTCGTCGTTTCCACCCGGCCCTCCGCAGGCACGTTCTTGCGGAGCGTGCTCCACTACCCGCAATGCTCAAGCACCGCATACCTGACTTCCGCCCCTCATAAGTACAAATAAAAACATACATTATAGCTATTTCGTCTACATATGCGCAGCATTATACCACCATGTAAAATAAGTTACATATATCATTAAAATCAATATAGGATTATTCCTATTTGATTAAAAAATATTGCATACTTCAATAAGCTCTGGCACACAGAAAAAAATAGCGCTTCATTGTTTTTTCCCGCATAACAAAGAGAGGATCTATGGACAAAGAGCTGTATACGCAATGCCAGGCCTCACTCCCTGAAACGATGCGTCTTTGGGAAGAGATCGTCAACATTGATACCGGTTCCGGCGACGCGGCCGGGTTGCGCCGCCTGGCGGCGATTTTGGAAGCGAAGCTGACCGTACTTGGCTGCGACATAACCCGCATACCCGCCAATACGCCGGATTCGGAGTATTCCATACTGGCCACGCGGGCCGGGACCGGCAAAAATTCCGTGTTGCTCATGGCGCATATGGACACCGTATTTCCGTCGGGCAGCGCGGCGCAACGCCCTTTCACCGTGAAAGGGGACTGGGCGCATGGCCCCGGGGTTGCGGACTGCAAGGCCGGTGTTGTCGCCATACTTGCCATTCTGCGGTTTTTGCGTCCGGAAGACTGCCGGCGCGTGACCGTGTTGTTCAACTGCGACGAGGAAATCGGCTCCGGGTCCTCCAAAGCCGCAATCATCGCGCAAAGCGCGGCCCACGACTATGTTTTGTCCTATGAACCCGGCGAGTCCGGCGACAAAGTCGCCATCGCGCGCAAAGGAAGCGCAAGGATCAAGATAGAGACCTTCGGGAAAAATTCCCATGCCGGTGCCAGCCCGGAACTGGGCGTCAACGCCATGGCCGAACTTGTCTGGCAGCTCGGCCGCATGCTCAACCTTGGCGACGCGGCGAAAAAAACCACCGCAGTGTTCACTAAAATGACCAGCGGCGACAAGCTGAACGTGGTTCCCGACCACGGGGAGGCCTGGGCCAATGTGCGGGTGACCCAGGTGGAAGAATTGGACCGTATTGAGCGCGACTTGCAGCGCCTGACCAGCGAGCGCCTGCTGCCCGGTTCGCGGGTGGAGGCCACCCTTATCCGCAACCGCCAGCCTTTTCCGGAAAACGAAGCCACGAACAGACTGGCGCACATGGCGCAACGCATTTACGGCGAGCTTGGGCTGACGCTCGGCACCGCGTCCGTGGGCGGCGTCGGCGACATCAACTTTGCCTACGGCCAGGGGGGAGCCTGCCTGTGCAAGCTGGCCCCTCCCAACGGCGGCGCGCTCCACGGCCCGGAAGAGACCTGCTACGTCCCCGCCATGGCGCCGAGGATATATCTCTCTGTGCGTCTGGTGCGGGAATTGTGCGCCGGTCAGCGGGCAGCGCCCTCCACCAGCCCGCTCTAAAAATTCATTTTTGACCCTTGGCTGCACCGCTCTATTCACCCTGTCACGTGAGGATCACACATGTCATTCGCTCCGTTTCTCGCCATTCTGATTACCGTGGCTACAGGCTGGTTTATCATCAAGCGCTATCCCACGCATATGATCCTGCTCCTTTCCGGGCTGGTGCTTATCACCGTTGCGATCATATGCGGCCAAACGGCCATTCTTCCCAAAAACGTGCGTTCCACCGGGTTCATCTGGTTTGACATGATCGACCTTTTGCGGACCATCAGCATACGGCAGGTCAGCAATATCGGCATGATCATCATGGTGGCCAGCGGCTTTGCCAAATACATGGAAGCCATCGGGGCTTCCGGCGCGCTGGTGCACCTGAGCATCAAGCCTCTGAAAGCCCTGCGTCAGCCGTACCTGGTGCTGGCCCTGTGCTACCTGCTGGGGCAAAGCATGTCGCCCGTCATCCCCACCGCGGGCGGCAAGGCCATGCTGCTTCTTACTACTGTATATCCCATATTGCTGGGCCTGGGGGTCAGCCCCGCCGCCGGAGCCGCCGCCATTGCCTGCTCCACCTGCATCGGCATGGGGCCGGGCACGGGCACTGTGCTGTTCGCGGCAAAAATAGCCAATATAGAGCCCATCGTTTATTTTGTGCACTATCAGATTCCCATAGTTATCCCCATGATGTTGACCATTGCCGTTACCAACTACTTTGTACAGCAGTACTTTGACCGCAAAAACGACGATATCTACGAATCCGCCACCATGGGCAACGTCAAGGACTTGCCCGTCGGACCGGCCGGGTACGCCCTGCTGCCCGTGCTGCCCATTCTTTTCCTGTGCGTCTTCAGCCAGCTCGGGTATTCCGCCATCCGCATCGATACCGTGACCAGCCTCTTTTTGAGCTGGCTGATCGGCGTGGCCGTGGAACTCATACGCCTGCGCAATTTCCGTAAGGTGCTCATGGACGCCATGACCATGATCAAGAGCATGGGCGCGGTATTTTCCACCATCGTCGCCTTGATTATCGCCGCGGAAATGTTCGCCACGGGGCTGAGGCTGACCGGCCTGATCGACCTGGCGCTGAAAGGCGCCCACGCGGGCGGGCTGGGCGTGACCGCCATGGCGGTGTTCCTTTCCGGCATTATCGGCATTGTCACTTTTCTCACGGGCAGCGGGGTCGGGGCTCTTACCAGCTTCGGCAGCCTGGCCGCGGACGTGGCCAACTCTCTCGGAGGCAGCGTCACCCAGCTGATTTCTTCCATGCAGTTTTCCGCGGGCCTTATCCGGGGCATGTCGCCCGTGGCCGGGTCGGTGATCATCGTGGCCGGCGCGGTGGGGGCTTCGCCCTTCGCCATCATCCGCCGGACTTGCATCCCCCTGGGCATGGGCTGGCTGGCCATGATGATCGGCAACTACATAATGCTCGCGTAACAATTCCCATTCCCAAAACAGGCAAGGCGTTATCCACATGCGCGGATAACGCCTTTTCCTTTCCCGTTACGCGCTTCCGCGCGTCCTTTCGCTATTCGTCCCCGGCCATGGCCATGGCTTCGCTGCCGGAGGAGGCCGCCTGACGCTTTTCGCGCGCGTCCGGGGGAATGGCCCGCGCCACGGCCTTGACCAGTTCGCCCAGATCCACGGGCTTGGCCAGATGCCCGTTCATGCCCGAGGCGAGCGCCTGGTTCACGTCTTCCGTATACGCATTAGCCGTCATGGCGATAATGGGAATGCCTTTTGCGTCCGGGTGAGAGGAGGCGCGTATTTCCCTGGCCGCGCCGTACCCGTCCAGCACCGGCATTTGCACGTCCATAAAAATGAGCTGGTATTGCCCCGGCTCGGAAGCCAAAAATATGTCCACCGCCTGGCGGCCGTTTTCCGCCTCATCTATGGTCACGCCGGTGAAGTCCAGCAGCTCGTGGACAATGATGCGGTTCACCTCGATATCTTCCGCCAGCAGAATGCGGCGGCCGCAGAGGTCCATCCTGTCGGGCGCTTCCACCACGGCTTCAGGAGCGGCCGCCTCGCCCTTGGCGAAGGTCAGCGTAAAATAAAAGCGCGAGCCCGCGCCCGGTTCGCTGGCCACGGCGATATACCCGCCCATGGCCTGGATGAGGTTTTTGCTGATGGAAAGACCCAGACCCGTCCCGCCGAAGCGGGCGGCAATGGTGTTGTCCGCCTGCTCAAAGGGCACGAAAAGGCGCGCCAGTTGTTCCCTGGTCATGCCTATGCCGGTGTCGGAAATGGTAAACTTGGCCGTGACTCTTTCCTGATCTTCCTGCACGATCTGGATGTGGAAACTCACCTCCCCGCCATTGTCGGTGAACTTGACCGCGTTACCCAGCAGGTTGATGAGCACCTGGTTGAGCCGCAGCTTGTCGCCCATCACCACAACGTCGGGGATGTCGCCGGAGTTGGTGGCAAAAACGACCTGTTTTTCAGCGCAGCGGGAAGAGATGATGGCCGCCGCTTCCCGGGCCGCCACGGCCAGGCTGAAGGGCTGGTCGGCCATCTCCAGCTTGCCGGACTCGATTTTCGACACGTCCAGCACATCGTTGATAATGCCGAGCAAATGCCTGGACGAAGCCAGGGCCTGGTTGATGGAGGCCAGGGCTTTTTCCGGATCGTCCATGGATTTCTTGGCGATTTCCGACATGCCGATGACCGCGTTGAGCGGCGTGCGGATTTCATGGCTCATACGCGCCAGGAAGGCGCCCTTGGCCCGCGAGGCGGCCTGGGCGGCTTCTTCCGCCGCCTTGCGCTCCGTGACGTCCCTGGATATGCCCAGCATGCCGGTGACCGCGCCCTGCTGGAACAAAGGGGCTTTCAACGTTTCCAGCATCTTTTTCGTGCCGTTGGGGTAGGTAACCAGCTCTTCGACCACCTCAATGTTCCGGCTGTCCAGCACCCGTTTGTCCGCCACCACAAACTGCTCGGCCATTTCCGCGTCAATGGTGAACAGCTCTTTGTCACTTTTCCCAATGATTTCAGCTTCTTTTTTTCCAACGAACTTCTCAAAACTCGGGTTGCAGCTGGTATACAGGCTGTTCACGTCCTTGCAGAACACCAGGTCCGGGATGGCGGCGTAAACGGCGGTAAGCGTGGCCGTCTGCCGTTCCAGCTCCCGGGTGCGCATGGCCACGATTTGCTCAAGATTTTTGCGCAGCGACACATTTTTCATCAGAAAAATGCCCAGCAAACCGAGAAAGCCCAGCAGAAACGCGGCGAACACCAGCAGGAACACCAGGCGCGTACGGGCTATTTCCGCCGCGTAGTCGTAAGTGCGCCGTTCCCACTGGCTGGCAATGACTTCGGTTCTGGACACGGCCTGCGCCTTACTGACAATGGAGGCGAGGATATTCTGGTCCGGGCGGAAGCCGAACTTGGACTCTATGGGGTGGTGCAGCACGATATTGGCCTTGAAGCCCGGGTTCCGCCGGTAATTGGCCTGGCTGAGCAGATGGTTGCCCGAGGTGAAAAAGAGGTCTATCTCCCCTTTTTCCAGCGCCGCAAAGGCTTCCGCCACGGAATCAAAAGCTATGGCTCTGCTGTCCGCGAACCACTGGCCATACATTTCCTCGTATACAGTGCCTTTGTGCACGCCCACCTTCTTGCTCAGCACCTGGTAGATTTCCAGGTCAGGGTAGCCCGCCCTGGACAGGAACATATATAAAGAAGTGCTGTAGGACCGGTCGGCCCAGAGATACTTGCCGGAGCGCGCGTCGGAATAGAGCAGTTCCGAAATAACCAGGGCCTTGCCGGAAGAAAACATGGCCAGAAGTTCCGTCCAGGTGACGCCCGGCTTGTTGGCCGGCTCAAAAACAAGCCCCGTGAGCTTGGAGATTTCCCGCAGCACACTGGGCACTATTCCCTGAAAAGCCTTCTCTTGTTCATTATAGAAGCAGATGGGGTAGTTGTCGTCTTCCATGCCCACCGGTATGGTCGTCTTTGCGCGGGCCATTTCCTGCAGGTAGCGCTTTTCTCCTTCCGTGAACTTGCTGAAAAGCTGGTAGCGCCTGTAATCATGCGCGCCCTGGGCATAGAGTTCCGCCAGCGTGTCCATACCGCCGCCGCGAATGTATTTGTCCACCACGGAAATGACGGCGGCGAATTCGGGCCGCTGCGCCGTCAGCGATACGGGGATATAGGTGAGCGGAAAAAACTCCTTGGGAATGACAAAGTCGTACTTCATAAAAAACGATTCCGTGACGCTTTCATTGATGAACGCGTCTATGGAATCGTCCAGCAGCATCTTTGCGGCGGCCTCGAAATTATCGACGAACACGGGCTCAAAGGGCTTTTTGTACACGGCGGTAAAAGGCGCCAGGTGCACGGAACCGGTCAGAAACCCCAGCTTAGGAACGCGCCTTTTGGAGACAGCGTTGAGATCTTCGTTGGCGGACTTGGTGAAAATGGTAATGGAACGCTCGGCTATCGCGTCGGTCATCAGGTATTTTTTGCGGCGCTCCGGCGTCGGAATCAGGTCGCCGGAAAAATCCACGCTCCCGTCTTCCAGGCCTTGAATAATCGCGTCCCAGTCCCGTACTTCCGGCACAAAACTCAGGCCGAAAAGCGCGGAGAGATGCGCGCAGAAATGCTTAGTATAGCCTGAAAGCCGGTCGCTTTCATCCGTAAACAATTCGGTGGAAGGCAGGGCCGCATAAACAAGGGGCCGGCCCCGCGCGCGCAAGGCCTCAACAGCCGCGATTTCCCGCTCCGTAATGCCGGGGACGCTTTTATAGGAAAGCGTCCCGGCGGCCTTTCCGGGCGCCGCGCAGGCCGATAGCGCAGGGAAACAAAGCGCCGCCATAACAACAGCGGCCAGTGCTATCCTGGAGAGCTTCATGACAAACCCAGGGCCTCTTGGCTAACCATGTACACTTTTTACTATTTTTTTATTTACAGCAAGAGCCCGCGCGCTATCACGATACGGGACTGTCACCATGTGCGACTGTGGAGGGATGTGTCCGCACCCACAAAGCATGATCATTTTACTCTACTATTAATTTTACACGAAACGTTGCCTGTTTCCCCCATGACACGCGATACTCCGTATTTTCATACGCCGCGCTACGGCAAGTTAGTCCCCATTATCATACGCTTTAGCGGAAGTACATGCTATTCTGCAAGGTTTTGCGCATACAGCACAGCGGCAATTCTGCAACGGGCCGGTACTTTCTCTTGTGGCGGCCAGGCCGCCCTCCCGCCTCGGCTCCACGATAGTGCCGCCGCACGCAGGGCACGGCAGCCTGTAGTTGCAAGCCACTTTGGTTATTAATTGCAAAAATCGGCACATGATATTGATCATTGTTTTCATATAAGTCATCGTTTACTACCTACTCACTGAGTCATGTATAAAATATATTTCTGCGTTGACTCCATTTTTATTGAATTTAATTCTCACTTCCGAGACATAAAAAATCCGCACCGCTCCGGTTGGACCTGGGCAAAAGTGGGCACCTAGCAACGTCTCGGAAGGGGAACTGTATGGCACTCACACCTCCCGCCAACCTGAACTCTCAGGTTGTACAACTCGCCCGCCCGGACGCAGGTCAAACCATAACCGTGCCCGCCGGCGCCGATTCTGTATTGAAGCTGGACTTTGCCCCGGACGCGGCCAGTACCGAAGCCGCGGGCAAGGACCTGGTTTTTTCATTTCCTGACGACGCCAAGATCGTTGTCAGCGGATTTTTTGACAAGGGCGCGGACGCCCTGCCCAGCCTGGAACTGGAAGACGGCAGCCAGCTCAGCGGCAAGGACTTCTTAACCGCCTTCAACCCGGACCTTTTGTCCACGGCCGCCGGGCCTTCAGCCGGAAGCAGTCCTTCCAGCGGCTCCGGCGCCTATAGCGACGACCCCGGCGCCCTGCTTGGCGGGGTCAACCGTCTGGGCTCTCTCGGCACGGACCAGTGGGGCCGCTCCACAGCGGTCGCCTTTGACCCGGAAGACACACTGCCCCCGGCCGTCGCGCCGCTTATCGCCATAACGCCCGGAGCCGATCCGGCCCCCGGCGCTCCGCCGAACAGCCCCGCGTATGCGCTGGAAGCGCAAGGGATTAACCTGACGGTGAACGAGCGCTTTCTGCTCAACGGCAGCACCCCGGACCCGGCTTCCCAGCACGCCACCGTGGCTTTTCTCATCACTTCCAATGACGGCGTGGCTTCCATCACCCTGACCCAGAACGGCGTAGCCCACATCCTTACCGTGCAGCCCGACGGCACGCTCTCCGGCTTTCCGGCCGGGGGAATCGCCGGGACCACAGGCACCCTGAGCAACCCGCAGCTCATCGCTCTGGGCAACGGCCAGTATACCCTGGAGTTCGACTACAACTTCGAGCACCAGATCAGCCATCCGGGCGCCATTCAGGGCACGGACACCGCCGGGGACGTGGACAGCTTCCTCATTTCCGCCACCAGCCTCAACGGCGCGGTTACCGGTACCGTGTACGCCCACATTGACGTCATTGACGACATTCCGCGCATAGAAATCGGCGCGCCCCCCGCCGCTGACGACAGCGTCAGCCTGGCTGAAGGCCACAGCGTCACCGGCGCGCTGGATATCGTGTTCGGCGCGGACGGCCCCCACGCGCTGGAAGCCTTCAAGGTCAACGGCGCGGTGTACACGCTGGGTGAAACAGTGGATACCGGCGAAGGCAGCTTCCGCATCTTTCTGGACAACGGGCAGTACTTTTACCAGTACACGGCCCACGCGGACATCGGCAACGCCACGGACAGCGTGCTCATCACCGTCACCGACGGCGACGCGGACATCGCTTCCGACACGCTGTTCCTCAGCATCTCGGACGTGGCGGTCACCCCCGGCCCCGTAACCCTGACGGTGTTTGAAAACGCCCTGGACACCCCGCTGGCCACGGGCAGCAACCCGCCCTCCCCCCTGGAAACCGCCACAGCGTCCCTGGGCCTGCCCGCCGGGACAACGGCGGCCGACGGCAACTACGACCTGGTTTCCGGCGGCGCCGTCATCGGCTTCGTGACCGTAAGCGGCGGCCAGGTGAGCTACACGCTGCTGGATAATGCGCCCCACCCGGACGCCGGAATAGGCGCGCCGCTCCTTCTGGGCACGGCCACCATTCCCGTGACCGACGCCTTTGGCAGTACCGGCGCGATCAGCGTCAACGTAAACGTGGTGGACGACATCCCCAGTATCGAGCTGGGCAACCCGGGACCGGACAGCGCCAGCCTGTTTGAGGGGCTGACCATCAGCGGCCCCGTGAGCATCGTATTCGGCGCGGACGGCCCCAGCGCGGCCAACGCGTTCCAGGTCAACGGCGCGGCCTACACCCTGGGCGACACGGTGGATACCGGCGAAGGCAACTTCCGCCTGTTCCTGAACGCGGGCCAGTACACCTACGAGTACACGGCCCATGCCAACGTGGGCAATGTCACGGACAGCGTGATCATCACCATTACCGACGGCGACAACGATATCGCGTCCGATACCCTGAACCTGACCATTGCGGACAGAGTCATTGAGGCCCAGCCCCTGACGCTGACGGTGTATGAAAATGCCCTGGATACCATCGGGAGCGATCCGGCTTCCCCTCTGGAAACCGCAAGCATCACCCTGGGTTTGCCCGCCGGGACCACAGCCGCCGACGGCACTTACGACCTGCTTGCCGCCGATTCCAGCGTCATCGGTTTTGTAACCGTAAGCGGCGGTACGGCGAGCTACACCCTGCTCGACAACGTCACCCATCCGGATGCCGGCATAGGCGCGCCGCTCCCCCTGGGCACGGCCAGCATTCCCGTGACCGACGGCCTTGGCAGCACCGGCAGCGTGCTGGTCAGCGTCAACGTCATCGACGACGTGCCCAGCATCACCATAGGCGCCCCCCTTCCCGTGGAAGAAGGAATCAACTTGCTGAGCGTCGGCGGCTCCACGCAGGAAGGGCACAGCCTCACCGGCACCGTGAGCCTGACCTTCGGAGCGGACGGCGCCCATGCCACGGATGCCTTCAAGATCAACGGCGCGGCCTACGCGCTGGGGGATACGGTGGATACCGGCACAGGCAGCTTCCGCCTGTTCCTGGACAGCGGCCAGTACAAGTATGAGTACACGGCCCATGCCAACGTGGGCAACGCCACGGACAGCGTAACCATCACCATTACCGACGGCGACAACGACATCGCGTCCGACACCCTGAACCTGGGTATCTCGGACGTGGTCATTGAAACAAGCCCTGTGACCCTTACCGTGTACGAAAATGCCCTGAACGCCACAGGCAGCGACCCGGCTTCACCCCTGGAAACAGCCAGCGCCACGCTGGGTCTGTCTGCGGGGATAACAGCGGCCGACGGCACCTACGACCTGGTTTCCGCCGCTTCCATTGTCATCGGTTTCGTGACCGTGACCGGCGGTACGGTGAGCTACACCCTGCTCGACAACGTCACCCATCCGGATGCCGGCATAGGCGCGCCGCTTCCCCTGGGCACGGCCACCATCCCCGTGACCGACGGCCTTGGCAGCACCGGCACCGTGCTGGTCAACGTCAATGTGGTGGATGACATCCCCAGCATCGAACTCGGCACCCCCGGCCCGGACAGCGCAAGCCTGGAAGAAGGCCATACCGCCACCGGCCTGGTGAACCTGGTGTTCGGCGCGGACGGCCCCCATGCCACGGACGCCTTCAGGGTCAACGGCGCGGCCTACACCCTGGGTGACACAATTGATACCGGCACGGGCAGCTTCCGCCTGTTCCTGAGCGCGGGCCAATATACCTACGAGTACACGGCTCACGCCAATGTGGGCAACGCGACAGACAGCGTGACCATAGCTATCACCGACGGCGACAACGACATCGCGTCCGACACCCTGAACCTGAGCATTGCGGACAGAGTCATTGAAGCCCAGCCCCTGACGCTGACGGTGTATGAAAATGCCCTGAACGCCAGCGGCAGCGACCCGGCTTCACCCCTGGAAACGGCCAGCGCCCCTCTGGGCCTGCCCCTGGGGATAACAGCGGCCGACGGTACCTACGACCTGGTTTCCGCCGCTTCCATTGTCATCGGTTTCGTGACCGTGACCAGCGGTACGGTGAGCTACACCCTGCTCGACAACATCGCCCATCCGGATGCCGGCATAGGCGCGCCGCTTCCCCTGGGCACGGCCACCATCCCCGTGACCGACGGCCTTGGCAGCACCGGCACCGTGCTGGTCAACGTCAATGTGGTGGATGACGTGCCGGTGCTTGAGTTCCACTCCCCCGGCATTGATTCCTTTGGCACCGTTGACAGCGGCACTATCGCCACCCTGGCGGGCCTGGATCTTCGCGGCGGCGCGGACGGCATTGCCTCCATTCTGGTAAAGCTGGACAGCGGCGCCCCGGTCACCGCCTCGCAAACCGCTCCGGGTTCCGGCATCTGGGTGGCCGCGCTGGCTAACGGCAGCACGCTCACCCTGGATACCGCCACCGGCCAGACAAGCTTTGCCGGCGGCAGCCTCGCCGCCGGTCCCCACGCGCTTGAAGTCACGGTGACGGACGCGGACGGGGATACGGCGGGCGACACCCTGCAACTGACCCTCCAGAGCCCGTTAGACATCTCCATCAGCGCCACGGACACCTTCGTTCATGAAGCGGCCCTGCCCAACGGCACAGGCGTGGACTGGATCCATAACGGCAGCGCCGTGGACACGACGGCGGGCGGTACGTTCACCATCACCGGCACGCCGGTCAGCGTGGCCATTTCCCTCGGCGGCACGCCCACCGGCATAACCCTGCCCGCCGCTCTCGGCGGCAGCGCCTCGGCCGTCATCAACGGCGATACCTTCTCCGTCACCAACACCGGCGGCGGCACGTACGCCTACACCTTCACCCTGGGCGGACCCAAGACCCACGGCACCGTCAACGACAGCGCCATGGGCGAAACGGTCGGCATCGGCCTGAATATCACGGCAACAGGGCCTGGCGGCACCAAGTCCGCCTCGACCACCATCACGGTGTTTGACGATGAGATCACGGCGAACAGCGCGCACGTGGACATCAACGAGCCGAAGCCCGTGAACTACGCCATCACCCTGGTGGTGGACACCTCCGGCAGCATGGCCTGGAACCTCACCAACAGTAATACCGCCCCGGCCGGACAGTCCCGGCTTGACTACACCAAGGCCGCCCTGAACCACATGCTGGATCAGTACGCCGCGGGCGCCAACGGCGGTGCGTTCGTCATCCACCTGGTGACCTTCTCGGACAGCACGGGCGTCAACCAAACCTACGCGACTATTGCCGCAGCCAAGACGGCCATCAACGACCTTTCGGCGAATGGCGGCACTCTGTACAACACAGGTCTCAGCCCCGCGCTGACCCATGCGCAAAACGACCTGGCCAGCTATCCTGGCTACGAGCACAAGGTCTACTTCCTCTCCGACGGGGAACCCAACGAAGGCGGCGCCGTGCCCAGCGCCTGGCAAACCTTTGTCAACGGCCCCAGCGGCGACCTGGTGGATGTCTACTCCGTGGGCATCGGCCTTGGCACTTCCGGCGCCGGCGCCACCGCCATGCGTCTTGCCATTGACGGCAGCGAAGGAACCGGCGGGGATACCTACATCGGCCTGACCAGCGCCAGCCAGCTTTCCGCCGCCCTGGAAGGCACCATTGAATCCGCGGCGGGCAACCTCCTGACCGGCGTGCTCGGCGCGGACCAGCCCATTACCCTTGCCAGCATCAGTGTGGGCGGCACCGTTATCCCGATTACCGGAAGCGGCGAAACAGAAATCGACCTGGGCCAGGGCGTGACCCTGTTCGTGAAGGCCGACGGCACCTACCGCATTGAAGCGGCCCAGGGCGTGGACAACGACATCACCTTCAACAACGTCACCTTCAACCTCAAGGACGCCGACGGCGACATCCGCGCCGTGCCGGTGCCCATCACGGTGCACGACTACAACCCGGCGGCCTACGACAACATCGCCGCCTCCTGGCAGACGGTGACGCCCGCCGCCACCCAGATTACCCTGGACCATGCCAACGCCACCAGTGCCACGGCCTTTACGGCCGCCGGCTGGACGCGGGTAGGCAGCAGTTCGGTGTCTTATAACCAGTCGACGCCCACGGGCTGGACCGGAAGCAACGATCTGGATACCGACAGCAGCAGCAACAGGGAAAACGGGTTCACCTTAAGCGCCAGCGGCGCCACTTTGGCGAACGTGGTCAGCCAACTCGGGTATGGTGCGAACACCAACGCCGCCATCAGCTATCTGGCCACGCTGGGTGTCACCATAACCAACAACACCGGGCAAACCAACAGCTTCCAGGACGCCAGCATCGTCGCCAAGACCTTCGCGCTGACCGGGGGCTCGGACTTCAAGTTCAACTACCAGTTCATGAACGGCCGGCAGAACAGCAGCAACTACGACCGGGACGCTTCCTTCTACGTGTTGAAGGATGCGAGCGGGAATACGGTAGCCGCCGGCCAGTTGGGCACGCAGGGCGCGGCAACGCAATACCAGCAGGGTGTCATCAGCGTGCACATCAACACCACCGGAAACTACACCCTGTCCCTTTACACTCTGGACATAGGCTCCACGACCCGGGGCGACGCCAGGCTGTTCATCGAAGACATCGTACAGTACACGCAACCCGCGCCGTTCCTCAGGACCACGGGCAACGTGCTCACTAACCTCTCTCCCGACGGCCTTGCGGATGACCTGCTCGGCACGGCGCACCTCAACGACAGGGCGGTACTGCAGTCCGTGGCCTTCGGCGCCACCGAATACGCTTTTGTCGCCGGTGTGGCCACGGTTCCCACGCCCGACGGCACGTTGAAGCTGAACCTTGACGGCAGCTACACCTTTGACGCCAACCCGGGTGTAACAGCCGTCCATGCGGACTTCACCTACACCATAGGTTCCCCTGACGGCGATACCGCCACGGCGGACCTGCACATCCGCGACGCCGCGCATACCTTCATCGGTACCGCGGCCGACAACACCCTGACCGGCACCACAGGCGACGATGTCATCTCCGGCGGGGCGGGCAACGATACGCTCTCCGGCGGCGAAGGGCACGACGTCATCTACGGCGGCAACGGCAACGACACCATCCACGGCGATGCCGGCAACGACATCATCCATGGAGGAGGCGGCAATGACATCCTCCACGGCGGTGACGGCAACGACACCATCTACGGAGATGCGGGCAACGACACCATTTACGGAGATGCGGGCAACGACCTCATCTACGGCGGAACGGGCAACGACATCCTGGTCGGCGGGATCGGGGCCGATACCTTTGTCTGGAAGGCTGCGGACATGGACGGAGGCACGGATACGGTCAGCGACTTCTACATTGATCAGGACCACTTGAGCCTGGCGACCTTGTTCTCCGATGCGGGAGACGTGTCCCTGGACGGCCTCAAGGCCCTGGTGGAAGCGGGTCGTCTGGATCTGCACGCCACGGACGGAATCGACCTGACGCTGACGGTGCATAATGTCGGGAACACGGAGGTACTGCAAACCGTAGACCTGCACCTGAGCAGCGCGCCCATCGACGCGGCCACCATAGCTGCCCTCAACAGCGACAACGCCGAAGCCCAGGCGCAGCTCTTGCAGCACATCATCACGTACTCCGGCTGATGACGGCCTTGGTGCATACTCCCCGTAAGAGACACTCCATAACCACGGCAACCCCCGCCCTGCGGGGGTTGCCGTTTTTCAAAACGCGCTCACCCGGGTGCATATTCCACTTGACGCCGCGCCGTTTGGCGACTATATGTGCGGCTAACAATCGAAATGGAACATCACATGAACGCAAGAAACCCCTCCCCCGCCATGCAGGCCGCTTCCCTGAGCGTCCTTTCTCCGCGTGGTCTTTGCCAAGGGCTTTGGTGGGACGGCTCTTTTCTTGCGGTCATGAGACATGCTTAGAAATTGAGCACATGCTTCAGGGGCCGCAGGCGACGCTTGCGGCCCTTTTGTTTTGCCCCCGGCCTCCCGCGTTGCCCCCGCCCCCGCAACACAAGGAGACCGTATGCGCATCCGCCTCACGCAATACCCCGAACTTCTGGACAGCGACCTGGAAACCCCGGTGGGCCTGTTCATACGCCTGGTGGGCGAACACCAGGGCGTGCTGTTTGAAAGCGCGGAAACCGACGGCCGCTGGGGCCGCTACAGCATTATCGCCACGGACTTTCTGCTCGCCGCTTCCTGCCGGGACGGCCTTCTGCACCTGCGCACGGTGGACGAGGCCCTTGCCGCCCTGCAAGAGCACGCGGGCAAACCGTTTATTGAAGGCCTGCGCGCGGTCATGCGCGGCCTGGAGCTGGCCCAGGATCCCCGCCTGCCGCAGCCGCCCATCACCCGTGCCCTGTATGGCTACATGGGCTACGGCGTGGCGGGTCTTTTCGAGCCCAAGCTGGCCAAAGCCCTGCCCCCGCGGGAAGCCCAGGCCGCCATGGCTCTGCCGGGCACGCTCATCGTCTTTGACCACGGCTACAACAAGATCACCCGCATCACCCTGCGCGGGGAACGCGGCCCCCTGAAAGCCCTGCCGCCCGTGGTGCCCGCGCGCCCGGCCCAGCCCGTCGCGCCCGCGCGCACGGCCGGGCGGGAAGGCTACACCGCCGCCGTGGCCCGGGTCAAAGACATGCTGCACCGGGGTGAAGCCACCCAGGTGGTCATCTCCACGCCCTTCAGCGCGCCGCTTGCGGAAAGCCCCTTCAGCCTCTACCGGCGGCTGCGGCGTATCAACCCCTCCCCCTACATGTTCTACATGCGCCTGCCGGACGGCGCGCTGCTCGGCTCGTCCCCGGAAGTGCTGATCACTTGCGAGGCGGACCGGCTGCGCCTGTGCCCCATAGCCGGCACCAGGCCGCGCAGCCGCGACCTGGCCCAGGACGCTTTGTTCGGCGACGAACTGCTGCAGGACCCCAAGGAAACCGCCGAGCACGTCATGCTGGTGGACCTGGGCCGCAACGACCTGGGCCGCATTGCGCGGCCCGGCAGTGTGCGCCTGGACCGCTACATGGAAGTGGAGCGATTTTCCCACGTCATGCACCTCACCTCCCGCATCAGCGCGGACCTCGCGCCGGGGCTGAACGGCCTGGACGTGCTGGCCGCCACCTTCCCGGCGGGCACGGTCAGCGGCGCGCCCAAGGTCCGGGCCATGGAAATCATCGCGGAAGAAGAAGGCATGCCGCGCGGCCCCTACGCGGGCGCCGTGGGCTGGCTGGGCCTGGATACGGACGCCGTGCACCTGGATTTCGGCATCATCATCCGCAGCCTGTGGGTGCGCGACGGCCAGGTGCGCTGGCAGGCCGGGGCGGGAATCGTGCACGATTCCGTGCCGGAAAAGGAATGGGAAGAATGCCGCGCCAAAGCCGCCGTCATCGCCAAAGTAGTCTTGGGCGAGCCGGAAGCCGCTGATTGAACGCATTGAAAATATGGAGAAAACCATGTTCCTGCTCATAGACAACTACGATTCCTTCACCTTCAACCTGGTGCAGACCTTTCTGCAACTGGGCCGCGACCCCGTGGTGAAGAAAAACGACGACCCCGCCCTGCTGGAGTTGGCGCAAAACCCCGGCCTGGAAATGGTCTGCATTTCCCCGGGGCCCGGGCGGCCGGAAAACGCCGGGCTGTGCCTGGAGTTCCTGCGCCTGCTGCCCAAAAACGTGCCCCTGCTGGGCGTGTGCCTGGGCCACCAGATCCTGGGGCATTTCTCGGGGGCGCGGGTGGAGCTGGCCCCGCGCGTCATGCACGGCAAGCAGTCGGAACTGGCGCACGACGGCGCCGGGCTGTTCAGCGGCCTGGCCAGCCCCATGAAAATAGGCCGCTACCACTCCCTGGTGGTCCACCCGGAAAACGCGCCGGAAAACCTGCGCCTTACGGCCTTTACCACCGCCCCGCACGGAGAAAAGGAAGTCATGGCCCTGCGCCTGGCCGACCGGCCCTGGGCCGGGGTGCAGTTCCACCCGGAATCCGTGCTCACCCCGGAAGGCCCCCGGCTGCTGGCCAATTTCCCCTCGGCCCTGCTGGCGCATGACGCCGGTGAAGTCCGCGCCGCCGCGCCCGTAACGCCGCTGCGTTCCGGCTCGCCCATGCGCATGGCCGCGATTATCGAAACCCTGGCTCAGGGCGAAGACCTCAGCCAGGAAACAGCGGCGGAAGCCTTTTCCCGGCTCATGGACGGCGAGCTTTCCCCTTCCCAGGCCGGGGCGCTGCTGCTGGGCCTGCGCGCCAAGGGCGAAACGCCGGAAGAAGTGGGCGAGGCCGTGCACGCCGTGCTGGCGCGGGCCGTGCCCGTGCCCCCGGTAAGCGGGAACTGCATTGATATCGTGGGCACGGGCGGGGACAGCAAGTCCTCTTTCAACTGCTCCACGGCCACGGCGCTGAGCCTGGCGGGCATGGGCCACAGGGTGCTCAAGCACGGCAACCGTTCCGTGTCCTCCCGCTGCGGCAGCGCGGACGTGCTGGAACAGCTGGGCATACCCCTGGACACCCCGCCGGAAGCCGTGCCCCGCACCCTGGAGCGCGAAAGGTTCGTGTTTTTGTTCGCGCCCCGCTACCACCCTTCCTTCCGCCACGTCATGCCCGTGCGGCGCGAATTGGGCGTGCGCACGCTGTTCAATATCCTGGGTCCCCTGGTCAACCCGGCCAAGCCCACCCACCATTTTCTGGGCGTGCCCGGAAAAGCCCAGCTGCCCCTGGTGGCGGCCACCCTCGCCCGCACGTCCGGGGGCAGCGGAGCAGTGGTGAGCGGGGCCGGGGGCTATGACGAACTGACCCCCATGGGCGAGGCGGACCTGGTCTTTGTGCAGAACGGCCGCACCCGGCCGGGCAGGCTCAACCCGGCGGACTACGGCTTTTCCCCCCGCGCGGAAGAGGACCTGGCCGTGGAAGGCCCGGAACAGGCGGCCGACGTGCTGCGCGAACTCTTGCACGGCCGGGGACCCAAGGCCATGCGCGAGATGCTGGCCTTGAACCTGGGTTTTGCCCTCTATCTGCTGGGCATGGACCAACACAAAGACGAAACCCTGGACCCCGAACGGGGCTACAACCGGCCGCGCATGGCCAAAGCCATGCAAACGGCCCAAACCGCCGTGGCCGACGGCGCGGGCAGGAGGTTCTGCCATGCTTGAGCGTTTCCGCAAAGCCAAAGACGCTGAAATAGCCGCCCTGGGCAAGCTGGCCGCCGCCGGGCGCATGCCGCCGCCCCTGGACGGGCCGCGCCCTTCCTTTGCGGGGGCGCTGCGGGCCAAAGCGCCGCTGGCGGTTATCGCGGAATACAAGCGCGCTTCCCCGTCCAAAGGCGACATCAACCTGGCCGCCGGGCCGGAAGAGGTCGCCGCCGCCTACGCGCAGGCCGGGGCGGGTGCGCTCTCCGTGCTGACGGAAGAGGTCTACTTCAAGGGCGGCATGGCCTATCTCTCCCGCATGGCTTCAGCGGGCCTGCCCATGCTGCGCAAGGACTTCATCCTGCACCCCCTGCAGGTGGACCAGACCGCCGCCTCCCCGGCTTCCGCCCTGCTGCTCATCGCGCGTATGCTGGACACGGACATGCTGCGCGCGCTCATTCTCAAGAGTCGGGAACTGGACCTGGAGGCCGTGGTGGAAATTTTTGACGAAAACGACCTTTACCGGGCCAGGGACGCCGAAGCCTCCATCATCCAGGTCAACAACCGGAATTTGGATACGCTGCGGATGGATCTTTCCGTTTCCCCGCGCCTGGCGGCCCGCAAGCGGCCGGAAGAGTTCTGGATCACCGCCAGCGGCATTGAAACGCCGGTGCAGCTCGGCACCCTGCTCTCCCTGGGGTTTGACGCGGCCCTGGTGGGCAGTTCGCTCATGGGCGGCGACGATCCCGGCCGGGAACTGGCCGCGCTGCTGGCACCCGCAAGCAAGAAGAGCACCCATGCCTGACCCCTTGTGCAAAGTCTGCGGCCTGACCCGGCGCGAGGACGCGCTGCTCTGCCACGAGTTGAGCGTGGATTTGACCGGCTTCATTTTCGTGGCGTCAAGCCCGCGCCGCGTGCCGCCGTCTTTCGTGGCCTCGTTGCCGGACGGCCCGCCCCGCCGCGTCGGCGTGTTCGCCGGGACGGACCTGGACAGCGTGCTGCGCACGGCGGAATACGCGCGTCTGGACTACGTGCAACTGCACGGCGGCGAAAACCCGTCCTTCTGCCGGGCCGTGGGGCGGGAGCGCGTCATCAAGGTGCTGTGGCCGGACGCGCTTTCGCGCAAGGAACTGGAGGCGGAAATGACGCGTTTCGCCCCAGTGGCCGCGTATTTCCTGCTGGATGCGGGGAAAAGCGGCGGCGGCAGCGGCAGCCCCCTGGCCTGGGCCGCGCTGCAGGGCCTTGTTTCGCCCCGGCCCTGGTTCCTGGCCGGGGGCCTGGGGCCGGAAAATCTGCAAGACGCCCTGTCCGTCTGCACCCCTGACGGCGTGGACCTGAATTCCGCCCTGGAAATACGGCCCGGCGTCAAAGACCATCAACGCGTGCGCGAAGCCCAGCGGAGGCTGCGCGCCCTGTCATAACCAAAGGATACGGTCATGAAAAAAGGATACTTCGGCGAATTCGGCGGGCAGTTCGTGCCGGAACTGCTCATTCCTCCCCTGCGCGAGCTGGAGGAGGCCTGCAAAACCATACTGCCCTCCCTGCCCTTTCAGGAGGAGCTGGCAGGACTGCTGCGCGACTTCGCGGGACGCCCCACCCCGCTCACGCGCTGCGACGCCTTGTCCAGGGAACTGGGCTTCACCCTCTGGATCAAGCGCGAGGACCTCCTGCACACGGGCGCGCACAAGATGAACAACACTCTGGGCCAGGCGCTTTTGGCCAAACGCATGGGCAAAACCAAGCTGCTGGCGGAAACCGGCGCGGGCCAGCACGGCGTAGCCACAGCCGCGGCCGCCGCCAAGCTGGGCATGGGCTGCGACATTTACATGGGCAGCGTGGACATAGAGCGCCAGTCCTCCAACGTGGCCCGCATGAAGCTGCTGGGCGCGAGGCTCATACACGTGGACAGCGGCACCTGCACCCTGAAAGACGCCATCAACGCGGCTTTGCGGGCCTGGATAGTGGAACAGGCCACCACGCACTACAGTTTCGGCACGGCGGCCGGTCCCCACCCCTTTCCCACCCTGGTGCGCGACCTGCAGGCCGTTATCGGCAGCGAGACCAAAGAGCAGATCCGCAAGCAAATCGGCTGCCTGCCTGACGCGGTGCTGGCCTGCGTGGGCGGCGGCTCCAACGCCATCGGCATGTTCTATCCTTTTGCCTCGGACCCGGAGGCGGACGGCGTGAGGCTCATCGGCATCGAAGCGGGCGGCACCGGGAAGCCGGGCTGCTACAATTCCGCGCCCATCAACCTGGGCTCGCCGGGCGTGTTGCACGGCCAGTACAGCATGCTGCTGCAGGATGGGGACGGCCAGATCCAGCCTTCGCACTCCGTGTCCGCCGGGCTGGACTACCCCGGCGTGGGGCCGGAACACTCCCAGCTCGCCGCCCAGGGCCGGGCCGAATACCATATTATCAACGATGAAGCCGCCCTGCGGGCCTTTACCACGCTCTCCCGCGCGGAAGGCATTATCCCTGCCCTGGAATCCTCCCACGCGCTGGCCTGGGTGCTGGACAACCCCGGCGCATTCGCCAAAGGCTCCCATGTGGTGGTCAACTTGTCCGGCCGGGGCGACAAGGACCTGGGCATCGCATCCGAACACCTTCCCGAACTCCAAGGAGGCCCGGTATGAACACACCCACTCTGCAACAGCGCATAGAAGCGGCCAACAAACAGGGGCGCATCGCGCGTATTCCTTTCATCACGGCCGGGTTTCCCGACCGCAGGCGTTTCCTCGCGGCCCTGCGGGAGCTGGACGACAACGGAGCGGACATCATTGAGGTGGGCGTGCCCTTTTCCGACCCGGTGGCCGACGGCCCTGTGGTGGAAGACGCCTCCCGCCGGGCCCTGGAAAGCGGCATTACCCTGGCCTGGATCATGGAAACCCTGGCCGGACTCTCCCCCCGCCTCCGGGCCGGGCTGGTGCTGATGGGCTATTACAACCCCTTCCTGCAATACGGGCTGGAACGCCTGGCGGACGAGGCCGCATGGGCCGGGGTGCAGGGCCTTATCGTGCCGGACCTGCCGTTGGAAGAAGACGGGCCGATGCGCGCAACGCTCAAGGCGGCGAACCTGGACCTTATCGCCCTGGTGGGCCCCAACACTGGCGACGAACGCATGGCCGCCTATGCCGCACAGGCTTCCGGCTACGTGTACGTGGTCTCGGTCATGGGAACCACGGGAGTGCGCCGGGAACTGCCTCCGGAAGCGGCCGACACCGTGGCCAGAGCGCGGCGGGCCTTTTCCCTGCCCGTGGCCCTGGGTTTCGGCATCCAGCATCCCGACCAGTTGAAGGGCTTGAAAGAGCCGCCGCACGCCGTGGTCTTCGGCAGCGCGCTTCTGCGCCACCTGGACGCCGGGGGCAGCGCGGCAGAGTTCATGAAGCCCTGGAACGCCCAATAGGGCCTCCGGCACGCCGGGCGGGAACGGGCTTATCCCTCCCGTCCGGCGCGGGCAAGGCTATTTCGCGCAGGCGCGGATATCTTTGAGCGCCGACGCGTAGGCGTTCTGCAGCAGGTTCACCTCGTTGCTGTAGGTGATACAGCGCATGCCCCGGGCTATCCATTCCCTGGCTTCGTCCACGCCGCCCACCAACAGGCCGGGGGCCACATTGTTGCGGCGGCAGGAAGCGATCACCTTTTCCACTTCGGCCGCGACCCGCTCGTCCTGGGGCTTGCCGGAAAGGCCCATGCCGTGCGCCAGGTCGCCCCGGCCCACAATGGCCATGCTGACGCCCGGCAGGGAGAGGATGCTGTCCGCCACGGCTATGGTCGCGGGGTCTTCGAACTGGGCCACCAGCACGGTGTTTTCGTCCGTGTGGCGCAGCGCGGCGGCGTCGTTGCGCTCGAAACCGGAATTGAGGGTCTTGGAGCAGTACCCACGGGTACCGCCGTCAAAAAATTTGGTGCTGGCAATGATCTCCCGCGCCTGGGACGCATTTTCCACGTGGGGGATAATCAGCCCGGCCGCGCCGATATCCAGCAGCCGCCCGTTCCGCGCCAGACTGTTCGGGTTCACGGGCCGCACAATGGGCGTCACGCCGCATTCCCTGGCCACCAGGCACAGGTCCATCAGCGTGCTTTCCGTGATGCCCGAATGCTCCATGTCGATGAACACGTAGTCAAAGCCCGCCCAGGCCACCAGCCGCACCAGCAGAGGGTCGCGCAAGGCGCTGACCCAGGTTCCCACGACCAGCTCGCCGGAGCGTAATTTCCGGAGCAGCGGATTGTCCGTGGACGCAAGCGAAAACTTCATGGAACGCCTCCCTGTTTACCGCGTGCCGTGCAAGGAAAAGGAAACTGTATGCCTTTTGACGTATCTGTGGGAAAAAGCATAGAGTGTAAAGGTCAAAGTTCCGCCTACACGAGAGCAAGTGAATAGCTCTAAAGGAGCGCGCGCCATGGCCCACCATCATAACTCATCCGCGTACGGGCGCCTTGCCGAACGACTGAACCGCTTCCCGCAGGGCGCGCCCGCCACGCCGCTGCTGTTTGAAATTCTGAAAATGCTGTTTTCCGAAGAAGAGGCCGGACTGGTTTCCCAGTTGCCCATCAAGCCCTTCAGCGCGGAAGACGCTGCCAAAGCCTGGCAACGCCCCCTGGCGGAAAGCCGGAGGCTGCTGGAAACCCTGGCCGGGCGCGCCATTCTGCTGGACCTGGAGCAGAACGGGCAGCAGGTGTATTGCCTGCCCCCGCCCATGGCCGGATTCTTTGAGTTCGCCTTCATGCGCGTGCGTCATGACATTGACCAGAAAGCCCTGGCCGGGCTGCTCCACCAGTATATCCACGTGGAAGAGGACTTTATGCGCACCCTGTTCATGACCGGGGACACGGGCCTGGGCCGGGTGTTCGTGCAAGGGGCGGCCCTGGACGAGGCCGCCCGCCTGGAGATTCTGGACTACGAGCGGGCGGAACACATTGTGGACAGCGCCACGGCCGTGGGCGTAAGCATGTGTTACTGCCGCCACAAAAAAGAGCACCAGGGCGCTTCCTGTTCCGCGCCCATGGATATCTGCATGACCTTCAATTCCGCCGCGCATTCGCTCATCAAGCACGGCCACGCCAAAGCCGTGAGCAAGGAAGAGTGCCGGGAGCTGCTGCAAAAAGCCTACAGCGAGAACCTGGTCCAGTTCGGGGAAAACAACAGGGAAGGGGTCAACTTCATCTGCAACTGTTGCGGCTGCTGTTGCGAGGCCCTGGCCGCGGTCAAGCGCTTCGGCATTGTCCAGAGCATCCATTCCGACTTCATCATCAGGCTGGACGCGGATTCCTGCCGGAGCTGCGGCAAGTGCGTTAAAATCTGCCCGGTGCACGCCCTGCACGACGCGCCCGCTCAAGGCGGGGAAAAACCGGCGGCCAAAGGCAAAAAAGCCAAAATCCCGCCCGCGCTACGCGAGGAAATATGCTTGGGCTGCGGCGTGTGCGTGCGCGCCTGCCCCGCCAAAAGCCTGAGCTTGGTCCGGCGGCCCGGCCGCGCCATCACGCCGCTGAACACCGCGCACCGGCTGGTGCTGATGGCGGTGGAACGCGGCACCCTGCAAAATCTGATTTTCGACAACCAGGTGCTTTCCAGCCACCGCCTGGCCGCCGGGCTGCTGGGCGCCGTTCTCAAGCTCCCGCCCGTGGCCCGCGGCCTGGCGCAAAAGCAGCTCAAGTCCCGCTATGTGGAAAAATTGCTGAAAGACAAGTGAATTCACGCCGCAGATGGTTGTCTTTTTCTCAACGATGTTACATAATTGCAGGCAGCCAACGTCTTACCCGGCATGCCCCAGGGGCATACCACAACACCTTTCTCCGGGGGTATTTTTGCTCAAAAATGCCGTCCTAAAAACAGATGATGGCTTTACCTACATAAACAAACGGTATGCCATGGCCCTGCTGGCCACCGCATCGCTGCTGCTGATAAGCCAGGTCATCATCCAGCTGGCCATTATGAGCATGAAAAGCGATGCGCGTGTGGTCAATCTTTCCGGCCGCCAGCGGATGCTGAGCCAAAAAATCGCCAAGTGCTCCTTTGCGCTGCTTTCCGCGGAGACAAACGACGCCCGGTCCCGGCTTTTCAAGGAACTGACCGCTTCCAGCGACCTGTGGCGGGCATCGCACGAAGGGCTGCGCTACGGCAACAAAGCCCTGGACCTGCCTGGAGGCAACAGCCCGGAGGTTCAGGCTCTTTTTGAAAAAATGGAGCCGCATTACCAGGCCATCGTCAACGCTGTGCGGTCCGCGCTGGAAAGCAAGAAAGGGCCGGTGGACCAAGCCGCGCTGCAGCTGCTTGTCCAGGCCGTCCGCGCCAATGAGGGCCTTTTTCTGAAATACATGGACGACATTGTCTTTCAGTACGACAAAGAGTCCAACAAAAAACTGCTGCAGCTCCAGATTCTGGAGTTTTCCATATTGGGCCTGGCCCTGTTTGTGCTGGCTTTTGAATGGCGCGTCGTGTTCAAACCGGCGCAGCGGGAAATAAAAGCCGGTTTTGATATTATGAAAAAAAACGAAGAGTATCTGAATCAGCTTTTCGAAACCACGCCCAGCCTGACCATTCTTTTTGACGCGGCAACGCTGAAAGTCGTCAAATACAACGCCATGGCGGCACAGCTCATACGCGAATGGCTCGGCGTGGACTTGAGCGAAGAAACCGGCTTCCACGACATTATGCCCGGCCTGGAACATGACAGCGACATCGCCTGCCGTCTGCTGAGAAAAATCGCCGCGGAAAAAGAGTTTGCAAACCTGGAAGTGGGCATCACAGAGGGCAAGATAGTCCTCATGTCCGCCAAAACAATACAATCAAGCGGCCGGACCTTGTATCTGATCGGTCTGTCGGACATCACGACGCTGAAGCAGATCGCCACTTTTGACAGTATGACCTCCATGCTCAACCGCCGGGCCGGTCTTGAGCTTCTGCAATACCTTTTTGAAGAGTGCGACAAGCGCCACATACAAATACAGTTGTGCTTCATTGACATAGACAGGCTGAAGTTCGTCAACGATATGTACGGGCACCAGGAAGGGGATTGGTACATAAAATCCGTGGCCGGCGTGCTCAACCAGGTTTGCGGCGAGCAGTGTAAGGGAATACGCTATGGCGGCGACGAGATCATTATCGTGACGGAAATTCCTTCCCAAGAGTTCATCGCGGGCAAAATGGCCGAGGTGGGCAAACAACTGTACAAGGTGGGGCATGAGAATTTCAAGCCGTATGAAATGAGCATCAGCTACGGCGCCTCCCTCTACCCCAACGCCACGGCGAAAACACTGAACGACCTTATTGAGGAAGCGGACCTGAATATGTACGAACACAAAAAATCCAAAAAAATTATGCGGGACGCCGCGAAAGCCTAACCTTCCCGCCGCTCCTGCCAGGCGCCGCCCGCGCGCCTCCCCGGACCAAATCATAAAGGCCGGGTTTGCCGGAATACTCCCGGCAAACCCGGCCCGTTTACGATACGGGCACCGCGTTGCTACGAAGCCTTGGACGAGGCCGCCTGAGCCACAATGCGCTCCCCGGCCGGGGTTTTGAGTACGGCACCCAAAGCCGCCACGACACTGGGATCATACGCGTCGCTCTGCTTTTCCAAAATGGTCAGCACGTCCGCCACCTGCATGGCCGGGCGGTAGGAACGCGGCCGGGCCATGGCCGTAAAGGCGTTGGCAACCGCCAGCACCCGCGCGGCAACGTCTATTTCCTCGCCCGCCAGTTGCCTGGGGTAGCCGCGGCCGTCCAGGCGCTCGTTCATCTGGTACACGGCGTCCAGCACGGGCAGTTCGAACTCAATGTCCTTCAGCACTTCCCGCGCGTACTCCACGTGTTGTTCCATCTGCTTCTTTTCCTCGTCCGTGAGCAGGCCGGGCTTGGTCAAAACTTCGCGCGGCACGAACATTTTGCCGATCTGGGAAAGGGAGGCCGCCGTGGAAATGGTGGCCACGTCCCGTTCCGACAGGTTCATGTTTTTAGCCATCAGGGCGGCTATGCTGCCCATGATGCGCGAATGCCCGCCCAGGAAGGGGTCGGAAGCTTCAATGGCCCGCACCAGAGCGTCAATGGTCTGCTGCACCATGCGGCTGCCGCGTTCCTGCGCTTCCACCTGCTTGGTGATGTCCCGGAACACGGAAACGATGCCGGGCTCGCCGCCCTCGCCCACGTTCTGCAGGGGGGCCTTGGAAATCTGGAAGAAATGGCGCTTGGACTGCAGCCAGATGGTCTCGTCCACGGTCAGGGCGGACTGGTCGGCCAGCACCTGCTGGTCGGAAGCGCCCAGACGCCTGGCCGTGTCAAAACCGAACACGGCGGCGGTATCCAGGCCCATCACGTCTTCCGGCTCGCGGCCCACGGCGCTGGCAAAGGCCAAGTTCACGTAGCGGTACACGCCCTTGGCGTCCGTAAGCGAAATGGGGTCGCTCATGGTGCTGTTGATGCCGTCCAAAAGCTGCTTCTGCTCGCCGATAACCGTGGACAGCTCGCGCAGCTGCTGGGCTATTTCTTCCTGCTCCTTGCCAACCAGCCGCCACCAGAACACGGTGACCAGCAGCGCCAGCGCAAGGCTGGTCAGGAAGGCCAGGCCCAGGATATTGCGGACGCTGTCGCGGTAGTCAAGGCGGGAAGCGGCGTAGTCGCGCTCCTGTATGATCCACCAGTCCGTGCCCGGCACCTTGCGGCCCATGGAATAGACCTGCTCCTTGCCGCCCACGGAAGCGCGCATGCCAAAGGGAATGCGGTCCTTGTCCAGCCCTTCCGGCGCGCCGATCTTGCGGATGTCAGCGGAAGCGCCCAGGCCCACTTCCTCAAAACCGCCCGTGGTTCTCTGGATAAAGCGGGTCACAAAGCCTTCCGCCGCGACGGAGGAAGAGCCCACCAGCTCGCTCAGGCTGTTCTTGCCCGTGGCTGCCTTGGACAGGACGAGCGCGGAAACGGGCTTACTGCCCTGTTCAAAAGCCGGGGCCATAATGGGAATGATAATGTCGTGCGCCAGCCCCAGCGGACCGGAATACACCGGCGTGATAATGCTGCGGCCGGATTCCAGCACCACGCGCACCTGGTCCTGCAGTTCCTTGCGCATGGGCACGGGGGTGGCCATGGTGGAAATGTAGGTGTCGCCCTTTCTGTTCACCACCCGGCCGGAGACAAAGCCCTCCGCCACGGTAAAGTCCCGCAGGTTGACCACCCACAGCGGCAGCTGTTCCGCCACCTTTTCCGCGCGGTCTTCCGCACTCCCGGGCGCGCTGCCCGCCGCGGCGCCGCCCTTTGGGCCGGGCGCCACCAGCATGCCCACGTCGCCGTCGAACTGGTCCACCTCAAAGGCGAAGTATTTGAACATTTCCGCGTCCACCAGCCTGCCGGCGGCGGCGCGCATGCTTTTGAGGTGGGTGTCTATGGCGTCCACCCGGCCGTCCACGATAAGCCCGGCGCGCAGGGCGAGGTTTTCTTCCAGCTTGTGCTCTGCGGACTGGATTTCCTTGTACGCCCAAATGGACACCCCGCCGATGGTCAAAACCAGAATGGCCACGCCGAACATGAAAAGACGCGAACGCCTTTGGCTGGCCTGGGTCGTTGGGGAAGCCGCCGCTGTTGCTGTGCTCTCTGCCATGGGATTCTCCGTGGAGCATTTTAATTTGCAACGCCCGTTCCGGTCGCTGGCCGGAACCGCATCGCGAAGCGCCGCCTGGCGCCGCCGGAGCATTATACCCGCTGAATGGTTTTGCACGCCGCGCTCCGGCATCACGGCAACCATTCTTCTTCGCCTATACGTTAAAAAACTCTATGCCCTCAAGAGGTAAATCACCGTTTCTGCGTGGGCGTAACATGCGCCCAGCGATACACTTCGTTGACGGAATACTGGGGCGCGTACTGCTTAAAGCGTTCGTGCGACAGCACAAGGTCCGTCAAGTTGTCCAGAATGTAGGCATTGTTGTCCGTGTACACCACAAGTATCGCGTGCCCTATGTTTCTGATCTTATCTATCAAAGCGACAACGCGCATATTTTCCGGGTTCACGCCCAGCTTTTTCAACGCGTAGAATTTTGCAATGGCGTAGTCCTCACAGTCGCCGGAGTTTTTCATAAACTCCCAGGGCGTGGCCCAGTAGTCTTCCACCTTGTACACTTCCCGATCCGTGCGGTAGGGCCAGCGGTTGAAAAACACATTGACCGAGCGCAGTTTTTCCATGATGGGCATGGAACCCGCGCGCTGCGTCAGCTCTTTCCACTGCGTGTACACGGCGGGCCGCATGACCGGGCTGAGGTCTTTGTCAAAAGTCGGCGAACGTTTTTCCGCGTTCAGTACCCGTTCCCACTTGGGCATGTTTTTGAGCGCGCCGCGAAATTCCACCGTGCCGAACAGGCGTATGCCGCTGCCGCCCGCCGCTGCCCCTCCCCCCTGCGCCGCCGGGGCCGCTGGAACGGAGGCCACCGGACGGACGGGAGCCGTCTGGGCCGGAGCTGTTTGGGCGGCCTGGGCGGGGGGGGTTCCGCCTTTGCTCTCCCCAGTCTGTTGCCGTTGTGTCTCCTGTTTGGAGGGAGGCACATCCTGCAATATTTTCTCAAGTTGCCTGGTGGCGTCGGGACTCAGTTCCCGGCGCTGGCCTTCCTGGCCGGAGGGAGAACCGGACAGCGCGGCCGTTTCCAGCGTCCGCTGCGGAGCCGGGCTTTCGGTTTTTTCCGGCGCGGGCGGCGCGGCGCGCCCGGAATCATCCGGCCGGGGCGTTGCCGCTGCTTCCGCCACTTCCACGGGAAGGGCCTGCTGTTTTTCCGCCGACGCCTCGCGTGGAGCCGCGCCCAGGGCCACGGAAAGCTCTTCCTTCGCCTCCGGCGCGTTTTGGGCCAGAGCCGGGCCGGGGGCAAGCGTCAGGAGCAGAGTGAGAACCAGGCCCAGGCACATACGTCCGGGGACGTCCCACACTCCCACGCCGCCGGGGCGAAGCGAGCGCCGCGCCACGGCGTATTACCGTTCAGTCATGGCATTTTGCCAGGCCCGGGTCACGGGCTTGAGCAAGTAGGCCAGGACGGTCTTTTTCCCGGTAATGATATCCACGGATGCGGTCATGCCGGGAATGATGGGCAAAGGCTTGCCTTCGCGGGAAACCATGGCGTTCTTTTTCGTGCGCAGCTTGACCAGGTAATAGGGCTCCCCGCGTTTGTCCTCAATGGTGTCGGCGCTGATGTCGTCCACTTCGGCTTCCAGGCCGCCGTAAATGGAGAAGTCATAGGCCGTGATTTTGACCACCGCCTTCTGTTCCGGTTTCAGGAACGCGATATCCGTGGGCTTGATGCGCGCCTCAATCATCAGGGTGTCGTCCAGGGGCACCAGTTCCAGAATGGTTTCGCCGGGCTTGATGACCCCGCCGATGGTGTTGATGAGAATGCGCTTGACCGTGCCTTTCACCGGCGCGGCTATGGCCGTGCGCTTCAGCCTGTCGCCGCTGGCGGCTATGGTTTCGTTCAGGCTGGTGATTTCGCTGCGGCGTTTGTTCATTTCCTCGGTAATGGTGGTACGGATCTCGGACTGGCGGTTGGCCAGGCGCTGTTCCGCTTCCTGCACCGCGCTGCGGCTTTTGGAAATGGTCTGGGCCACGGTGTTCAGGTCGCCGCGCAACTGCGCCACCTGCTGTTCTATGGCCAGATAGTCCAGGCGGGAATAAATTTTCTTTTCCACCAGCGGCAGCACCGTGTCCCGGCGCTGCAGGGTCAGGCGCAGGTTGTCCTCAAGCTGCTGCTTTTTGGCCAGGCCTTCTTCCACTTCCCGGTTGCGCTGTTCCACTTGGGCTTCAATGGCCCGGGTTTCCCCGGCAAACTGCGCCATGCGGGCGTTGTAGGTGGCCATTTGGTCGCTGATGCTCTGCGCGGCGCTGCGCCGCAGTTCCTCGGAAAACTCGGGGGTTTTGCCGTCCAGTTCCGCCTGCAGGCGGATGAGCGCTATTTCGTTATCCCGCTTTTTGGCTTCCGCATCGCGCACGGAGGCGCGGATGATATCCGGTGAAAGCCGGGCCAGGAGCTGGCTCTCGTTGACGATTTCGCCTTCGCGCACCAGCATTTCCTGCAGAATGCCGCCTTCCAGGTTCTGGATTTCCTGGGTGCGCTGCGAAGGAATGATCTGGCCCGTGCCCCTGGTAATTTCATCCAGGGTGGCGATGCTCGCCCAGATAAGAAAAACGATGAAAAACAGGATGGTGGACGCGGAAAGAATATAGGCGAAGGGGTGGCCGCTGCTCTTCATGGCCACGTCCACTTCGCTCATGTATTCCAGGTCTTGCGGATTGGCGCTTTCCGGCACGAACCATCTGTAGAGGCGATTGAATATCGTTGGATTTGTCACTGGCGTAAAACCTCTGCGCAGGGCGCGGCTGCCTGAACGTTCGAGTGCGTATGTTCGTGTTCGCTGTACCTAAAGCATTTTCACTTTGAGATTGTCGCTTAGCTGTGGGCAAAACCCGCCTGCGCCAATCTCACGGCAAGGATTTGCGGACAAATCCTTGCGGAGCGGACGAGCATCTTCAATGTTCATCCGCTCTAGGCCACGGGAGCGGCGGCAACAGCCCGCGGCCCTGCGGCAGATTTCTTTTCGCCCTGCAGCGCGTTCAGCACGGCCTGCTTGGGCCCGTCCGCGATAATGCGGCCGCCGTCCATGACCACCAGGCGGTCCACGATATCCAACATGGACAGGCGGTGAGTTATGAGCAGCAGAGTTTTGTTGCCCAACGCCGCGCCCAGGCGGCGCTTCAGCATATGTTCCGAGCTGTTGTCCATGTTGCTGGAAGGCTCGTCCAGGATCAGAATGTCCGGGTCCTGCAAAATGGCACGGGCCACGGCCACGGACTGGCGCTGCCCGCCGGAAAGCGCCATGCCCCGCTCGCCCACGGGCATGCCGAAGCCGGCGGGATGCGTGCGCACGAAATCCGTAACCCCGGCGATAAAGGCGGCGCGCAGAATCATGCGGTCGTCCGCGCTGATGGTGCCAAAGGCGATATTTTCACGCACGGTGCCATAAAACAGGTAGTTGTCCTGCGAAAGGTAGCCGATACGCGAACGCACGTCCGTGGGATCCAACTGGCGGATATCCACGCCGCCCAGTTTCACCGCCCCGTCCGCAGGCTGGAACAGCCCCAGGCAGAAACGGCCCAGGGTGCTTTTGCCCGAGCCCATGCGGCCGATAATGCCCACTTTTTCGCCGGGCCGGATGTGGATGTTGATATTTTCCAGGGCGAAGCGCTCGGAATTGGGGTACTTAAAGGATACCCCTTCAAAGCTCAGCGAGTGCTCCAGACGGCCGAATTCCACATAGTTGCCGTCCGCTTCCCGTTCCGTCGGCAACTGCATCAGCGCGTCCAGGGACATCAGGGCCATGCGCGACTGCTGCAGGCGCGAAAGCATGCCCGCCACCTGGGAAAGCGGAGCCATGGCCCTGCCCGCCAGCATGTTGCAGGCAATGAGCGCGCCCATGCTCATTTCTTCCGGGATACGGTAAACGCCCCAGATAATAATGCCCACGCTCACCAGTTGGGTGACCAGCAGGGTGAGGGTTATGGACAGGTTGGACATGCGCTTGGCATGGCAGTTGGAGTTGGCGCTTTGCCCCACCACTTGTTCCCAGATGTGCTGCATGCGGCCTTCCGCCATGCTGGTCTTGATGGTTTCCAGCCCGTTGATGATTTCCACCAACAGGGCGTTTTTCTGCATGTTCTCCTTAAAGCCCTTTTCCGCCGTGCGCTGCATGGGCATTTGCAGCAAAAGGCCGCCGCCCACCACAATGGGAATAGCCAGCAGGGGGATGACGATCATGGGGCCGCCCAGGAATCCGATAATGACCAGGAATATAAAAAGGAAGGGCAAGTCCACCAGGGCCAGCATGGTGGTGGAGCCGAAAAAGTCCCGCAGCGATTCGAATTCGCGCAGGTTGTTGGCAAGGGACCCGGTGGAATCCGGCTTCACGTCCAGGCGCATGCCCAAAAGGTGCTGCATGAGCCGGCTGGCCAGGATAATGTCCGCGTTCTTGCCGGCGGAATCAACAAAATAGCTGCGCAGGTTGCGCAACAAAAAGTCGAAAAGATAGGCTATGCTCAGCCCCACGGCCAGCACCCACAGGGTGTCCGTGGCCTTGTTGGGCACCACCCGGTCGTAGACGTTCATGAAGAACAGCGGGCCGCACAGGGCCATCATGTTCACCACGATGCTCGCCCCCACCACGTGCCGGTAGATGGGCATGAAGTGGAACAGCGTGTCCCAGAACCAGCGTTTGGCCTTGAGCAGCTTGATTTCGCTGGCCCTTTTGTCCAGCTTGACCTCGGGCTTGGCGAAAATGGCGTAACCCAGGTACTCTTCCTGCAGGGCGGCGCGCTCCACCAGTTGCGGATTCTGGCCCATTTCCGGGAACAGCACGCCCACCTTGTCGCCGCGCAGCTCGGTCAGCACGCAGCATTTGTCGTCTTTAAGCAGCAGGATGCAGGGGAGCGTGAGGGAGGAAATCTGGTCCAGGGTGGGCCGGTGCACGGTGCTGGCTTCCATGCCCGCGCTGCGGGCGGCGCGGATGCAGGCCGCCGGGTGCAGCACCTTGCCTTCGCTGGCAGGCAGGTTGGCGATAAGCAGCTTGGTGGACACGGGCTTGCCGTGCAGCCGGAACAGCGCGGCCATGCACTGGATGAGCGGAGGGTCAAAATCCACATCCCCGGGTTCGGGCATGGTAATATTCTGACGCGCGGCTTCGGCGCTTTCCGGCGTGGGCGGAGCCGCCGCGGCCTTGGGCGCCGACGCGCCTTTGCCCTCTTGCGCCGGAAAGGGCATATCGTCCAAAGGCTGCGCCACGCCGGCCGCGGGCCGGGCCGCCGGGCCTTCCGGGCGCTGGGGCCTGGGTTCGGCTGCGGCGGCGGTAACCGCCGGAGCAGCCTTGGGAGACGCGGGGGCGGCGGCCTTGTCCGGCGCGGCAGGCGAGCCGATATCCCCGGATACCCGCGTGGAAGTTGTTTTCGATAGATCAACCTTGGGCGGAGTAGACACGGAAAAACCCCTTGGTAATACGAAGGCAACGGCTTTCCAGCCTGAGTCCGGAAAGCCAAAAAGTAGCGAAAGGAGCCGACTATTTCCGTTTCCTTTCAGATGGTATCGCACACTTAGTTCCTCTATGGTACCCCGTCAACAGGATCATGTAAATAACGCCGCATTTTTTTTTACAGCCCCACTTTTAGCCATCTGCCCGGCCGCGGCTGAAGCAGAAAAAATTTACCCGCACCTCGCGTTTCCATTAAGAAAATTTTCTCCGGAAACACAGAACAACTATATAAAAAGTTTGCTGTTGAGAAAAAAAGATTCCAATATTTTTTTAATGGTTATATTGACCACCATAACGATTTTTAGTAGCGTTTGAAGCAGCGTGCATTGTTCGTTTTGCTGTGGACACAGCTCAGCATTAGCGAACAGAGCGAGGGGGGGAGCAGGAAGACAGGGTGATGATGGCTATGAAATACCCATGGCAACATGGAGATTTCCCGCCTTCGGCACCGTGTATGGGCTGTTTTCGTGCCACCTGTTTTTCCGCTCTGCGCATGTCGTCGTTTGCTTTGTCACGGCAGTTAGGAACGAGGAAAGACCATACTATCTACAGACTTACAACAAGGAAGTAAGGATATGAAACCCGCGCGCACCACTTGGCTGCTATCTCTGGCTCTCGCCGGCATTCTTCTGTGTTTTCCCGGCACGGCATCCGCTCAGGAAGCCGCCCCGGGTACGCTTAAGGATTCGGTGGTCTCCACCCTGACCTTTAACCCTGATATCAAAGCCTTTCAGGAATACCGCCAGGCGGCCGTCCATGACGTGAGCCGCGCCCGCAGCGGCTGGCTCCCCCGCGTGGACGCCAGAGCCGGCTGGGGCGTGGAACAGTGGAGCGACCAAAGCACCCGCCGCCGCGGGTCCGCCGCGCGCGGTTTCGCCCAGAACGACAAAGATTTCTATGAGCGTTCCGAAGCTTCCATCATCATCCAGCAAACCATCTGGGACGGCTTCGCCACCTGGAGCCGCTACCAGATCGGCACTTCCCGGCTGGACTCCGCCGTCAACCGCCTGCTGGACAACGCGGAGGCCGCCTCCCTTGACGCCGTTCTCTCGCACATTGAAGTGTACCGCCAGCGCCGCCTGGTGGCCCTGTCCGAGCTGAATGTGCAGAACCACAAGGACATTCTGGCTTCCCAGCAGGAACGCCAGCGCGTCGGCGCTTCCAGCGTGGCGGACGTGACCCAGACCAGGGGCCGCCTGGCCCGGGCCGAAGCCTCCCTTACGGAAACCCGTTCCGCCCTTGAAATTGCCATGGCTGCGTACAAGCGCCTTACCGGCAAGGAAGCGGGCGAACTGGAAGCCCCCTACTCCCCGGAAGAAGCCTACCCCAGCATGGAAACCGTGCTGGCCGACAGCCAGACCAAAAACCCCAAAGTGAAAGCTCTGCAGGCCGACGTTGAGACCGCCAGGGCCACCAAGGAACTGGATAAGTCCCCCTTCCATCCCCAGATTTACCTGGAAGTGGGCCCCGCCTACAACTGGCAGGTTCAGGGCAGCCAGACCTACGAATGGGGCACCGGCGTCATGCTGCGCGGCGTGTGGAACTTGTTTGACGGCTTCTACGACTGGTACAACGTGAAAGGCGACCGCGCCCGCATGCGCCAGACCAAGCAGCAGCTCAACACCCAGACCGAGAACCTGGCCCGCGAAACAGCCGCCACCTGGAGTTCGCTCATTTCCGCCCGCGAACAGTCCAAGTTCTTCGCCGTGGCCGTGGAAAACAACACGCTCACCCGCGATGCGTACCTGCAGCAGTTCAACGTGGGCCAGCGCTCTCTGTTGGACGTGCTCGACTCTGAAAACGAACTCTACAGCTCTTCCATTCAGCTCGTCACCGCGCGGCTGAACGAAATAGCCGCCCAATACCGCCTTAAGGCCCTGGGCGGCGAAATGCTGGCCAGCTTCAACATCGACAAGGCCGGCCTGAACGTGGACACCGACGAAATCGCCGCCCGCCAAAAGCAAGGACGCGGCGCTTCCGGCGACGTGCAGCCTCTGCGGCAGTAAACGCGGGTTATCCGCGCCTGAAACCGGGGTCCTCTGGGCCCCGTTTTTTTTTCGCGCGAAAGCGCTAGTCCCTGCACGCAAGTCCTGCTATCATCCCACCGTATTCAGCCCCCGCGGACGGCCATTTCCACCGTTTCCGCCACTTTTGGAGGACCCTATGCCCCTGCCCTGCTCCGCCATTATTTTCGACTTGGACGGCACGCTGATCAACAGCCTGGACGACCTCGCCGACACCACCAACGATGCTCTGCGGGCTTTCGGCCTGCCCACGCACCCCGTCGACCCCTACCGTTATTTCGTGGGCGACGGCATTATGAACCTGGTGCGCCGGGCGGCCCCCGCCGGTTCCGACGACGAGTTGGTCAGCCGCGTCTGCGAGCGGGCCAAGCAAGAATACAGCCGGCACTGGGCACGCAAAACCCGCCCCTACGACGGGGTTATGGACATGCTCAAAAGCCTGCTGAAGCGCAACATCCCCCTCCTGGTGCTCACCAACAAGCCACACGAATTCGCCCAACAGGTCATGGACCACTTTTTCCCGGACACGCCCTTTGCCCGCGTCCAGGGCAGCCCCCCCGGCGCCGTGGCCAAGCCGGATCCCACCCTGGCGCTCGCCCTGGCCAAGGACCTGGGCCTTTCCCCGGCGGACATTCTGTTCATGGGCGACACCAAGGTGGATATGCTCACGGCCCGCAACGCCGGTATGGTGCCCGTGGGCGCTCTCTGGGGGTTCCGGCCGGAAAGCGAGCTGGTGGAAAACGGGGCCGCCGTATTGCTTCAGCACCCCATGGACCTGTTCCAGCACATATAAATCCTATTCGAACCGCAAAACGAAACGGGGGTGCTGAAGCAACACTGCTTCAGCACCCCGAAACGCGTCAGGTTGTAACAAATCTACAGGTTGGAATACAGCAGGCCGCGCAGTTCGGCAACGCTCGCGGCAAGGCGCGTGGCGCCCGCGTTGCGCAACTCGTTCTCGCTGCCGTAGCCGTACAGCACGCCTATGCTGTCCATGCCCGCTTCCCGCGCGCCCAGCACGTCGTGCTTTCTGTCGCCCACCATCAGCGCGCTTTGCGCGTCCGTGACGCCCAGTAGTTCCAGCGCATAGCGGATGACAAGAGCCTTGTTCGTGCGGGTGCCGTCCAGCTCGCTCCCCGCCACAATTGAAAAATAGGCATCCAGCTTGAAATGCCGCAAAATCCGCTCCGCGTATACCGTGGGCTTGGACGTGGCCACAGCCAACGTTGCGCCTTCTTGTTGCTGTTCGCGCAGCAGCCCCTCTACGCCGTCGTACACCTTGTTCTCAAAAATGCCCTGGTCCGCGAAATACTCCCGATACTTGGCCACTGCTTTGACGGAATCCGCTTCACTGAACCCGTATCGCTCCACAAATGATTCCCGCAGCGGCGGACCGATAAAAGGGATCAGTTCATCAAGGTCGGCCACTGGAATGCCGAAGCTGTCCAGGGAGTACCGTATGGCCTTGGTAATGCCTTCTTTGGGGTCGGTCAGGGTGCCGTCCAGGTCGAACAGGTATATAGGGCGTTTCATTGCGAGGGACCGCCCCGGCCGTAGGTATCGCCCAGGCGCACGATGTCGTCCTCGCCCAGGTAGCTGCCGGTCTGGATTTCCACGATGACCAGCGGAATGCGGCCGGGATTTTCCAGCCGGTGTTTCACGCCCAAAGGGATGTAGGTGGACTGGTCTTCATGCAGCGTGCACACTTTGTCTCCCACGGTCACCGTGGCCGTGCCGCTCACCACCACCCAGTGCTCGGCGCGGTGGTGGTGCAGTTGCAGGGAAAGCCGCGCGCCGGGGCTGACCACGATGCGCTTGACCTGGAAACGGTCGCCGGTAGCCAACACCTCATAGCTGCCCCAGGGGCGCGGCACGCGCAAGTGGGTGTCTTTTTCCGCGCGGCCGGCCTGGTGCAGGCGTTCCACCAGGGTTTTGACCTCCTGCACCCGGGAGCGGTCCGCCACCAGCACGGCGTCCGGCGTTTCCACCACCACGGTGTTGGTCAAGCCCAACGCGGCCACCAGACGGCCGGAAGAATGCAGGTAGCAGTCGTGCGTGTCCTCGGCCAGCACATCCCCGGCCAGGGCATTGCCGTTGCCGTCCTTGGCCGCGATGGCGTGAAACGCCTCCCAGGAGCCGAGATCGCTCCAGGAAGCGGTGAGGGGCACCACGGCGGCGCGGCCGGTGCGTTCCATGACCGCGTAGTCGATGGAAGTGGCCGGGGAAGCCTCAAAGGCCTCTTTCCCGATGCGGATGAAGTCGAAATCCGTGCTCCGGCCTTCCCAGGCGGCCAGGCAACGCTCGTGAATCTCCGGCGCATAGTGCACCAGCTCTTTCAGGTACAAGGACGCGCGGAACAGAAACATGCCGCTGTTCCAGAAATAGCCGCCTTCTTGCAGCATGGCTCTGGCCGTTTCCTGTGGCGGTTTTTCCACGAAACGCTCCACCTTGTGCCCCTGCCACAGCGCTTCGCCCTGCTTGATGTAGCCGAAGCCGCTTTCCGGCGACAGGGGCGGCACCCCGAAGGTGACCAGGTAGCCCTGCTCCGCGCAGGTCAGAGCTTCGGCCACGGCTTCCGCGAATGCGTCCCGCGGCTCGATCACATGGTCGGAAGGCAACACCAGCAGAAACGGGTCCGCGCCGTCCGCGCAGGCGGCAAAAGCGGCCAGCGCAATGGCCGGGGCCGTGTTCCGGCCCACGGGCTCCAGCACGATGCGCCCGTTCGCGTTCCGTTCTTGCAGCACGGCCGCGGCCAGAAAACGCTGCTCCTCGTTGCAGACCACAAGGGGGGCAGCGGCGCCGGGAAGCGCCTGCACGCGGGCCACGGTATCGCCGAACAGGGTGCGGCCACCCAGGTCCATGAACTGCTTGGGGTACAAACTGCGGGAAAGCGGCCACAGCCTTGTGCCGCTGCCGCCGCAAAGAATCACCGGCTGTAAGGATTCCATAACGGCCTCATTTATAGTTATCGAAGCCATCTTAGACGAGAGCAGGGCGCTGCCCTGCACCCGCCAAGGGCTAGCGCCCCTGGACCCCTTTCAGGGTGATCGATGACGGGACAGTTTATTCAAAGTTTTTTTCGTGTCCGCGCTCGTTCACATGCCCACCGCGCGCGAAGCCATACCCCTGTCGCGGGGTCAAGGGGACTCAGCCCCCTTGCGGGTGCAGGGCAGCGCCCTGCTTCGACTCTTCATTGGCTTCGACAACTAGCTCCTAAAAAGCCACGTCCACGCGCTCGCCTTCTTTATGGTGGACCACGTTGCCGATAATCCAGGCGGGTTGCTGCAGGCCGGAAAGGCGGTTCATGACGTCGTCCACCAGGGCTTTGTCCACCACCAGCACGTAGCCTATGCCGCAGTTGAAGATCTGCAGCATTTCCGGCCAGCTCAGCTTGCCCTGCTCTTTGAGCCAGGCGAACACCGGGGACACGGGCCAGGAGCCGAACGTGATGGAAGCCCCGGCCTGGGCGGGCAGCACCCTGGGGATGTTGTCGTAAAACCCGCCGCCCGTGATGTGCACCATGCCTTTGATGGTGAAGTCGCGCATCAGGTTTTTCACGCACTCCACGTAGATGGTGGTGGGTTCGAGAAACACTTCGCGCACGGGTTTGTCCGTGCCGGGCAGGATGTCGTCGCCCTTGAGGCCGCTTTCTTCAAGAATCTTGCGGGCCAGGGAATAGCCGTTGGAGTGCAGGCCGCTGGAGGCCAGGCCGATAATGGCGTCCCCCACCCGGATGGACGAGCCGTCCACAAGGCGCGCGTTGTCCGCTATCCCCACGCAGAACCCGGCCAGGTCGTATTCGCCGGGCTTGTACATGTCCGGCATTTCAGCTGTTTCCCCGCCCAGCAGGGCGCAGCCGGAACGGCGGCAGCCTTCCGCCACGCCGCCGATAACGTCGGAGGCCACGCCCACGTCCAGCTTGCCGGTGGCGAAATAATCCAGGAAAAACAATGGCCGCGCGCCCTGCACGATAACGTCGTTCGCGCTCATAGCCACAAGGTCTATTCCTATGGTATCGTGCTTATTATAGGTGAAGGCGAGCTTGAGCTTGGTGCCCACCCCGTCGGTGGAAGCCACCAGCACCGGCGCTTCCATACCCTCCAGGTCGGGCTTGAACAAACCGCCGAAGCCGCCTATTTCGGAGAGCACACCCTGAATGCGGGTCTGTTCCACCAGGGTTTTGATACGGCCCACCAGCGCGTTGCCGGCGTTGATATCCACCCCTGACGCGGTGTAGGCTTTGGCCCTGTCTTCAGGTGTTTTGGAAGCCATGTGAACTCCTTGGGTGCATGAGGCCTTCAAAAAGGAGGCGTAGAAAATGTGGAAGATATGCGATTTACCCCGGATGCGCAAGCGCGCAACCGTTGCGGGAACCGCCCTGGCGGCGTTTCTTGTTGTCTGCCTTTGTTTCGCGGCTCCCGCTCTCGCGGCGGAAGCCCTGCCCGGCCAGGGCGAAGGTTCCCTGGACATGGGCACGCGCACGGGCGGGGCCGCCATAGGGCAAGATCCCTACAGCGGCGACCGCACCCTGGCCACGCCGCCGCCCAGGCAGCAGCCGCAGGACAATACGCCCCTGTTGATCGTGCCCCAGATAGAGCCCAACTGGCGGCCGCCGGGCCCCAGGCCGCGCGAGCCCTATCCGGTTTACCGGCCCAACCCCCTGCCGCCCGCGCGCCGCTGAGCTTTCGCTATGCCCGCTGTTCCGGCATCGCTGTGGTCCGCTGTTCCGGACGAGCCCATGGACGGCTCGCGCTACCAGTGCCGCCGCTGTAAAAACGCCTGCCTGCTGACCAAGGGAAGCACAGGCCGCTGCATGGTGCCCTGGCCCTGGCCCACGCCGGGGCGGGTGCAGTGCGCGCTGTGCTCGCACCGCTGCGTTATCGCGCAGGGGGAAACGGGCCGCTGCCGCGTGCGCGTGAACCTGGACGGCGCGCTTTACTCCCTGGCGGCGGACCATGTGCTGGCCGCCAACCTGGACCCGGTGGAAAAGAAACCGCTTTTCCATTTTCTGCCCGGCACCGCCACCTTTTCCATAGGCACGGAAGGCTGCAACATGACCTGCGCCTTCTGCCAGAACCACTCCCTTTCCCAAGGCCGCGTCCCGGCCCCTGGCACGGCGCCCGGCCCTTTTCCCGCCGCCCTGCCCCGCAGGCTGGTGGAAGCGGCCGTGCAATCCGGCGCGGCCAGCATTTCGTATACCTACAACGAACCCACCATCTTTTTCGAACTGCTGGAACCCACGGCCCGTCTGGCTCAGGAACGCGGCCTGGCCAACATCCTGGTCAGCAACGCCTACCAGAGCCGGGAATGCCTGGAAGCGCTCCGCCCCTTGGTGCGGGCGGCCAATTTCGACCTCAAAGCCTTTACGGACGATTTTTACCGCCAGCACTGCGGCGCGCGGCTGAAACCCGTGCTGGAAACCCTGCGCACGGCCAAAAAGTTCGGCTGGTGGGTGGAAGTCACCACCCTGCTTATTCCCGGCCTGAACGACTCCGACGAAGAACTGCGCAACATCGCCAGCTTCATCAAAAACGACCTGGGCGCCGAGGTGCCCTGGCACATTTCGCGCTTCCGGCCCATGTTCCGCATGACGGACCGGCCGGTGACGCCCCTCTCTTCCCTGGAACGCGCCCTGACCGCCGGTTTGGAAGCGGGCCTTTCCTTTGTCTACGCGGGCAACGTGCACGGCCACGAAAGTGAAAGCACCCGCTGCCCCGCCTGCCATGCCGTGGCCATCCCCCGCCGGGGGTACGAAGCCCCCAGGGCGGCCACGGGCCGCTGTCCCACCTGCGGCGATTCCATTCCCGGCGTGTGGGCATTGTAAAAGGCGGTAAGCTGTTGCCCCCTGGCCCCTTCCCGGGCCGCTCACGGGCGGCGGCATATGAACGCCGTTCCGCTTCCGCCAAAGATTTTTCCCTTTCAAAAGCCTGGAAGACATACTGAAAAGCTTTTCCCGTCATCCGCGCTGGCTACGGCCAGACGCTCCGCCGGGATGAAACGCGCGGAACAGCTTGGCATGCAACTCCATTCCGGCAATTTCGCTCCTTAAAATAGCCTTGCGGGAAAGCCTGATTCCCTGTATGGAGCGGGAGTATTCGTCGACATTATCCACTCCTTCAACCCTGCGGGCGTCTATGAACGATCTGTTGCAGCGCTGTGAAGCCGAATTGCCCGAGCTGATGAAGCTCTGGGAAAAATTGGTTAATGTGGATTCCGGCTCCGGCCATGCTCCCGGTCTGCGCAAAATCGCAGGGATTCTTGAGCAAAAACTTTCCGAATCTGGCTTTGCCGTCAGCCGCCGCCCCGTGGCCGGCCCGGACAGCGAATACCACGTGCTGGCGGAACGTCAGGGCACGGGCAGCGTGTCCATTCTGCTTATGGCGCACATGGACACAGTGTTCGCGCCCGGCACGGCCGCGGAACGCCCCTTTACCGTAAGCGGCGAATGGGCCCACGGCCCCGGCGTTTCCGATTGCAAGGCGGGCATTGTCACGCTGGTGCACGGGCTTAAATTACTCAAAAATTACAGCGCGTTCAAAAAACTCACCGTGCTCTTCAACTGCGACGAGGAAATCGGCTCCCCCGCTTCCAAGGATCTTATTGTGGAGCTGGGCAAACAGCACGACTACGCCCTTTCCTACGAGCCCGGCGGCGTTACCGACGGTGTGACTACCGCCCGCAAAGGCAACGCCCGCCTGCACCTGCAGACCTTCGGCAAAAACTCCCATGCCGGTTCCGACCCGGACAAGGGCCGCAACGCCCTGATGGAGCTGGTGTATCAGCTGGACCGCATGGCGGAACTGGGCAACCCGGACAAAAAGACCACCGTCACCTTTACCAAGGCTTCTTGCGGGGACCGCATCAACGTGGTGCCCGACAAGGCGGAAGCCTGGGCCGACGTGCGCGTGTTCTACCCCGAGGAACTGGACCGGCTGGACAGCGAGATCGCCAAGCTCAGCGCCACCCGCCGCATTGAAGACTGCCGGGTGGAAGCGAAGCTCATCCGCAGCCGCCCGCCCTTTCCGCCCAGCGCCGCCACGGACAAGCTCGCCGCGCTGGCGGCCGACATTTACAAGGAACTCGGCAGGCCGCTGAAAAGCGGGCCGGCCGGGGGCGCAAGCGACGCCAACTACGCCGTGCTGGGCGGGGCCGTCGCCCTGGACAGCCTGGGCCCGGCCAAAGGCGGCCCCAACCATTGCCCCGAGGAAAAAGCCCATATCCCCACCGTGGCGCCCCGCATGTATCTGTTCGTGCGCCTGGTGGAAAAGTTGTGTTCCGCTTCCGTGTGACCGACGCCGTGTTGACGGCGTTTTTAATTCTATACTAGTCTAAGGGAGTTTGATTATGCAGCAGGCAATCGGAGGCATCGCATCACTCGTCGTCACCATTTTCGTTGTGCGCTTTTTGCTCAAACGCTATCAGGCGCAGATCGTTCTTTTGGTGGCTGGTCTTTTCCTTATGACTGTGGCCGTCCTTCTCGGCGCGGGCCCGGCCGCCATTCTCGGCAAGGTTAAAAGCACGGGCTTTATCGGTTTCGACCTGTTCAAGTTTGTTGAACGGACCTTGAGTTCCCGCGTGGGCGGCCTGGGCCTGATGATCATGTCCGCCGGCGGCTTCGCCAAGTACATGGACCATGTGGGCGCGAGCAAGGTCATGGTTTTCGCGGTGGTCAAACCCCTGCAGAAACTGAAAGCCCCCTATCTGATGCTGGGCATGACCTACATCGTGGGCGCTTCGCTCAAGATGTTCATCGGCAGCGCCGCCGGTCTGTCCATGCTGCTCATGGTCACCATTTTCCCCATCATCGTCGCTCTGGGCGCCAGTCCCATCGCCACGGCCGCCATGGTCATCACCTGCGGCTGCTTCGACCTGGGCCCCGGTTCCGGCAACGCCAACCTGGCCGCGCAGAACGCGGGCATGGACGTGGCCGTCTACTTCGTCAAGTACCAGATCCCCGTGGCTATCGTGGGCTACCTTACCGTGGCCATCATGCACTATTTCACGGCCCAGTACTTTGACAAGAAGGAAAAAATCGGCGCCGTCTACGGTGAAGCGGTGGAAGCCACCATTTCCGAGGAAACCAAAAAGCAGGCCGAAGGCCCCATGGCCCCCAAGTTCTATATGTTCCTGCCCACCATCCCGCTCATTCTGCTGCTGGTCTTCAGTGACATCGGCATTAAGGGCTTCAAGCTGGACGTGGTCACGGCCATGCTCATTTCCTTCGCCCTCACGCTGCTCTGCGAATGCATCCGCCACCGCGACGACGTGAAGTCCGCGTTCAAGGGCTGCATGATTTTCTTCAACACCATGGGCAGCATGTTCGCCAGCGTCATCACCCTGATCGTGGCGGGCGAAACCTTCGCCCAGGGCCTTACGGCCACCGGCGCGGTGGACCTGCTCATCAAGGCCGCCCAAAACGCCGGCTTCGGCCCCACGGCCATGACCATCACCATGACGGTGTTCATCATTGTGGCCTGCGTGGTCATGGGTTCCGGCAACGCGCCCTTCTTCGCCTTTGCGGCGCTGGCCCCCAGAATCGCCAACCAGATCGGCTTCCCGGCCGTGTACATGCTGCTGCCCATGCAGATCGCTTCCGGCGTGGCCCGCGTGCTCTCCCCCATCACCGCCGTGGTGGTGGCCGTTGGCGGCATGGCCAACATCTCGCCCTTTGACCTGGTGAAGCGTACCTTCATCCCGGCGGGCACCGCGCTGATCACTACGACCATCGCGGCCATCATCTTCAACCCCCTCTAACCGCCTTATCTTTCCGCGCGGGCACCAAGGTGCCCGCGCGGTTTTTTCCCCTGCCCCACGGGAAGCTCTTCCCTCTTTCCCCTTCCCGCCCGGCACCGCCTCTCCGCCGCATCCCGGCCATGCGGCCGGAGTCCGGTTTTCCTTTTCGCCAACGCCCCGCCGGACCGACGGCGGAGCAACCTTTAGGAGGCTCCCATGCTGTTTGTCCTTTGCCTTTGCGCCGCGCTTGCGCTCGTCATCGTCTTTCCCCGTTCCTGCCGCGCCGTCTCGCCGGACGCCAAAATCCTGTCCCTGTGCGAAGAGGCCAAAGAGGGCGTCGTCGCCTTTACCAAAAAGCTGGTGAACATGGATTCCGGCAGCGACGACTACCCGGAACTGCACGCCAAACAGGCCGTGCTGATGGACATGCTCAAGGCCCTCGGCGGCGAGGTGAAGGCCGTGGAAGCCGCCGCGCCGCGCCAGGGCACCTACAATATCGTGGCCACCTGGAAAGGCGCGGGCAAGGCCCGCATCATGTACATGAACCACTACGACACCGTGTGGCCCAAGGGCGAAGCGGCCAAGCGGCCCTTTACCATCACGGACGGCATTGCCACCGGCCCCGGAGTTTCCGATTCGCAGGTCAACTTTGCCGCCATCCAGGCCATGCTGGATATCCTGCTCAACAAGCTCTCCTGCCGCGATTTCGCCTGCCTGACCACGCTGTTCAACTGTGACGAGGAAAAAATGTCTCTGGGCTCCAAGGACCTGATCATGGAACTGGCCGCGCGGCATGATGTGGTCTATTCCCTGGACGGCGGCAGCCTGAACGGCGACAAAGTGACCAAAAGCGCGCGGGGCGGTGCCCAGTGCGAGTTGTTCATCACCGGCGTGGAATCGCATTCCGGCAGCGCGCCGGACAAGGGCCGCAACGCGGGTTACGAAATGGCCCACCAGATTCTGCGCATGCGCGACCTTTCCGATAAGTCCAAGGGCACGGATGTGAACTGGACCATGGGCAAGTTCGGCACCAAAAGCAACGTCATTCCCGGCACGGCCTGGGCCCACGCCAATATCCGCATCTCCCAGATAGACGAGTGGGACCGCGTCAAGGGCGACATTGAAAAGCGCATCCAGGACAAGCTGTTTCCCGAGTGCGAAATCAAGATGAACTTCATCTACGGCCGCCCGCCCTTTACCGCCAACCCCACCACGGACGCCCTGGTGCAGAAGGCCGCGGGCATCATGGCCGAGCTGGGCAAGCCCCTGGAAGGCCTGGCCTCCGGCGGCGGCACGGACTCCAACTACTCTTCCCAGAAAGCCCCGGCCCTGGAAGGCCTGGGCATAGGCGGCACCGGCGCGCACAGCCTGGACGAACGTCTGCCCCTGGACAACATTGTCCCGCGTCTGTACCTGTTAGTGCGCCTCAGCCTGGACACCATGCAGGGCAAGGTTCTGCCACTGGGCAAATAGCGAGGTCCCAACATAACGCTGATGCGGAAGGGGCGCGTGAAAGCGCGTCCCTTCGTTTTCTCATTGTCATTGTCATTGCCGCCAGGACGTGGCAAAGAGGCGTAAACTCTTCTGTTCTGGAAACGCCATGCGCCGCTTGCTCCTCTGTCTTCTGCTCCCGTTTCTGCTGCTGTGCTGCGCCCCGCCTCTTTGGGCGGCGGAAAGCGTTTTTCCGACGTTCATGCCCAAGCCCTACAGGGACCAGGCCGCCGCTCAGGCCATATTGCAGGAGTTGGGCGCGATCATGGAGGAAGCCCGCACCCTGGCGGCCGACAAGGACGACCTGTTCCTGGGCCGCATCCACGACCTGGCCGCGGGCCTGCGCTATCCCCTGACCATGGGCGACACCCTGGCCGGAACCCTGGATGCGCTGGTCAACGCACGGAGCGATAAAGCCCGGCGCGACGCGGCCCTGCAGACCGCGCGGGTGGCCTACGGCGAAAGCGTGGAAAGCGTGCGCGCCTGGCTGCGCGCCATCCGGGACCTGCGCGCCGAAACGGCCATGCTGCGGCGCGCGGACGCCCTGGCCCTGCTCGACCGCCTGGAAACCAACTGTTTCGCTTCCGGCGCGTTTCTGGAAAACACCAGCAAACGTTGCCTGCCGCCCGCGTTCACCGCGCCCGTGCGCCGGGAACAGCTGCTCTTTATCAACGAGAATCAGGCCCAACGCCTGCAAAACCAGAGAAACGCCTTTCTGGACACCCTGTCCACGGACAGGAACCAGCAAAATTTCCTCGGCGGCCTGGCCTACGAAAAGGTCAGCGCGTTGCGTTTCCCGCTCATGGATGCCATACGGCTGAGCTTTTTCATGGAACGGCTGTTCGAGGGCACGGACAACGCCACCATGCGCGCCACCGCCCTTATCGTGGCCCAGGCCGTGCTGGACCGCCACATTCTCACCCTGCGCCAAGCCATGCAGCATATCGCGGCCATTCAGGAATCCCGCCAGGGCCGTCCCCTGGATACCGCCCTGCTGGCCAAAACCCAGGACCGCCACCAGGATACCCTGTACTTTCTCGAAGACGTGCGCGGCCGTCTCAACCGCGCCCAGCCTTAGGGAAGTGCGCGACTGACGCCCGGGGGAAGGGAGAGACCGCATCCTCCCGGAGGGAGCCGGAGCGGAGCGCAGGCCATGCGCGCCAGCGCCTATGGAACGCAGGGGCCGGACGCGATCCGGCTTTGCCGGTCGCGTATCTTTCCGGCCCTGGAGTAGATGTAAAGCAGAAAGATTCCCCCTTTCCCCGGCCCCCCATCCCTCTCCAAAGAACTTTATCAGGGGTGGTATGGAGCGGCGAATATGTGTCTTCCTGAAATTGCGTGGTGTGACAGCTCCGCCGCTCTATGATATAGAGACTATCCGCAGTCGCTTTATACAGTTTTATATGTCTGATTTATATGTCTGAGGACCTATGCGCGGACGCTTTCTTCCGGCTGTTACACTTGTCATGGCGCTTTGCTGCTGCCTGGCTCTTGTGCCACGCTCCTTTGCGGCCGGGCGTCTGGCGGGCGCCCTGAACAGCGCGTACACCCTGGGCGAAACTCTGGCCGACGCGCAGGCCCAAAACTCCTGGAGCCCGCTTATCTCCCGCTTGGCCGCGGACGGTTTTGACCGGGGCGAGCTGGAAGAACTTTTCGCCCGGCTGGACAAGGCCCCGGCCCCGCTGTTCATGGCGGAAAAGGTGGTGGAACTGGCCTCGCTCCATAAACTGCACGGCGTGGCGCTTGCCGTGCCGCCGGAAGAGGCCGCCTCCTTTGCCCCGCCGGACTACCAGCGCCTGGCCGGCGGGTTCAGCGCCGCTGCCGGGCGCGCTTTCATGGACCGCAACGCCAGGCTTTTCGCCGGGGTCTACAAGCGCTACGGCGTGCCCGCGCCCTTCATTGTGGCGGTGCTGATGGTGGAAACCGGACTTGGCGCGGAACTGGGCCGCCACCCCGCCTTGCACGCCCTGGCCAGCATGGCGGTGTACGACAGCCTGGACAGCCTGTTGCCATCCCTGCGCGGCGTCAGCGGCCGGGAAGAAACGCTGAAAAAAGCGGTGCCGGAAAAGGCCGCCTGGGCCTATGCCGAACTGAAAGCCCTGCTCCTTTGCCGCCACCATCTGGGGCCGGACCTGGAAAAAATCCCCGGCTCCGTTTACGGCGCCGTGGGTCTCTGCCAGTTCATGCCCAGCAATATCCCCATCTACGGTGTGGACGCCGACGGCGACGGCCGCATCAACCTGTTCAAGCTGCCGGACGCCGCTTACAGCATTGCCTGTTACCTTTCCGCCCACGGCTGGAAAAAAGCCCTCACTCCGGCCGCCCAAGTGCAGGTGCTCCGCAGCTACAACCATTCGGATGTCTATGCCTCCACCGTATACGGGGTGGCCATGCAGATCATTTCTCCCACCACCTTCGCGGCGGAAAAAGCCGCGCAAAAAGGCGGCAGCGCCGTGGGCGCCGCCAGGGCCGGGGCACGCAACGCCCTGCCCCCCAACAGCAAAAGCAAGCAGGCGCCCGTCGTTCTGCCGGGATACGGCGTTGCGCCGTAAAAGGAATCCGTTTTCCTCTTGACCTTGCCGTAAAGAGAGACTACGTGGGGTAATGCACAGGCCGGTACCATTCGTTGCGCTCGCGCGAGGATGGCGGCCCCGGCAAAAATATAAGAGAAGGTGCTTTTATGATCCATCTGCCACAATGCTGTAAATGCGTGCATCTCAGCCCGAAGGAAGGGGAAATTGTGTGTAAGGCTTTTCCGGAAGGCATTCCGGAAGAGATTTGGCACAACAGAATCGATCACATCAAACCCTGCGACGGCGATCATGGCATTTACTTTAAAGCGCGCGACAATGCCTCTCCCCGCAATGACTGTCCCTGTCCCACCTGCCAGCAGTAAAAACCGCTTCGGCAAAGGGTATTTTTAGCGCCGCGTGCCCGGCAACGGGCACGCGCTTGCATTATGCGGGCAGCCCCGCCTTCCCGCGTTCACCACAAAGCTTGACATGAAAGCATGTTCGCATTGAAAGTGCTTTATCGAATAAAATGCCATAAGGACACGCCATGCCTGATTTCGCCTTTACGCCGCGCTCCTGCTGGGATGTGTACTCCGCCCCCAAGCATGAAAAGGAACTGGAAGCTCTTGCCTCCCGATACATAGACTTTGTTTCCCGCTGCAAAACGGAACGGGAAACCATGGAATACCTGCGAGAACGCCTCGGTGCCGCCGGGTACACGGAAAACGGCAGCGGCCCCAAACAGTTCCGCATTCTGCAGGACAAAAGCATGTTCGTGGCCCGGCGCGGCACCAAGTCCTTGGAACAGGGTCTACGCCTTATCTGCGCCCACGCGGACACCCCCCGCCTGGACCTCAAACAGCGCCCCATACAGGAACAGGCCGACGTGGGCCAGGCCAAAACCCACTACTACGGCGGCATACGCAAGTACCAGTGGCTGGCCCGCCCCCTGGCCCTGCACGGCGTCATCGTGCGCGCCAACGGCGAACGCATCAAGATCGTGCTGGGCGAAGACGCCAAAGAACCCGTCTTCACCATAGCGGACCTGCTGCCTCACCTGGCCTATCAGCAGGCGGAACTCCCCCTGTCCAAAGCCTTTGAAGGCGAAAAGCTCAACCTGATCATCGGCCACAAGCCGGAGCCGGAAGCCAAAGGCAAAGACGCGAAAAACGCCTCCAAGGAACGCGTCAAAACCCGCATCCTTGCGCTGCTCAACGCCAAATACGGCATTGTGGAAGAAGACCTCTATTCCGCCGAGCTCCAGGCCGTGCCCGCCGGTCCCGCCCGGCCCGTGGGCCTGGACGCCGCCCTGATCGGCGGCTACGGCCACGACGACCGCGTCTGCGTCTTTTCCGCCCTGGAAGGTCTGCTGGCCGCCAAAGCCTCCACTCCCCACCCCCAGATCCTGATGTTCTGGGACAAGGAGGAAATAGGCTCGGAAGGCTCCACCAGCGCCAAATCCCGCTTTTTCGAGTACTGCGTCAATGACCTTATCACCGCCTGGGAACCCAAAGCCCGTTTCCAGCAGATCATGCTGCGCTCCAAGGCCATTTCCGCCGACGTGCACGCGGCCATCGACCCGGACTGGCAGGAACTGCACGAAAAACTCAACGCCGCCCGCATCGGGTTCGGCCCCTGCTTCTGCAAATTCACCGGCAGCCGGGGCAAGTATGCGGCCAACGACGCCCACCCGGAGTACGTGGGCTGGCTGCGCGGCGTGCTCAACAAGCAAAACATCCCCTGGCAAATGGCCGAACTGGGCAAGGTGGACGGCGGAGGCGGCGGCACCGTGGCCATGCACCTGGCCGCCTACGGCATGAACATCATCGACTGCGGCCCAGCCGTGCTCTCCATGCACAGCCCCTTCGAACTGGTCAGCAAAGCCGATCTCTACGCCACCCGTCTCGCGTTCAGCGCGTTTCTGGACGCGGTGTAAAGATAAATCTGGGGGAAGGGGGAAACCTTTCTTGGAAGAAA
>JAVBNC010000033.1:0-16159 GCA_031551765.1 Desulfovibrionaceae bacterium
TATAGACTAGGGTTGTGCCCCCCTTCCCCCACCCCGGGGGCTCTCGCCTGCCTGGGGGAAAAAGCCGTACTTTTTTCGGGCAACTCTACCCCGCCTGGGGCAGTTCTCTTTTAAATACCAGACGCCACAACGCGGCGTCCCTGGCCGGGCTCAAGGTGTTGCGCAGCCCCGGCCCGAAGGAAAGGGCGGAAACGGGCAGCCGGGCGCGGATGCTGACGTTGATCAGCGGGCCGTACTGCTCCACTTCGTCCAGTTTGGTCCAGATCAGGCTCCCTTCCCGGCGGCTGTTGCCCGTTGCCTGGGGCAGGTAGCGGGCCAGCAGCGAGCGGAACTGCGCCGGGCCGTACTGTGGGGAAAGCACCAGGTGCAGGGCGAAAGAGGGGTCTGAAAGGCCCAGTTCCGCCAGCACGGCGTCCATGTGCTGTTCCCTGGAAAGGCTGGGCAGGTCCACGATGAAATAGTCGAAACTGCCGGAAGCGCTTTCCGCGTTGATAGCGGCCCAGTCCATTTTGGAGCGGACCTCGCGGTAGTCCATGTCCGAGAGCTCCGCGTAATTTTTCAGCAAGAGGCGCCCGCCGCCCCTGTCCGCGTCCGCGTTGACCAGGCAGATGCGCGAGCCGGGCCGCATTTTGCGGATGGCCAAAGCCAGGCGCATGGCCACGGTGGTTTTGCCCACCCCGAAAGGCCCGGCCAGGAGGTGCACGCGCTGGGGCCAGTTTTCCGGCCCCCAGGAACGCACCGGCACCATGTCCCCCAGCGGGGAGAGTATGGACGCGCCGGGTTCCGGCAACAGGCGGCGCTGCAGGGTGAGCAGCACCTCGTCGTCCACGCCTTCGCGTTCCAGAAATTCAAGGGCCAGGCGCTGGCGCGGGGTGAGCTGCTCGAAGCGCAGTTCCGGCTTCATCAGCGAGATAAGGTGCTGCTTGATGCTGCTCCACTCTTCCTGCCACTGGCGCCAGCCCGGGGGCATGGCCCCGTTGCCGCCCACGGGGGAAATATCGTCCCCCGCGCCGCTGTTCCGGTCCAGGGCGGCGGTGATTGTGACTTTCTTGGCCCCGTTTTCCTTGCTTTCGCGGGTTTCCAGAATCACGGCCTCCGGCCCCAGGTCCGCCTTGATGGCGGCCAGGAGGGAAGTGGTGGAAGTGCCGGTGTACGTTTTGACCTGCATCAGTCTATCCCTGCGCTGCCCACGGAAGTGAGCCGGATGTCAGACGGGATTTCCGCCTGGGAAATAACGGGCACGGTGGGCAGGAAACGCATGACCAGCTGGGCCAGGTGGGGCCGGCTCATGGGGGAAGCCAGCACCACCGGCTGCCCGTCCGTGCCCACGGCGTTTTCCACGGCGGCGTTGATGCGCTGCATCAGCCGCTGGGCCGTGGCCGGGTTCATGGCAAGGTAACTGCCGCCTTCCACCTGGCGCACGGATTCCTGCATCACCTGTTCCGCTTTGGGGTCCAAAGTAATGATGGGGAGCGCCCCCTGTGAATCCATGTAGGGCTTTACGATGGTCCGCGCAAGTCTTTCCCGCACGTATTCGGTCAGCTGTTCGGGGCTCTTCACGGCCGGGCCGTTGTCCGCCAGGGCTTCCACTATGGTCAGAAGGTCGCGGATGGAGACGTTTTCGCGCAAGAGGTTCTGCAGCACGCGCTGCACCACGCCCAGCGGCAACACGCCGGGCACCAGTTCTTCCACGGCCTTGGGCGCGGTCTTGGCCAGGTTGTCCAAAAGGCCCTGCACTTCCTGGCGGCCCAGGAAATCGGCCAGGTGGCGGCGGAACACTTCCGTCAAATGGGTGGCGATGACCGTGGACGGGTCCACCACGGTGTAGCCGGCCAGCATGGCTTCTTCCTTCTGCGCTTCCGGCACCCACACGGCGGGCAGGTTGAAGGCGGGTTCGCGGGTTTCCACGCCGCGTATCTTGTGCTTGGCGTTGCCGGGGTCCATGGCCAAAAGGTGATCGACCAGTATTTCCGCGCTGGCCACTTCGTTGCCCTTGATGAGCAGGCAGTACTGGCCGGGCTTGAGCTGCAGATTGTCGCGCAGATGCAGGGACGGGATGACCACGCCGGTATCCAGGGCGAACTGGCGGCGGATGGAGCGGATGCGGGAGAGCAGGTTGCCGTTCTGGTCCTCGTCCACCAGGGGGATAAGGCCGTAGCCCACTTCCAGTTCCAGGGTGTCCAGGGGCAGCAGGGCGGCCACTTCTTCCGGCGTGTCAAAGGCGCCTTCGCCCTTGCCCTTGGCGGGACCGCCCGCGCCCTTGGCGCCGCCCTTGCCCGCGGCCTTGGAGCCGGCCTGGCCCATGGCGTCTTCGCCGCCCTTGCCGCCGTTGTCCAGAAGGTAGGCCACACCGGCGGTGATGCCCGCGAAGGTGACGAAAGGCAGGAAGGGCATGCCGGGCACCAGGGCGAAAATGCCCAGCACGGCGCTGACCAGCTTGAGGGCCCGGGAGTTGTAGGTCAACTGGCCGATGAACTCTTCGCCCAATTTCGCTTCGGAAGCGGCGCGGGAAACGATGATACCGGCGGCCGTGGAAGTGATGATGGACGGGATGGTGGCCACCAGGCCGTCGCCGATGGTCAGCAGGGTATAGGTCTGCAGGGCGGCTTCCCAGCTCATGCCCTTTTGCAGCACGCCCAAAAGCACGCCGCCGATAATGTTGATCAGCAGAATGAACATGCCCGCGTTCACGTCGCCCTGCACGAACTTGCCCGCGCCGTCCATGGCGCCGTAGAAGTCGGCTTCCTTGCGGATGGTGTTGCGGCGGTTGGTGGCTTCCTCTTCGTCGATAAGACCGGCGTTCAGGTCGGCCTCAATGGCCATCTGCTTGCCGGGCATGGCGTCCAGGGTGAAACGCGCGGCCACTTCCGCGATGCGCGTGGTGCCGGAAGTGATGACCATCTTGTTCAGGATGAACAGGATCAGGAACACCACCGCGCCGATAATGTAGTTGCCGCCGACCACGAATTCGCCGAAAGCCTGAATGACGTGGCCCGCCGCGTCCGTGCCCTTGTCCCCGTGCATGAGGATGAGCCGGGTGGAAGCCACGTTCAGCGCCAGGCGCAGCAGGGTGGACACCAGCAAGAGGGACGGGAACACCGAAAATTCCAGAGGGGAGAGCATGAACATGGAGGTGACGAGCACCACCAGGGACAGGGAAATGGACAGGCAGAGCATCATGTCCAGCAAAAAGGTGTGCACCGGCACCAGCATGACGAAGAGAATGACCACAACGCCGCCGGCCAGGAGGATATCCCCCTGGCGGGCAAAGCGTTGGTAGTCTATTTTTGGGGCGCCCGTTTGTTTTGCTGCTGTTGCCATGATTTTGACTTCCTTTTACCCGCCCGTCATTTCTTCGACATCTTGATGTTCTGGGCGGAATTGGCGCGGGGCTTGATTTTCCAGATCTGCGCGAGGATGGCGGCCACCGCCTGGTAGAGGTCCTCGGGTATCATGTCGCCCACGTCCACCTGCTTATACAAAGCCCGTGCCAGAGGCACGTTTTCGCGTATGGGCACGCCGTTTTCCCTGGCTATCTCCTTGATTTTCTCGGCCATTTTGTCCGCGCCCATGGCCACCACCACCGGGGCCGGGGCTTCCATGGTGTTGTAGCGCAGCGCCACGGCAATGTGCGTGGGGTTGGTGATGACCACGTCCGCTTTGGGCACTTCCTGCATCATGCGGCGCACGCTCATCTGCATCATTTTCTGGCGCTGCTTGCTCTTGATGGCCGGGTCGCCTTCCTGCTGGCGGCGCTCGTCCTTGACTTCGTCCTTGGTCATTTTCAGGTTTTCGCCGTAGTCCCAGCGGGTGTAGAAAAAGTCCACGGCCGCGATGATGAGCATGGGGATAAGCGCGTACTTGACCACCTGAAAGCCCATGCCCAAAAGGTACGCGGTCACGCCGGAAGCGTCGGTGTAGTAGAGCGCCGCGAACTTGGGCATTTCCGCCTTGATGACCAGCCAGGGCGCGATCCCGATGCACGCGGCCTGGAGCAGGCTTTTGCCCATGCGGATAAAGGTGTCCAGGGAAAAGAACATCCGCTTGATGCCGTTGAAAATATTGAAGCGCGCGGCCTTGAACTCGAACACCTTGGTGGTCCACAGGGAACCCACTTGCACGCGCAGGGCCGCAAAGGCCACCAGCGCGATAAAGAACATGATGGGCAGCAGCATTCTGGCCAGTTCCACGGCCAGGGAAAAGGACAGGGCCACCACGTCGGTGATGTTGGGGGAAAAGGTCAGAATGGCCGTGGACAGGAAATGGCGGAACAGGCCCATCATGTCCTTGCCGATGTAAGAAATCCAGAAATTCAGCCCCACCAGGCCCGCCAGAACGGTAAGCGCCTTGCCTACCTCCTGGGACTTCATCACGTTGCCCTCTTCGCGGGCTTTACGGATTCGTTTTGGTGTTGCTGCTTCTGTTCTGCTTGGGTCTTGCTGCGGCATGACCGTCCGTCCTTAGGGAAGAAGCGCTCTGGGGGCGCCGGATTCCAAGATGTTCTGGAACATGGGGGAAAGGCCCAGGATCAGATCTTCCATTTCCCGGCCCAGAATGGTGAACAGCATGCCCATGAAGAAAAAGCCCACGGCGATTTTCAGCGGCATGCCTATCATCAGCAGGTTCATCTGCGGGGCGGCCCGGGCCATAAGCGCCAGGGCCAGCTCTATGAGGAACAGGGAAGCCAGCACCGGGGCCGCTATTTTGACGGCCAGCACGAACATTTCCGCGGAAAGCTCCAGCACGTCCTTGATCAGCATGGGGGTGAACAAGAGCCCGCCCGGCGGGATAAGCCCGAAGGTGGCGGCCAGCGCCCTGAGCAGATGCAAATGCCCGTCCAGGGCCAGAAAGCAGAGCAGGGCCACCATGTACAACAGGTGCGAGGTAATGCCGATTTGCGCGCCGGACATGGGGTCCACGGCGTTGGCCATGGAAAAGCCCATCTGAAAGCCCAGCATCTGGCCGCCGGTCTGGATGCCCGCGAAAATGAAGTGCACGGCCAGGCCGAGCAAGAGGCCCATGAGCAGCTCGCCCAGCAGCATCAGCGCCAGGGTCATCAGGTGGCCGGGGAAAAGCGAGCCGTCTATGGTCAGGTGCGGCCAGAGCGCCATGGTCAAAACCAGGCAGAAAGCCCCCTTGACCTGCACGGGAATATTGTCCCCGCCGTAGAAGGGCAGCATGAACACCACCAGGCTCACCCGGAAAAAGGTGAGCCAGAAGCTGCTGATGGCGAGCTGGTTAAAGGTGAAGAGCTGTTCCATGGCCGGGGTGTAAGCAAGATGCGTTCCTTTGAAGAATAATTTGTTAAATTGCGGTGTTGTGTGTTCAGGGAAAAGTAATTGTCAAGACTCCGCCGTTTTGAAGAACGGTGGTACGCAGGGTGTGCCAGGGCGCTCAGACCTTCGAATTTTTTCCGCGCCGACGCCCGACCGCACACGCGCAAGATTCCCAGATGTGGGAACCGGAGTTGTGTTAACGCTCGGATCGCCGGCGCGTAAAAAATTCGAAGGCATCGCGCCTCGCATCAGGGGTACCGGCCCGCGGGGTGGGGGTGAAAGGCACCATGCGCGCATGAGGGGGCGCGTGATTCCAGCCTTGACGGATAGGGGCGCTCTTGTCAGCGGGCGGGAAGTCTGGCACCGTGGTGTGCGTGCGGAATAACGGCCAGGCGCTTGGCAACGCCGCCCGGATATATTTGCAACCATGGAGGACATATGGATCTTTTGCCCATCAAACGGGCGCTCTTAAGCGTGACGGACAAAACCAACCTGGTGCCTTTCGCGGAATTTCTGGTGGCGGGCGGGGCGGAACTGGTTTCCACCGGCGGCACCTTTGCCGCGCTGAAAGGGGCGGGCCTGCCCGTCACCCAGGTCAGCGAGGTCACGGGCTTTCCGGAAATACTGGGCGGCCGGGTCAAGACCCTGCATCCCAAGATTCACGGCGGCATTCTGGCGGACAAGGACGACCCGGAACACCTGGCCACCCTGAAAGAGCACAGCATAGCGCCCTTTGACTGCATTTGCGTGAACCTCTACAACTTTGCCGGCATTGTGGGCAAAGGCCTGGACCTTCGCTCCGTGGTGGAGGAAATAGACATCGGCGGGCCGTGCATGCTGCGGGCTTCCGCCAAGAACTTCCACTCCGTGCTGGTGGTGCCGGGCATAGAGCACTACCCCAGAGTGCGGCGGGAACTGGAAAATAACGGCATGAAAGCGCCCCTGCCCCTGCGCCGGGACATGGCCGTGGCCACCTTTGCCGCCACCTGCGCCTATGACAAGATGATTTCCGAGTATCTGGGCCGAAACTAGACGGCCACACATGAAAAAACCCGGACCGGAAAGGAAACGCCCTTTCCGGTCCGGGTTTTTTCGCGGGAACGCTTAAATAGCTGCCGAAGCCAATTAAGAATGAGAGCAGGGCAGCGCCCTGCTTCGACTCTTCATTGGCTTCGGCAGCTATCCGTCCGGCGTCAGATGCCGCCGCAGCGCGGCCAGCACCTGGTCCAGGTCCAGGGGTTTGCCCACGTGGCCGTTCATGCCGGCGGCCAGGCATTTTTCCACGTCCTCCGGGAAGACGTTGGCGGTCATGGCCACAATGGGCACTGTTTTCGCGGCCGGGACGTCCAGGCCCCGGATACGGCGCGTGGCCTCGTAGCCGTCCATTTCCGGCATGCGCAGGTCCATAAAGATCATGGCGTAGCGCTCGGGAGCCGCGCGGAACAGTTCCACGGCTTTTGCGCCGTTTTCCGCGCAGTCCACGGTGAGGCCCAGCGGTTCCAGCAGGGCCAGCACGATCTCCCGGTTGACGGCCACGTCCTCGGCCAGCAGAATGCGCCGCCCTTGCAGGCCCGCTTCCGGCCCGTGCCCGGCGGCCTCTTTTTCCCCGGCGCGGGGCAGCGCGACAGTGAACGTGAACAGCGAGCCTTTGCCCGGCTCGGATGCCACCCCAATGCTCCCGCCCATCAGTTCCACAATGCGCCGGGCAAGGGGCAGGCCCAGCCCCACGCCGCTGAACTTGCGCGCGGCGCCGTTTTCAAGCTGGTCGAAGGGCAGGAACAGACGCTCCTGTTCGTGCGGGGCAATGCCTATGCCGTTGTCCCGCACCGTCACCCGGATGCTGCACAGGCCGTTTTCCTCGCGGTCCAGGGCCGCTTCCAGGTGCACGGCGCCGTGTTCCGGCGTGAATTTCACGGCGTTGTCCAGCAGCTTGGCCATGACCTGGCGCAGCCGCTGCGCGTCGCCAAGGAGCAGGGGCGGCAGGGCTCCGTCCACATGGACCGTGAGCGAGAGCAGCTTTTCCCCGGCTTTGGCGTGGACGGCGGCGGCCGTTTCCCGCGTCAGCGCGGCGAAGGAGAAGGGGGCCGGTGCGAGCGTGAGCCTGCCCGCCTCGACCTTGGACATGTCCAGGATATCGTTGATGATGGCCAGAAGGTGCGCCGAGGCGTCCGCTATTTTGCCCAGGCAGTCTTCCTTGCGCCGGGGGTCCGCGGAAGCCCGGGCAATGGTGGTCATGCCGATGACGGCGTTCATGGGCGTGCGCAGCTCGTGGCTCATGTTGGCCAGGAACTCGGTTTTGGCCTGGTTGGCTTTTTCCGCCAGCACCACGGCGGCGCGCAGCTCTTCCGCGCGCGCGGCCAGGCGGTTGCGCATGCCCTGGGCGGTGCGGGAAATGGCCCCGAACTCATTGGGCAGGTCCAGGCCGTAGATGGGTTCCGTATCCCCGCTTTTGGCTTTTTCCAGGCTGGCGGCAAGGCGGGTGAGCGGCCTGAAAATAAGCCCCCGGCTGAGGGCCGTGACGGCCACGGCGTAAATAAGCGCGCACACGGCCACGGACAGCAGCAGCGGCAGCAGCTTGGCCGCGCTGAACAGGGATTCGGAATTGAACAGCGTGACCACGGTCCAGCTTGTGCCCGCTATGGGCGCGAGAGAAGCGAAGCTGTACGGCCCCCGCGCCAGTTTGATGACGCGCGGCCCGTCAGCGGAGGAAAAATACCCGTTGGACGGGGTCAGCCAGTCGCGCAGCGCGGCCGCGAAAGCCGGGTCCGGGCTGGCCCCGTGCACGCGGGGTTTCTTTTCGTATTCCAGCAGGTCGTCGTGCTTCAGAATGGTGCTGTCCATCTGGATTTCACCGCGCTCGTTGACCACGAAACCCCGCAGGCTGGCGCTGTTGTAGCCGCCGAACAACTCTTCCAGCACCCGGCCGAAGCGCAGGCCGGAACAGAAGACGCCCAGCACCTCGCCGTTGCGCGCCACCTTGTGGTTGATCCACAGCCGCCGCTCGTTGGTGACTTTGTCGATATCGATATTGAGCTCATAGGGATTTTGGGACTCAATGCAGTCAAAGTACCAGTGGTCATACTCCTTGGCCCGGCTGAGCACGTCAAAGGGCTTGAAATCCGCCAGGGTCGCGCCCTGGTCCACGGAATACTCGTTCAGCGTCTCGTTGATGCCGAAATAGAGGTTGGCGCTGTGCAGCATTTCCACATAGCTGATCATTTCCTCGTAGGCGGCGGCTTTTTTTCCGGCATTGCCCTCGTCCGCGAACCAGCGCACCAAGGCCCCGGAACGGGCGACCTTGGTGACCAGGCCCAGTTCCCTGGTAAAATAGGTGTTGAACTTGCCCACGGCTTCCACGGCGTAAAAACGGGCGTAGTCACGGGAGGCGGATTCCGAGATGGAACCCATGAACCAGGTGGCGGTCCCGGCCATGAGCGCGGCCGTGAGCAGAAAGATAAGAATGCCGCTGTTGCGGAAACGCGTCTCGATTTTATAGGAAGGCCGGGAGGGCTCGGGAGGGTCCGGAAGGGGCGGTGTGGGCATGGAGCGGCACCTTTTGATCCAGTCCAGTATCCGGAGAATATGGCGGTCGCGCGGAACATGCCCGGCCGCGTTCTGCCCAACGCACTTTATGTACTTTATGATAGTAACGCAGTTTATCCCGCAACGCAAATCGATTCGCCGAAAAAACGGGCCGCGGTCGGTCCACTCTTCCTCTTTCATTTTCCGGAAAAAGTAGCGGGAAAACATTCCCAACGCTCTTGTTTTCTCCCCGTCCTCCGCTATTATGGGAAAACCTGGCCCCTCTGTTCCGTGCGCATGAGGATACCCGGCGCCGCTGCGGGTTTCCGGGGCCGGGCCACACAGGAGGCAACGCCATGAGCGCGCATGCGGAAAATGCCAGTTCTCGTTTGCTGCTGTTAAGTGTGGCCGTGGGGCTGGCCAAGCGGCTGCTGCTGGTGGAAGACAACGAGATCAACCGCGAGATAGCTTTCGCGTACCTGGAAGGCACGGAACTGGACGTGGACGTGGCGGAAAACGGGGCCGAGGCGCTGGAAAAATACCTGGCTGGCCCCGGCGCCTACGACCTTGTGCTGATGGACGTGCACATGCCCGTCATGGACGGCCACCTCGCCAAACCCATGAACACCGACGACGTTATGCGGACCTTGCTGCAGTACCTGGCCGGAAAAAGGCAGTAGCTGTCGAAGCCAATGAAGAGTCGAAGCAGGGCGCAATGCGGCACGTCCTGTGCCGCCCCCTTCGGGCGTAGCTACGCTCCGGGCGCAACCGCCTCCTGCGGTTGCGAGATCCCTGCGCCCGCCAAGGGGCGCGCCCCTGGGAACCCATTCCGGGGGTATAAAAAGGCGGTGCCTGTCTGTTGCCGGGTGCGGGCTTGAAAGGCTGAAACGGGCACGACAAAACGAAACGGCTCTCCGTATCATCAACGGAGAGCCGTTTCGTTTACCCTGTCAAAGTTCTTTGGAGAAGAGGAGGAGGTCCGGAGGAGGGGGAGAACCTTTCTTACAAGAAAGGTTCTCCCCCGCCTCCGGGCGTCTAGCCTCCACCCGCTTCACCTTACAACTTCAGTCCGGTTCGCAGATTCTCCGGCAGCATGTCTTTGAGCAGGGCGTTTTTGTTCAGGGCGGCGCCTTTGCGCAGGGCCTGAACGTGCTTTTCGTAGATGCTGAAGGCGTTTTTCATGCTGCGGGTGAACACGTCGTCGGCGGTCAGCTCGCCCGAGACCAGCTTGAGGTTGGCGTCGAACATGGCGGCGGGGTAGCTGCGGATATCTTCGAGCTTGGAGCGGTAGAAGCTCACGCCGGATTCCATGGAGCGGCGCAGCTCGGCTTCGTTGTTTTTGAAGGCCGCGATCTGCTTTTCCAGGTCCGCGGTTTTGAGTTTTTTCTGGCGGGCGGCGACGAGGTCGCGTTCCAGGTCCGTGGCGTAGTTGATGGCCATTTTACGGCGCACGGCGTAGCTGCGTATGGTTTCCACCATGTACAGGGAACTGCGGACCAGGCCTTCCGCCGCCTTGCTGTTCTGACGTTCCAGGGCGATGCTGTTGTCTTTGAGCACGGCGCGCAGCCGGGTGAGGTTTTCCTTTTCCGCTGGGCTGGCGGCCTTGGCTATGAGCCGGTCCACCTCTTCCAGGGGGTTTTTGCCCTGGTCCGGCAGCACCTGGCCTTCTCCGGCTTTTTTCCATTCCTTTTCCAGCTCTTCCGGACGGGAGCCGCCGGGCGTGTTGATGCCGGACAGGGCCAGGCGGAACCCCATATCTTTAGCTCTGACGGGACCTTCCGCCTGGAAAAAGGCCACTTCCTCGCGCCTGCCCGGCAGAATTTCCGCCTGGCCGGAAAGGTAGCTGCCGCCCTTGCGCACGAACCCGCCCGCCGAGCCGTGCAGACGGCCGCCCAGGGAAAAGTGGAAGGTATCCAAAACCATTTCCGCCGCGTTGCCCGCCGTGTCGTAAAGGTCCAGCGGGTTGGGGGAACGCGAGCCGATGCGCAGGGGCTGCTCTTCTATCTTGGCCGCGCCTTCGGGCCGGAACACGGCGTAGTCGTTAAGCGAACTGCCTTCTGGCCGGGGGAAAAACTCGTCCTGGCGCAGGGAATCGCGGCTTACGGCGTGGCCGCCACGGGCGGCGTACTCCCATTCCGCTTCCGTGGGCAGGCGCGCGTAGCCCACGTTCCTGCCGTCCCCGGCAAAGCGGGGCAGGCTTACGGCGTGGTTGGCCAGCAGCCATTCCGTGTATTTGCGGGCGAATTCCGTGGCTTCGTACCAGGAGACGCCGGTTTTGGGACGGGCGTCGTCCGCGCCGGGCGGGGCGGCGTCCGACGGGCACCAGCCTTCCATGACCGCCCGCCACTGGAACACGCTGACCTCGTACTTGCCGATCAGGTAGTAGTAATACTGCCCCTGGCCGGGCTTGGGCAGCTTGTCCCGCCAGGCGGGCGGGAGGTCGGCGGCGGAAAAGGGGCCGCTCACGGCCGCGTTGTAGCGGCGTTCGTAATATTCCCGGCCCCGGCGGTCGCTTTCGTCGGAACCGAACAGGGTGTCCAGATCCCAGAGAAAGCCGCCCGCCTGCACCCCCACGGCCTTGAAGACCATGGACCCGCCGCAGGGCATGGGCAGGGTCAGGTCCGTGGCGGACGGTTTGGGGTTGTACGCCTCCGTCGCGTTGATGGTGGCGTTGCGCCGGGCCAGGGCGGCCAGGGCGTCCGGCAGGGGGAGCAGGAAAAGCGCGGCCGCCAACGCTGCCAGGGCCGCAAGGCCGCGGGAGAAGCGCGTGGCCGAGAAAGTGTAATATTTTTCGAGAGATAGTCTAAACATCGCGGATAACCTCTGAGGGTTCTATGGACGCCGCCCGCCAGGCAGCGCCCAGGGCGGAAAAAGCGGAAAGCCCGAGCACGGCGGCCAGCGACGCGGCGGCATGCCGCCAAAGCAGCACGCACACGGCTTCTCCGCCGGGCAGGCTCGCGGCGAACAGCCGGTCTATGCTGACGGCCACCAGGTAGTAGAAGCAAAAGGCGAGCAGGGTGCCTAAAAGCCCGTTGAGCAGGGCTTGGGCCACGGGAAAAAGCACGATGCCGGAACGCGGCAGGCCCATCAGCCGCAGAATGCCCAGGGAGCGGCTTTTGCGCCGCACGCCCGCCAGCGCGCTGCTGGCCGTGGACGCGGCGAACCCGAACAGCGCGGCCCCGCTGATGAGCGCGAAAACCAGGGTAAAGGCCCGGTCCAGGCTTTTCACCGTCTCTATGGCTTCCGCCTGGGTGTACAGGTCCAGGCCCTGAGCCGCGAACACGTCCCGCAGGCGGCCCACGTCGTCCAGAGCGGCGGCGTAGAGCCGGAAAGAGGGGTATTCGCGCGGTCCCTGCGGCGGCTCTTCTCCCGGCCAATTGAGAGCGGGCACGGCGCGGCCGTCCCGGTAGTCTTCCGTGGCCACGAGCAGGGCCAGGGGCACGTAGGCCGCCTCTTTCTGCTGCGCCTCCAGGGGCAGCAGCGCGGCCACGCGCAGCGGCAGGGACGCGCTTTCCCGTCTGCCGTCCAGGGTGCGCCCGGCGGAGGCGGTCAGCGTGTCTCCGGCTTTCACCCCCAGCTTGCGGGCCGCGTTTTCCGCGAGCACCACCGGAACAGGTAATGCCAGCGGGGCGGGCGCGTACGAAGGCTCGTCGCCACTAGGAAGAGCCGCGTTCCAGCGCGCCAGCACCGGGTCGCCGGCCGCCGTGGGGATAAGGTCCACGGTGGCCCGCTGCCCGTTTTCCGCGCGCAGGTCCAGGGTGGCGGCTATGGTCCGGGTCTGGGGCACCACAAAGGCCACGCCCGGCAGTTCGGCCGTTTTGGCGAACCATTCCGGCCCGTAGTGGCCGCTGCCCACGGGCACCAGTTCCAGGGTGCGCGGGTCGCGGGTCAGGCGTTCGGTCATGGTGCTGATAATGCCGTGGCGCACCCCGAACAGCACCAAAAGCGGCGTGAGCACGGCCGCCAGCCCCAGCACGGCGCAGGCGGAAAGCAGTTTTTCGTGCGCGTAGTCGGCCAGGGCCATGCGCAGGGAGAAGAAGAGCGCGCGCGTCATGGGTGCAGCACCGCCTCGGCGGTTTCCCCGGCGCGGGGCGGACCCTGCGTGACGCGCAGCCGCCGGAAGCCCCTGTCTTCCACCTGTTCCGGGGCGTGGGTCACCAGGACCAGAGCCGTGCCGCTTTCTTCCGCCAGTTCCATGAACAGGTCCAGCACCCCGGCGGCATGGGCCGGGTCCAGGGCGGCGGTGGGCTCGTCCGCCAGCACCACCGGCGGGTTGGCGGAAAGCGCCCGCGCGATGGCCGCGCGCTGCCGTTCCCCCACGGAAAGCTGGGCCGGGAATTTCGCCAGCAAATGCGCTATGCCCAGCCGTTCAGCCAGCGTTTCCGCCGCGTCCCCGTCCGCCAGGCCCAGCAGGCGGCGCGGGGCCAAAATGTTGTCCCGCACCCGCAAAAAAGGCAGCAAGGCCCCGGTCTGGAGCACATAGCCCACATGGCGGCGGCAGGCGGCCAGCTCTTCCAGCCGGCCGTCCCGCCAGGCCCCGGCCACGTCGCAGCCCGGCGCGGTTCCCGGCGCGAAGCGGAACGCTTCCACCCCGTCCGGACGCAGCACCATGCCCAGCATGTCCAGCAGCGTGCTCTTGCCGCAGCCGGAAGGCCCGGTCACCACCACCCGCTCCCCGGCGGACAGGGCGAATTCCGGCACGCTCAAGGCGTAACCCTGCCGTTCTTTGCGAAGATTTTTTATTTCGTACAGCATAATATGGTCGCGGGTGGTTACGTGACGCCCGAAGGAGGGAAAACCCCCTTTTTGCAAAAAGGGGGTTTTCCCTCCTCCGGACCTCCTCCCTTTCCCCTAAAAACTTTGACAGGGGGGTATGGGGGCGTTTCTTTTTAGTTCGTTGCGGGCCTTCCCGCCGCCTGGGCAGGGGGAAGGCACCTTTTTCGATACGCACCCGGCCGTCCGCTGTCAAAGTAAAAGCGCCTTGGAGCGGCGCGGTTGGAAAGAGCGGTTTCGGCCGAAAAATACTACGCCCGGGATATTTTTTGTGGCATATTCAGGGCAAGGCTTGGGGAAGGTCTCCAGCCATACGGCGAACCGTTGTCATACCCTTTTTAGCAGGAGTGCGGTTATGAAAAAACTGCTGGGCATTGCGGCAGTGGCCTGTCTGGCCTCGTTGTCCGCGTTTTCCGCCTTGGGCGCGGCCGCGCCCGACGGCAAGGCGATTTTTTCCTCCATCTGCGCCAACTGCCACGGCGCGACCGGCACGGGCGGCAAGGCGCCCGCGCTGAAAGGCCAGAGCGCCGCCGACCTGGAACGCAAGTTGGAGGGCTACAAGGCCGGAACTTACGGCGGCAACCGGAAAAGCGTCATGGAAGGCATAGTGAAACAGCGCAGCCCGGAAGAGCTGAAAGCGGTGCGCGCGTATATCGGAACCCTGTAAACGGACGGACGGGCCGGGGAGACGTGTCTCCCCGGCCCGGTCTTTTTACTCGGACGCCGCTCAGATGGGGATGTTGACCTCCAGCAGCGGCGCGTGCTGTTGTGCGCCGTACACGTCCGTATCGCCCACGTCGCCGCCGGAAACCAGGCGGGGAATGGTGGCCTTAAAGGCGTTGGCCGCCGGGTAGGGTGTGAACAGCACTTCGTCCTCGGCCACGTTGTACAGTTTGGCGAACAGCTTGGGGCACAGCACGCCGGTGGCCCGCACGCGCTCGTACAGTTCCCGGTCGCGAAAGACCACGTCAATGGTCAGCTCAAAGGGCCCGGCGTTTTTGCTTTTGCAGACGTCCGCTATTTCCCGGATCAGAGGCATGGTTCGCTCCTTTCCAAATGTTGTGAAAAGTATGGCGCTTACACCTTTTCATATTCAATGGGGAACATGCTGTACGGCGTTTCCGGCAGGGCCACGTGGGACATGCTGAAACGGTACGCCGCGCCCACGGCAATATCCGAAGGGGAAAGCGGGAAGGCCATGTTGCCTTCGCGGCACAGGCGGCCGGGGAAGTCCGTGTGCAGCATGTTGGCTCTGGCCACGGCCAGCACGGCGGAAGCCTGTTCCGGGGTTTTGGCCACCACGTCGATGAGAAAGCCCAGCTCGTGCCCTTTGATTTCCCTGATGAATTCCCGTGCGCCCATGACCCCGTCGCGGCCGTAGGTGCGGATGCACAGGGTGTAGTCTTCCTGCGCCACGCCGAAATCCAGGCATTTGTGGGCCACTTCGCCGCGCACGGTTTCCAGGAAACTGTCCACCCGGGCTATCAGCATGGGGTCCCGGGTTCCGGCCATGGTAATGGCCCGGTAGCCCACTTTTTCCGCCGCTTCCAGCTTGACGGAGTACTGTTCCGCGTCTTTCCAGCGCATGCCATTGACCCGCACGGCCCGGTCGGAAAGCGCCTCAAAGGTGCAGTCCGTGGTATCCAGCACGCCGCTGGGTTCGGTGAAAATCACGGGGCTGGCGTTCTCGTGCAGGGAAAAGTTGGCGATGGAGCCCGGCGTGCAGCGGCGGACGGGGTTGGGCGGCTCGATATCCACCCCGTCCTCGCGCACCACGATGCGGATGCAGTCGTGGCCCTTGGGCAGAGAGCAGGAGCCGCCGCATTCCAGCATTTTGCCCGCGTACCAGCTGGGCGCGGGCGGCATGCCGCCGCGTATGGCCGCCCCGGCAAAGGGCGCGGGGTCCGTGCTGCGGCCGCCGAACACCACCTGGGCGCCTTCGTCCAGGGCTTTCATGAACGGTTCCGGCCCCATCATGGCCACAATGCGCTCAGCTTTGTCCACCGTGGCCTCGTCCAGCCGCGGCCGCTTACCCAGGGGCCGCACCTCGCCCTTGCGGATTTGATCCTTGACGAAATCCTTGGACTGCTCCGCGTGGATGAGCGCCATTTTGAAGTGCAGTTTTTCCTCTTTGGCTATCTCGCGGGCCAGGTCCGCCACCAGCTTGAGGTGGGGTTCGCCGCCCGCGCCGCCGCAGGTGCCGATAAGCAGGGGGATTTTATGCGCCAGGGCCGCGCAGAGCATGAGCTTCAAATCCCGGCGTATGGCCAGGGTGGAGCAGAACGCCGTTCCGCTGCCCAAATAGTACGGCCCGCCGTCCGTGCTGCCCCCATCCACGCCGATGGAGTCCGCTCCTTGGGCCAGGGCCGTTTTCAGGCTCTGCTCCGGAAATCCGTACCCAAGAATGGCACTGGTGGAAATTTGCCTGAACTCCTTCGCCATAACACACTCCTTCGGTTGGATTGTGAATGCCTCCGGCGGGGGGGGGGGGGGGGGGGGGGGGGGGGTGGGGGGGGGGGATGAAGGGGAGACCACACCCCCCCCCACACACCCAAACAAAGAAAAAAAAGGGGGGTGGGGACAAAGGG
>JAVBNC010000104.1:0-5143 GCA_031551765.1 Desulfovibrionaceae bacterium
CGCAAGGGGGCTGAGCCCCCTTGACCCCGCGACAGGGGGACTATTCCGCGCGCGGTGGATATGTAAGCGAGTGCGGACACGGGGGAAGCTTTGAATACCCTGTACCGTCATCAACCACCCTGAATGGGTTCCAAGGGGCGCGCCCCTTGGCGGGTGCAGGGCAGCGCCCTGCTTCGACTCTTCATTGGCTTCGACAACTACTCTTTCGCGCCCGCAGCCAGGGCGTTCAACGCCTCGCGCAGCAGGGGGGGGATGGCGGGGTCGCTGACGGCCTGTTCCAGCCGCGTCACCGGCCTGCCCGCCAGTTCTCCGGCCACGGCCAGACACCAGGCGGAAAAGGACGCGGTATCCGGCATGAGTCCGCGCTCTTGGTTGTCCGAGATCGCCAGGGCCGCCGCGAGAAAGCCCGCGTAGCGCGGCTCCCGCAGGGCGCGTTCCAGGGCGGCGGCCACGGCTCGCTGTTGCGGGCCGGAAGGGCAGACGTCGTGCCCGGCTGGCGTGTCCAGCCGCACGCCGCGCTCGGCCAGGCGCTGGAACAGGTCCCGTTGCGGGGTGAGGCGGTTTTGCCGGGCTATGGCTTCGCGCACGGCCTGGTAGGTGGCTTTGGCGATCAGCTCGCCCAGCTTGCTGTGGCCGCCGGTCAGGTCGGCAACTGCCCCGGCGCCCGCGACCACGATGATGTTGTCCGTGCCCGTGCCCGTGGCCGCCGCGCCGCTGTAGCTGCTGCGGATATCCAGATCCTGCAGGGCGGCCGTCTTGGCTTCCGTGGCGGTAATCAGCGCCCGGCTCATGGCCGCCGGGGTCAGGCGGCGGCTGGTGAGAATGATGCAGTTGATGGTGCCGGGCTCCACGTAGTCGCCGCTGTCCGTGCCCGCGCGCATGGCGTTCTGCCGCACCCCGGCCGTGGCCAGGACCACGGCTTTCAGGCCGGATTCTGTCGCCTCGGCAGAGGCCAGGTGGTCCATGTCCGCGCCGGTGTACAGGAAGGCGCTCTTTTTCGGGTCCAGGCCGTACAGGGTCATGGTCCGGGCGTTGGCGCGGGCCAGGCCCAGGTGGTGGGTGACGGGCCAGCTGGGCGGGGAAGCATACTGGTTGCCCACGGCCGTCACGCCTTCCCGCCAGCCGCCGAGACTGGAGAGAATGCGCTGCGGCGCGCGGAAACGGATGACCAGGGCCTTGGCCGGGAAATCGAACAGGTCCGCCTCCGCCACTTCCGCCTTGGCGACGCAGGAAAAGGGCAGGTCCAGCGGCTTGCGGGAACGCACCCTGTCCGGCAGCACCTGGTTTTGCGGCCGGGCGAAAGCCCTGCCGTACAGTTCCGCCGCCAGACGCAGTCTGAACGCGCCGTGGTCCGCGGCGGCTCCGCACACTTCGTCACAGGGCAGGATGATGACGCGGCCCTCGCGCAGGGCCGGAACGTCCGCCCAGGGCGGCGCGGCGAGAAAGCTTTGGATGCTCCGCGCGTTCTCCCGGCAGAGCAGCAGGGCTTCCGGGTTCCAGGCCCGCCACTGGTCTGGGGTAAGGCGCAACGTCCCGTCACCCGCGCCGAAACGCGGCGTTTCGCCCCCGGCCAGCCGGATGCGCTGGTTATTCAGGGAGCCGTCAGCGGGCGCCAGCGGCACGCCGTCGCAGACATCCAGAATCCGCAGCACGCGCAGGGGCCGGAAAGCCGGGTCGTGCGCCGCCACTTTGGCGAGTTTGCGCCGGGTCAGTTCCTGTTGCGCCGCGTCCTGTGCGTCCGGCAGTACCGGGGAAGCGGAAGCCGCGCGCCCGGTTTCCGGACGCGCGGCCACAAGGCAGAGCAGCAGAGCGAACGCCAGGCCGCAGGCGGCCCGGCCAGCCCTAGTAGTCGTAGCGCAGGCCGACCCAGTAGGAACGGCCGGGCTGGGGGTAGTCCTTGATGGTCTCATAGCTTTCGTTAAAGAGGTTGCGTATCTCGCCCTTCAGGCTCAGGGTGCCCACGCCGTCCCATTTGTACAGGGTCTGGGTGGCGAACAGGTCCACCACGGTTTTTTCGCCTATGTCCACGTTCTGGCCGTAGCTGGAGCTGTTGTAGTTCCAGTCCTGCACCTTCTGCTTGCCGTAGTATGTGGCGCGCAGGTCCACGTTCAGGCCTATTTCCGGATACCCGAAGTTGAGGCCGTAGGCCAGGTCCCAGTCGCTGACGTTGGGCACGGTATGGCCGTTCTGGTCCTCGCGCTGCAGCATGCGGGTGAAGTTGACGTAAGGCCGCAATTTGACGGGCCATTTGAGCGCCTCGCCCACGTCGTAGCTCGCTTCGCCTTCCAGGCCCCGGTATTTGGTGGTGCCGCTCATGTTGTAGTACTGCACGGACGAGGAATCCAGCACCCGGGTGGTGATCTTGTCCTTGTAGTCGGTCTGGAAGTAGCTCAGCCCCAGCTTGAGGGCCTTGTGCTCAATGACGAAACCCGCGTCCCAGCCCTGGCCCTTTTCCGGCTTGAGGTTGGAATTGCCGATAAAGTTGGTGAAGCCGTTGTAAAAGCCCAGCATGGCCTGGGTATCCGGTATGCGGTAGGATTCGCCGTAGTTGGCTTTCAGGGTCAGCCAGTCCAGGGCGTGCCAGGCCAGGCCCACGGACGGCGTGGTGCGGTCGAAATCCGAATCCTTGTCGGAATTTTCCAGGGTGTAGTAGTCGTAGCGCAGCCCGCCGCTGAGAATGACTTTGTTGTCGAAAAAGCCCAGCTTGGCCAGCAGAAAGGTGCCGGTGTTGTCGTAAATGCTGTGCTCGTTGTTGGTGTAATAGTCGGCGTAGGACTTGGTATTGTAGTGCAGCCAGTCCACCCCGCCGGTCAGGGTCAGAATGCCGCGCGTGAAGCTGACCTGGCCCTGCGCGCCCTGGTAGTCCGTCTTGTTCTTGTAGTAGGCGTAGCCCCACATGTCTTTGGGGTCGTCGCTCTTGTAGTCGGTTTTGCCGTTGAAATAGCGGGCTTTCCAGTTCAGGCCCGCGTCCTTGTACCCGCCGTCGTACGTGACGTCCGCGCTGTAGTTGGAGCGGTTGTTGTATTCAGTCTCGTGGACGTCGTCGATATAGCCGGGGCTGCCCATTTTATAGGAGTCCACGCCCTGCATGACCACGCCGATGCGGTGTTCCTCCAGAAAATTGTAGCCCAGGTTGGCGCTGAACGTGGTTTTGTGGTCCAGGCCCGTGTTGTCGTACTTTTTTCCGGAAGGGAGCTTATAGTCGTTCATGCTCAAGTACGAGACGCCCCCGGAATAATCCAGCGGCCCCGTGGCCCAGGCAAAGGAACCCTGGCCGCTGCCCGTGTCCCAGGAACCGCCCCCGGCCTCCGCCGATGCCGCCAGGTTCTTGTTGCCGCGCCGGGTAATGACGTTGACCACCCCGCCTATGGCCGAGGTGCCGTACTGCACGGAAGCCGGGCCGCGCAGAATTTCAACGCGCTCCACGTTGACCAGGGGGATCATGGAGACGTTGTCCGTGCCCGTGCGGCGGCCGTCCACCAGCAGCAGCACGGCACCCTGCAAATCGTTGCCCAGGGCGGAACTGCGTATGCCCCGGATACTGATGCTGGAAAGGGAGCCGTTGGGCGTGAAGCTGTCTATCTGCACGCCGTAGTTGCGCAGCAGGCTCCCCAAATCCTGGTACTGGTTCTTCTTGATTTCCTCGCGGGGCACCACGGTGACGGACTGGGTCACGCTCCTGGCGCTTTCCTCAATGCGCCCGGCCGTGACCACCACGGGGTCCAGGGTCATGTCCCCCGCGTCCGGTTTCGGCGTTTCCCGCGCAAAGCCTGAAAAGGGCGCGGCGAGACAGAGAAGCAACAGTAGGGCGGCGCTCAACCTTTTCATCAGATTCTTCCTTTCCTTCCTTGAGGTTAAAACAGTTCGCCGTTTCTTCCGGCGCGGAACAGAGTCCACAGAAAAAAGGGCCCGCCTATCAGCGAGGTGATGATCCCGATGGGCATTTCCGCCGGGGCCAGGGCGATGCGCGCGAACAGGTCGCACAGCACCAGAAAGGAGCCGCCCAGGAAAAAGGAGGCGGGCAGGAGCGGCCGGTGGGCCGCGCCCAGCCACAGGCGGCAGATGTGGGGGATCATCATGCCCACAAAGCCTATGGGGCCGGTCAGCGAGACAATGGCCCCCACCATGGCGGAAGAAACAGTGAAAGCCAGGATTCTGGAACGGTTCAGCGCCACGCCCCGGCTGGCGGCCAGCTCTTCCCCGGCGGTCAGCAAGTCCAGTTCCGGCGTCAGCCGCAGAATGCACAGCGAACCCGCCACGACCACAAAGGCCAGATCCGCCAGGCGGGCCGTTTCCAGCACGGCCAAAGATCCCATAAGCCAGTGCAGAATGCGCAGCGCGTCGTTGGCGCTGGCCAGGTACTGCAAACAGAGCACCAGGCTGGAAAAGAAGAAGTTGACGATAACCCCGGCCAGCAGCATGACCGGCGTGGAAAAACCGCCCCTGGCCCTGGTCAGCCAGTAAACCAGCAGCATGGAGAAAAACGCGCCCGCAAGAGCCGCCGGCAAACTCCCCGTGCTGCCCAGAATGCCCAGTCCCATGCCCAAGTGCACATACAGCGCCGCGCCGAAAGCCGCCCCGCTGGAAACCCCCAGCGTAAAGGGCGTGGCCAGCGGGTTGCGGAACATGGCCTGAAACACCATGCCGCTGACCGCCAGCCCGGAACCGGCCAGAAAAGCCGCCGCCGTGCGCGGCAGCCGCAGCCGCCAGAACACAATGGCGTCCGGGCTGCCCGCGTCCAGCAACTGCAAGGGTGAAATCACGCTGAGCCCCCCAAAGGGGCAGCACAGCAGCAACACGACGCTGACAGCCACAAGCAGGACGATTTGTTTCTTCTTTTCCATAATCCGCGAAAGCCGTTTTAGGTGTCGAAGCCATCTAAGAGTCGAAGCAGGGCGCTGCCCTGCACCCGCCAAGGGCTAACGCCCCTGGACCCCATTCAGGGTAGTTCACGACGGGTCAGCTTATTCAAAACTCTCTATGTGTCCGCACTCGTTCACATACTCACCGCGCGCGAAGCCATACCCCTGTCGCGGGGTCCAGGGGGGTCACCCCCCTGGCGGGTGCACGGCAGCGCCCAGGACTTATACAAGATGGCGTCGACAGCGAAGCTCTCACAGCCGCGTGGAGCAATTTTAAAATT
>JAVBNC010000153.1:0-18044 GCA_031551765.1 Desulfovibrionaceae bacterium
CCCCCCCCCCCCCCCCCCCCCCCCCCCCCCCCCCCCCCCCCCCCCCCCCCCCCCCCCCCCCCCCCCCCCCCCCCCCCCCCCGCCGGAGGCATTCTTATTATGAACGGCGACTGGATAGCTATAGCCAGGGACGTGCTGGACACGGAGATAGAGGGCCTGAAAGCCGTGCAGGCGCGGCTGGGCGCGGATTTTGAGCGGGCCGTGGCCATGCTGGCGGCCTGCACGGGCCGGGTGGTGGTGACGGGCCTGGGCAAATCCGGGCTGGTGGGCCGCAAGATAGCGGCTACCTTGTCTTCCACGGGCACGCCTTCGTTTTTTCTGCACCCGGTGGAGAGCGCGCATGGGGACTTGGGGGCGTTGCGGCAGGAAGACGTGCTGGTGGCCATTTCCTATTCCGGGAACACGCCGGAGCTGAACGCCATTCTTCCGGCGGCGCGCTCGTTGGTGGGCGGGTTGATCGCCATCACGGGCGGTATGGATTCGGCCATGGTGGCCATGGCGGACGTGGTGCTGGATATTTCCGTGCCGCGCGAGGCCTGCCCCATGAATTTGGCGCCCACGGCCAGTACCACGGCCACGGCGGCCATGGGCGACGCGCTGGCCGTCTGCCTGGTGCACAACAAGGATTTCACGCCCGAGGACTTTAAGCGCTTCCACCCCGGCGGCGCGCTGGGGCGGCGGCTGCGCCTGAACATCGCGGACATCATGCACACGGAAAAGCTGCCCACGGCGGCTTCTTCCGCCAGCGTGCGCCAGGCCGTGGCGATTCTGGACGCGGGCGGCCTGGGGGCCGTGCTGCTGCTGGGAGAAGGCGGGAAGCTGGAAGGCATACTCACGGACGGGGACATACGCCGCCGCATCGCCAGGGGCGAACTGAACCTGGACGCGGCCGTGTCCGGCATCATGACCCGGAACCCCCGCCACGGCACCAGCGGCCAGTCCGGGGCCGAACTGCTGGATATCATGGAACACGCGGCCATAACCGTGTTACCCGTCACGGACGAAGCGGACCGGCTGGTCGGCGTGGTGCATCTGCACGACCTGCTGGGCAAGGGCCAGGTGCGGTTTTCGTCCTGATCCGCTCCGGGGCATACGATAAAAAAACGGACCACCGCTAAAAAAATACAGAGCGAGAAAAAATTATGACGGCACTGCCCGGAAAGACCGTATCCCACAGCCGGATACAAATGATCCACCGGCCCCAGCCCGACGAAACCAACACCTCCGGCGTGCTGCACGGCGGGCGGCTGCTGTTCCACCTGGACACTGCGGCGGGCATGGTGGCCATGCGCCACGCGGCCAACCGGGTGGTGACCGCCTGCGTGGAGCGCGTGGATTTCCGCCTGCCCGTGCTTATGGGCGACGACCTGGTCATTATGGCCTGCGTGAACATGGCGCACAAAACCTCCATCCAGGTGGGCCTGCGCGTGGAAACCATCAACCCCTGCACGGGCGCCATGCGCCACGCCGCCACGGCCTACTTCACCCTGGTGGCCCTGGACGAGGAAGGCCATCCCACCCCGGTGCCCCCCATCATCCCGGAAACCGACGAAGACCGCCGTCGCATGCACGAAGCCATCTGCCGCCGCAAAGCCTGGCTGGAACGGCTGAACGCCTGCTAGAGCTGTTTTAGCTGTCGAAGCCAATTAAGAACGAGAGCAGGGCGCTGCCCGGCCCCCGCCAAGGGCTAGCGCCCCTGGACCCCATTCAGGGTATTGATGCGGGACAGCTTACTCGAAACGTTCCCTTTGTGTCCGCGCTCGCTCACATGTCCACCGCGCGCGAAGCCATACCCCTGTCGCGGGGTCAAGGGGGCTCAGCCCCCTTGCGGGTGCAGGGCAGCGCCCTGCTTCCACTCTTAATTGGCTTCGACAATTAAAACCGCAGGAACCGCCATGAAATACGGCCTGGATGAAAAGCCCGGAACCGTTCCCCTGCTGCTCTACGGGGCGCAGTGGTGGGTGGTTTCGCTGCCCAGCATCATTATCATGGGTTTTGTGGTGGCGCGGCTGCACTATGCGGGGCTGGCGGACCAGGTTTTTTACATGCGCAAGCTTTTTGTGCTAGCGGGCTGCGTCACCGTGGTCCAGACGCTGTTCGGGCACCGGCTGCCCCTGGTGGTGGGACCGGCTTCCACGCTGCTGGTGGGGGTTATCGCCTCCACGGCTTCCGGGGTGAACGCCATTTACACGGCCGTGCTCTGCGGCGGCGCGCTGCTGGCTTTTTTCGCCTGGAGCGGGCTTTTGCCCCGGCTGCGCTTTTTCTTTACCCCCCGGATCATGGCGGTGATTCTGATGCTCATCGCCTTCACCCTGTCCCCCACCATTTTGCGGCTGCTGCTTCCCAGCGCGGGGCACGCCACCTTCAATCTCTGCTTCGCGGCGGTGGCCGTGTTCACGCTGGTGTTCTGCAACGCGCGGCTGCCGGGCATTTTCAAGTCCCTGACCGTGCTCCTCGGCCTGGCCGGGGGGAGTCTGGTCTACTTTCTCGCCCAGGGTTTTCCGTCGCTTCCGCCTTTGGCGGCCCTGGATGACGTCAAAACGCCCCTGTTCCTCGCGGCCCTGGATTTCGATTTGGGCGCGCTGCTCTCGTTTTTGTTCTGCTTTCTGGCCCTGGCCATCAACGAGCTGGGATCCATTGAGGCCGTGGGCCACATGCTGGGCGCGGACAACACCGGGCGGCGGCTGGCGCGCGGGGCGGGCCTGCAGGGGCTGGCCAACATGGCGGCCGGGGCTTTCGGGGTGGTGGGCACCGTGGATTATTCCATGAGCGCGGGGGTTATCGCGGCCACGGGCTGCGCCTCGCGTTTTCCCCTGGTGCCGGCGGGGGTGCTGCTGGCGCTTTCCGGGCTTTTTCCCCAGGCCGTGCTGCTGCTTTCCCGCATACCCAGCCCGGTCATGGGCGCGCTGATGCTGTACCTGATGGCCTCGCAGCTCACCGGCGGCCTGACCATGCTGCTGGGCGGCAAGGGCATTACGGATTTCAACAGCGGCGTCACCGTGGCCCTGCCGGTCATGGTGGGGCTGATCACGGCCTTTGCGCCGCCCGCCGCCTTTGACGGCTTTCCCGCGCTGCTGCGGCCCATTGTGGGCAACGGTTTCGTCATGGGCACCGTCACGGTGATTTTTCTGGAGCATGTGGTGTTCAAAAGGCGGCCGGAAGCGTGAGATGAAGCGTTTGAAAGCGCCCCGGCTTTCCTTGCAAAACGCCGCGCTCTTGCGTACTATCCGTCTGTTTCAGCCGCAGGCCCGGCAGGGCGTTTCGCGCGTGAAACGCTTGCCTCACGGCGGGCACTTTATTTTGTTCTTGCGGAGGCAACGCATGGCAGTTGGAAAATTGGGCGCCCGGGTGCGCAAGTTCCGTGAAGCCCAGGACATGACGCGGGAAAAGCTGGCCGAAACCGCCGGGCTTACCGAAGGCTTCATCACCTCGCTGGAAGAGGAAAACCTCTACCCCTCCATCGGGCCGCTGCAAAAAATAGCCCACGCCCTGCACGTGCGGCTGGGCACCTTCATGGATGACGTGGCCTGCCAGGACCCCATCATTGTCCAGCGTCACGCGCGCGAAGCGGACCTGACCATGCAGCAGAGCCGCGACAAAAAGGCCAGCTACCGCTACTACGCGCTGGGCAAGGGCAAAGTGGACCGCAACATGGAGCCCTTCTTCATCGAAGTGCTGCCGGAAACCTCGCAGGACCGCAAGCTCTCTTCCCACCAGGGCGAGGAATTCATCATCGTCTGCTCCGGCAAGCTGCGGGTCATTTACGGCACGGTGGACAAAGTGCTGGAAGCGGGCGACACGGTGTACTACAACTCCATCGTCCCCCACTACGTAGGCGCGGAAGGCGACGAGCCCTGTTCCATTTACGCCATATTCTACTACCCCTAACCTACCACCCCTGAACGACGGGCGCATAACCGCCCTGTCGCGGGGTCCAGGGGGGTCACCCCCCCTGGCAGGTGAGAGTCCAGAGAGAGGGCGGAGCTCTCTCTTTGGCCGCCGGAGGCTTCCTCTATGTACGTCGAACCGTTTGTGCTGCGTGAAAAGACTCTGGGCCAGATTCTGGACGAAACCATTGCCCGCACCCCGGACACGGACGCGCTGGTCTACGTGGACCGCGACTTCCGCCTCACCTGGAGCGAATTCGGGCGGGAAGTGGACATTCTGGCCAAGGGCCTGATGGGTCTGGGCGTGAAAAAGGGCGAGAAGGTGGCCATCTGGGCCAGCAACGTGCCCTTCTGGGTCAGCCTGATGTTCGCCACGGCCCGCATCGGCGCGATACTGCTCACGGTGAACACCAGCTACCGCGAAAGCGAAGTCGGCTACCTGCTCAAGCAGTCGGAAACGGAAAACCTGGTGGTTATCGACGGGTTCCGCGACCACGACTATCTGCAGACCATCTACAGCATCATCCCGGAACTGCGCACCCAGCCCAGGGGGGAACTGCGCTGCCCCAGACTGCCGCATTTGAAGCGGGTTATTTTCCTGGGCATGGAAAAGCACCGGGGCATGTACTCCATACCGGAAGTGCAGAGCCTGGCCATTATGACCAGCCAGGCGGAATATGAGGAACGCAAGGCCTCCGTCAGCCCTTACGACGTGGTGAACATGCAGTACACTTCCGGCACCACGGGCTTTCCCAAGGGGGTCATGCTCACCCACGTCAATATCGGCAACAACGGCTACTGGATAGGCTACCACCAGGGCTTTTCGCCCAAGGACAGGGTCTGCCTGCCCGTGCCGCTGTTCCACTGCTTCGGGTGCGTTTTGGGGGTCATGGCCTTTGTGAACCACGGCGCCGCCATGATCATTCTGGAAGCCTTCAACCCCGTGCAGGTCATGACGGCCATAGAGACGGAGAAATGCACCGGCCTCTACGGCGTGCCCACCATGTTCATCGCCATTCTGGAACACCGCATTTTCGACCGCATCGACTTTTCCTCCATGCGCACGGGCATCATGGCCGGTTCCGTGTGCCCGGAACCTCTGATGCGCCGGGTGTTTGAAAAGATGAACATGAAAGAGATCACCATCTGCTACGGCCTGACCGAAGGCTCGCCGGTGATGACCCAGACCCACATGGACGAGGAGTTCACCCGCCGCGTCAGCACCGTGGGCCGCGCCATGCCCGGCATAGAAGTGCGCGTGGCCGACCCGGAAACCTGCGAGGAGCTGCCCCGCGGCCAGCAGGGCGAAGTCATCTGCCGCGGCTACAACGTGATGAAAGGCTACTACAACATGCCGGAAGAAAGCGCCGCCGCCGTCACCCCGGAAGGCTGGCTGCATTCCGGCGACCTGGGCGTCATGGATGAAGAAGGCTACCTGGTCATTACCGGCCGCATCAAGGACATGATCATCCGGGGCGGGGAAAACATATACCCCCGCGAGATAGAGGAATTTCTTTCCGGCATGGACGGGGTCATCGACGTGCAGGTGGTGGGGGTGGCCAGCCGCAAGTACGGCGAGGAAGTGGGCGCGTTCATCATCGCCAAAGAAGGCTGCGATATCGCGCCGGAAGACGTGCGCGACCACTGCCGGGGCCGCATAGCCTGGCACAAGGTGCCCCGCTACGTGGCCATTGTGGACCAGTACCCCCTGACGGCCAGCGGCAAGGTGCAAAAGTACAAACTGCGCGAAATGGCCGCTCAGATGTTCCCCGAAGCCATGCAGTAATCGCTCTACATCTGGGGACCGCCGTGAAGAAATTCCTCGCCACCCTCGCCTTTGTGCTGCTTTCTTCCCTGCCGGCCGTGGCGGCTCAGAACACCCTGGTGGTGTACAACTGGTCCGAATACATCCCGCAGAGCGTGCTGGCCCGCTTCACCAAGGAAACGGGCATCAAGGTGGTCTACTCCACCTTTGAGTCCAACGAGGCCATGCACGCCAAAATCAAGCTCCAGCGCGGCAAGGGCTACGACCTGATCGTGCCCACCAACAACACCATCGGCAACATGCGCGCGGAAAAGCTGCTGGCGCCCATAGACAAGAGCAAGCTGAGCAACCTGAAGCACCTGGACCCCAAGCTCATGGGCCAGGCTTTTGACCCGGCCAACGAGTATTCCATCCCCTACATGTGGGGTTCCGTGGGCCTGGTGGTGAACAAAAAATACATCGATCCGGCCACTATCACCAGTTGGCGCGACCTGTTGCGGCCCGAATTCAAAGGCAAGGTGCTGCTTTCCGACGACTTGCGCGACAGCATGGGCGTGGGGCTCAAAGCCACGGGCCATTCCGTGAACAGTACGGACGAAAAGGCCCTGCAGGACGCCGCCGCGTTTCTGAAAGAGCTGCGCCCTTCCGTGAAGGTTTTTGACGTTACCGTCAGCAAGCAAAGCTTCGTCAAAGAAAAAGTGCACATCGGCATGATGTGGAACGGCGATTCCCTGGTGGCCAAAAAGGAAAACCCCAATCTGGCCTTCATCTACCCCGAGGAAGGGGCCATTCTGTGGGTGGACAGTTTCGCCATTCCCAAGGGCGCCAGAAACAGGGAAGGCGCGCACCTGTTCATCAACTTCCTGCTCCGGCCGGAAGTGGCCAGGGAATGCGTGACGGAATACCGCTACTCCACCCCCAACCTGGGCACGCTGAAACTCCTTCCGGAAGAGCTGCGCGACAACCGCGTCCTGGTACCGGCCGCGCAGGACCTGAAGAACGGGGAATTCCTCAATTCCGTGGCCAACGCCTTGCCCTTGTACGAAAGGTATTGGGAACGCGTAAAACCGGGGAAGTAGCGCCCGTGCGCAAGCATATAACCGGAGCGCCCGCCTGAGTATCCGCCAGAATGCTCGAGCGGGCGTTCCGTTTTTTTCGCGCCGTTTTTTTGACTTCCGAAGCCGCAAACTGATACCGTCGCGCAAAAATTGCGCGCCACCGCGCGCAACGCGCGCCTTGGCCCGCAATTTGCTATCCTGCTTGCGGCGCAGTGCGCCCTGTAAGGAATATTCATGAGCGAACGCGTGCAAACCTCCATCATCATCCCGGTGCACGGCCAATGGCCGTTGACCGAAGACTGCCTGCGCTCGCTGGCCGCTACCCTGGACGGCGCGCCCTGCGAGATCATCGTGGTGGACAACGCTTCGCAGGATGCAACGCCGCAAGCCTGCCCCGCCCTGGGCCGGGAGCTGTTCGGGCCGCGCTTTCAGTACAAACGTTTCGCGCAGAACCGCAACTTCGGCCCGGCCTGCAACGCGGGGGCCGCCCTGGCCCAAGGCGAGTATCTTTTTTTCCTGAACAACGACACCGTGGCCAAGCCGGGTTGGTACGCCCCGCTGGTACGGGACTTCAGCGAATTTCCCAACATCGCCTGCACAGGCCCGCTGCTCAGCCGCCCGGCCCAAGGGCCGCTGGGAGAAACCGTGCAGCACCTGGGGGTGCATATGAACCCCTTCTGTGACGTGCACCACCTGTACGAGGGCATCCCCGCGGACAGCCCGCTGGCGCAACGCCGCCGCTTTTTCCAGGTCATCACCGCGGCCGCCCTGTTGCTGCCCGCCAAGCTGTTCCGGGACGCGGGCGGCTTTGACGAAGCGTACCGCAACGGCTTTGAGGACGTGGACCTCTGCGCCCGCCTCTGGAGCCGGGGCCTGCGCATGACCGTCAACCCGGCCTCGCGCTTCACGCACCTCACCAGCATGACGCCGGGGCGCGGCGCCGACGAAGAGGCCAATCACGAACTTTTCTTCCGAAAAAGCATCCACCTGCTCACCCCGGACTGGCATCTGCATCTTAAGGCGGACAATTTTTCCCTCGCTCTCAGCCCCTGGCTGACTCTGGTCCCTTCTCTGCCGGAAGCGGTGAGCACACGGCTGCGCACACTGCTGCAGGGTGGGGATGCGGATGACGTTCTCCGCACCCTGAAAGATTTTCCCCTCTGGTACCAGGGCTACGAAGCCCTGGCCGGGGCCTTTCGCAATGCGGGCCTGCTCAAGGAGGCCCACAGCCTGTGGCTCAGCCTGGCCTTGCTACGGCCCGTGCCGGAAAACCTGTTCCCGCTGCTGGCCGACTCGAGCCGCCTGGGCGACGAAAAGCGCGTTTCTTTTGCCCTGACTTACCTGCTCAGCCATTGCAGGGGCTTTGAAGAACGTCTGGAAAAAGCGCGAGCCCTGCGGGAACTGGCCGCCCTGCTGGGCCTGCCCGAACTTTCCGCCCAATGCGCTGCCTGGCTGGAGCAAAGCGGAGAATTTCGCCAAAAGACCCAGTTGCCCTTCCTGCGCCGCCTCAAGGACATGGGCCTGTTCGCCGGGGGCCAGCCGGGCTGGGACAAGGCCTACACGGTCTGGCGGGAACTGGATGACAGCCAGGAGGCCCGCGCCGGGCGCCGTCCCCCCGTGCCGCAAGGTCTGGAGGAACGGGCGCGCTTTTCCGTGCTCATGCCGGTGTACAGCCCCAAGCCGCGCCAGTTGCGGGCGGCCGTGGATTCCGTGCTCAGCCAGCTCTGGCCGCACTGGGAACTGTGCATGGCGGACGACGCTTCCCCGGACCCGGCCGTGAGGCCGTTGCTGGAAGAGCTGGCAAGGCTGGACCCGCGCATCCGGGTCACGTTCCGGCCGGAAAACGGCAATATCGCGACGGCCAGCAACAGCGCCCTGGAAATGGCGCGCCACCCTTACACCGCCCTGCTGGACCAGGACGACCTGCTCACCCCGGACGCTCTGCTGGAAGTGGCGCTGGCGCTCGCCGCCAACCCGGAAGCCAGGCTCATCTATTCAGACGAGGACAAGTGCGACGATGAAGGCGCGCGCTTTACCCCGCATTTCAAAAGCGACTGGGATCCCGTGCTCTGCGAAGCCCAGAACATGGTCAGCCACCTGGGCGTATACGAAACCGCGCGCATGCGGGCCATAGGCGGCTTCCGCCCCGGCTACGACGGCTCGCAGGATTTCGACCTGCTCTGGCGCTTTGCCGAAGGGCTGGAGCCGGGGCAGATCGTGCACATCCCCAAGGTGCTCTACCATTGGCGTTCCCATGAGGGCAGCGTGGCCCTGGCCGTGACCGAGAAATCCGGGGCCGTGCTGGACAATTTCCAAAAAGCCCTGGCCGACCATGTGCAGCGCACGGGCCAGGCTGGAAGCGTCCACCGGGTGGCGGGCATGAACCACTACCGGGTGGCCTACGAGCTGCCGGAGCCCGCGCCTCTGCTCTCGCTGCTGCTGGATCTGGGCGGCCAGGCGGCCCTGGGCAAGACCCTGATCCCAAGCTGGCTGGAATCCGCGGGTTATCCCAACCTGGAATTGCTGCTCGCCTTCAGCCCGGAGGAGCGCGGCGCGGACCGCATGCAGGAATTGGCGTCCCTGGATGCGCGCATCCGGCTGACGCCCGTTCCGGCCCAGAGCCGTATCGCGCGCCTGAACGCCCTGGCCGCCGCCGCTCAAGGGGAACTGCTGGCCTTTATGGACAAGTTCCTCCTGCCGGAAAGCCAGGGTTGGCTGCACGAGCTGGCCGCGCGCTGCCTGGTGCACGAAGCGGGCGTTGCCGGGAGCAAGCTGCTGACCCAGGAACGCACCGTTGCCCACGCCGGTTTTTACCTGGATTCTACCGGTACACTATTTGCTTTGCACCGGGGTATAGCCGGTCACGATCCCGGCTATTTCGGCTGGGCTTCCCTTGCCCGCTGCGTGGCCGCCGTGGATGGCCGCTGTCTGGTCACCCGGCGTGAGTTATTTGAACACCTCGGTGGCCTGCAAAAAGATCAGGGTGGGGAGTCCGTCGTCAACGCGGGGGCGCTCTACTGTCTGCGCGCCGGGGAACGCGGCCAGCGCGTGGTATATACCCCTTACGCGGCCTTTACTTTGCGGCAGGGTCAGGAACACGATGTCCCTCTGCCCGGCGGAGAGGCTTTTTCCACTTCCCTGTCCCCCTGCCACCCGGCCCTGTTCGCGGGGTGTCCCGGCTGGGCGCTGTTTCCGCAACCTCAGAACCGACCGAAATGAGCAGCCTATGAGCACCCAACGCACCCACATTCCACCGGAAGAGATGTACACTCTGTACTGCCTGGGCAAAGAAGCCGCCCTCGCGGAACTGTGGAAGGCCGGGGAGCGCTCTGCCGTGCTCGCGTCCATGCTTTCCTCCTGGCATCTGCGCCGGGGAGACGCCAAGGCCGCCGCCGAATGCCTGCCCTTTGTGCGGGATACGGAAGAACGGGCGCTGAAATACCAGACCGTGCGGCTGACCCCCAAGCTCCGGGCTCCGCTGGAGCCTGAGCCGCGCGTGCATTTGCTGCTGCTGGTGTACAACCGCATCAAGTACGTGGAAGAATCCCTGCGCCAGCTCGCCGCCACCAACTATGCCAATTACGCCGTGTACATTCTGGACAACGGCTCCACGGACGGCAGCGCGGCCGTCGCGGCCAGGGCCGGGGACTTTTTTCCCGCCCACGTGCCCGTGCATTCCCTGGTCATGCCCTTCAACGTGGGCCGTCCTTTGGGCCATAACTGGCTGCTGGCGCACTTTGACCACAGCGAGGCGGACTATATCGCCATTGGCGACGACGACCTGGTGGTTGTGCCGCCGGACTGGATGCGGGATATGGCGCGCACCTTCAACTGCTTCCCCGGTACGGCGCTGGTGGGCGGCAAGGCTCTGGATCCCTTTCCGGGCAAGGTGCTCAGCTCCGGGGCGAGGCGCCTGGAACGCTTTGATGAAACCGGCGTGGACTACCTGGACAACACGAACCAGCCGGACGCGGGCCAGCAGGACTATGTGGACCTGGTGGACCATGTCATCGGCTGCCTGCACATGTATAAAAAAGAAGCGCTGCTGGGCGAGCCCGGGCTTTTTGACATCCGCTACTCGCCCTGCCAGTATGTGGATGTGGACCACCATATCCGCATGCGCCTTGCCGGGCTGCCCATCGTGTACAACGGGCTTATAGAGTTCCAGCACGCCAAGGCCATGGGCAACGACGCGCTGCAAAGCAGGGAGCTGCGGGGCAATTCCGAAGGCAACAAGCATAAGCTTCTGCACAAGCACGACCCGGCGGCGGTACAGCGCGTTATCGCGCGCAGCCGGGAAGAGCTGGCCCAACGCATAGCCAGGTATTCCTCGCGGGGAGCATGATGCGAAGGCACGGCGGCCACGACTATTATGGGTGCACCAGCCCCCATTCCACTCTCCCTAAAAACATCGTTTTGCTGGCGCGTAATCCTCTGTTGCCCTGCTTCAAGCTTCGCCTGGCCCAGCCCCTGCAATGGTACTGTGACGCCGTGGGCGGCGCCTTGCGCATAGGCCCCTGCTCCAGGGAAGAATTGCTTTGGGCGGACGTTGTGATCCTGCAGCGCGAACCCACCCCGGCCATGCTGCAAACGGTCAAGGAAGCGCGGGAACTGGGCATCAACGTTGTCTATGACATGGACGACCTGCTCACCGGCCTGCCGGACTTTCTCGCCTTTCCTTTCGCGGACAAGAACGCCCCGGAAGTTATCCGCACCCTGGCCGCCGGCGCGGACGTCACCACCTGTTCCACGGCCCGGCTGGAACGGGAAATGGCCAAGGTAGCGGACGTAACAGCCGTGGTGCCCAACGCCATGGCCGCTCCGGCCCCCATCGAGGTGGAAGAAAAACAGACGGACGGCCCCTGCACTTTTGTGCTGGCCGCGTCCGACACGGTGCAAAGCGGCTGGCTGCGCTACCCGCTGACCCGGCTGTTGCGCAAGCACCCGGAATCCCGCCTGGTCATAGTGGGCCGAGTGGGCAAGGACTGGCAGGACAAGAACATTCCGGCGGACTACTACCCGCTGCTCAGCCCGGAAGCATTTTCCGGGCTGCTGCTCTCGCTGCGCAACGCTGTTGGGGTCATTCCCCTGGATGATTCCCTCTTTTCCGCCTGCAAGTCGGCCATCAAATTTTACCATTACAGCTTGTGCGGCGTGGTTACCGTGGCTTCCAAGGTGCCGCCGTATACGGACGAAATGACGCACGGCGAAACCGGCCTGCTGCTGGAAAACGACCCACAGGAATGGCTTGCGGCCCTTGAGGAGTTGGCGGGAGCCACGGATAAGCGAAAGCTGCTCTTGGCCAAAGCCCTGCGCTGGTGCCATAAGAACGCGGGTCCCACACGCGCGGTGGAAGCGTGGAAGAAGGCGTTTCATCTGCTGCCGAGGCCGGGTGGGGAGTTGCGGGAAACAACTGCCAAGGGAAGTCAAAAATAAAGAGATTCCCCACCCGCCCGCCTGATTGCTAAGATAATAGCGTTTATTACACAGTGAGGATCCAGCCATGAGCGACATTATGGAACATAAATGCAGCATTTGCGGCTGCCCTGGCCCTTTTACCCTGCCGTATGATGGGGCAAGTCTACGCTCAGCACGCTGCGAGCTGTGCGGCTCGCAGAGAAGGCACAGAGATGTAGCCAGAGTTCTGCTGCGAGAAGTAATTGGCGCTGACACACAACCCCTTACACAGTGCTTGGATAAATTCGCCAATATAAAAATTATGGAATTCCAATCCAGCGGTGTATTGCATACTATATTGCGTTCACTGCCTTTTTATCGCTGCTCGGAATACTTCGACGATATAGCGCCTGGGGGGCGCAATATTCATGGAGTTGAATGTCAAGACCTGTACAGACTGACACTGCCTAGAAATTTTTTTGATATTGTCATTACACAAGACATTTTTGAGCACACACCTGATCCATGGGCGGCGTTTCTGGAGTTGCACAAAATCATTAAGCCGGGTGGAAAACATATTTTCACTGTTCCTGTACACGAGGCTATAAATACACGCACCCGAGCGCGACTGGCGCCCGATGGAAATATTTTGTGTGCTATGCCTCCCGTATACCACGGTGATCCGCTACGGTCTGATGGAGCATTGGTATTTACAGATTTTGGCCGTGAACTGGAAGAGCGCTTGACACGTCTTGGCATGCCAACAACAAAAGTACTTCATGCAAAATTTTACAATACCGCTGAAATAGCCAATATTGATGGAGAAGAAAAATACAAACTCTATATTGCTTCAAAAGAAAAAAACTTAACTACCTTTTTGTATAACTCAATTGTTTTTGTTTCAGAACAAATACGCAACGAACAAAAACAAAATTTATATAGGATACAATTTGATATATCAGCTGATGAATTTCAAATTCACAAGAGCGAAGCTCTTCTTGAACAGTTAATGGGAGATTTTTCCATTCTTAGTGTACGCGGTGAAAAAACCAGGCTGCGTGGCTGCACATCCATGATGTTGGATATAACTCTCGGAAATACAAACCTCCCATCCGCTGTACTGCTCATGGTTCAGGCTTGCTGGGGAGATGCGCCCCTATTTATCTTTCCGGAATGTTTTAAAAGCAATCTTTGGTTGATAGAAAAAATATGCGCCCAGCTCTTCCGCGTTTTACAGAAAGCTTTCTCCGGACACGGCCTGCCGGAAGACTTCCTTATTGATCACGAGGGCAAAAACATAGCTGACCAACAAGTGGCCGAACGCCTGGTACCAGGTTTAGCTCATTACTATACCCTCATCCCGCACCTGCGCCGCTATGCTTTTATCTCGGCAAATAGCGGCACGCTAAGATCTGTATTGGACGTGGGCTGCGGCGTCGGTTATGGCCTCGGCCTACTCAATCCGGACAAAGGCACTGGCCTGGATATCTCAAGTGAAGCTCTGCGCTGGGCGAAAAGAGTTATCCGCTCCCCAAAACTATCCTGGATACAGGCCGACATCCAAACTGGTCCGTCTCCAGGTCTGCATGATACTATCGTCTGCTTTGAAAATATTGAGCACCTGGATGACCAAACCCAGCTTATGGATCTTCTAACCACCTCGGTAAAGCCAGATGGCGCTGTTTTTGTCTCTGTGCCGAATCCTTCATCGCGCGGAAAAGAAAGCAACCACTTTCACCTGCGAGATTTCAGCTTCCATCAAGTTTCGGCTTTATTTTCAGAATATTTTGAAGAGATACAATGGTTCTGGCAGCATGACGCGGCGTCCTCAGATTTTTCCAGCCGCTTTTTGATTCACGATGGCGCGAATGCAGACGCAGACTTCTGGATACTTCGTTGCAGTAAACCCAAAGTCAAAAAACGCCTCCCCCTGAGGGCCAGTGTCATTATGGTTGCGCCCGACCACCCCGAGACCGCTAAAAAGACGGTCTCGGCTCTGCAAATAAACACACCGCGGCGGGAAACCTGGGAAGTTATACTTATTGCTGGCCCCTCAGCCCAAAAATTGATTCCGGAGCTGGAGCAGGCCCCCAACATACGGCTTGTGTCCTGCAATACGGCACCCGTGGATCTCTATACCGCCTGGAACCAGGGCGCGACCGTTTCTCGAGCGGAATTTCTCATTTTCCTCGACAACAGCGTGGTAGTACACCCAGGGTGGATGGACGCCCTGCTAGATGAACTCGAAACGCAACAGGAAACCGGTTTAGTTGGAGCGAAAACAATTCGAATCGATGGTTCCGTATGCAATACTGGCTTAGCCATAGGGAGAAATCTAGCACCAGTAGACATAAACCCCGGGCTGGGCGCCGACAGCCCCATCACAAATGAGCGGCGTGTTTGCTCAGCAGTGAGTGATCAATGTATCGCTGTCAGGCGCAGGGAATTTCTACGCATTGGACCTTTTGACGAACAACTCTCCACATTGGCTGCTTTTGATCTTTGCCTGCGCTACAAGAGCAAGAAGAAAAGTATTGTATACAACCCTAGTTGCTCTGTGCAACAGACAAAAGTAAAAAAAGATGATCCTGTCGGAAAGGACAAGTTTTCTCGCGTATTTCATAGAAATATGGACCAACTCATTCAGGATGACTTTGTTCACACGGACAGAACAGCCAGATCCAAACTGTCATCAACGCCGCTTCGTTTCGCTATCAATATTTGTACACCATCGCGCGCTTTTAACAATTGGGGAGATATCTACTACGCGGAATGCCTTGCTAAATATATTGTTCGGGGTGGCCATGAGTGTATCGTGCAGTATCAAAACGAGTGGCATCGCGAAAACTATAACATAGATGTCACAATTCATTTAAAAGGACTGGAAAAATATTATCCAAAACCTTGGCACATCAATATTATGTGGATGCTTAATCACCCTGATCTACATACAAAAAGAGAATTAGAGCGCTATGATGCCCTTTTTGTTTCTTCAACATCTCATACACGCATCCTTGAAAATACGTTAGCCATTCCTACCTTTCCGTTATTGCAAGCTACAGACCCGGAGCATTTTTCCCCTATCGCAGGAACAGCCAAAGAATACGATTTGGTGTTTGTAGGAAATAATCATGGAGTCGGGCGGTTGGCCATGCGGAAAATCATCGCCGACCTGTTGCCAACAACACACAGGCTCGCTGTATGGGGACAGGGATGGGATGGCCTATTACCCGCAGATTGCTGGAAAGGAGAATTTTTGGCGTGGGAACAATTACCCGACATTTACCGCCGCTCATGCATTGTGCTCAACGATCACCAACCGGAAATGGCAAAAAATGGTTTTCTCAACAATAGAACTTTTGATGCTCTCGCCTGCGGGGCGTTGGTAATCTCCGATCCCGTGGAAGGCATGTCGGAGCATATTGATGTTCCACAATGCGGAGATGCGGCATCATTAAAATCAACGATAGATTATTTCTTAAAAAACGCACACGCTGCACAAACACTTACAGCTTCTCTGAGAGAAAAAGTACTTACTAAGCATACTTTTGAATATGCTTTTGATAAAATTGAAACAACAATAAACATACTTTTAACAAATCCATCCATACAAGGACGCCTGGAGAAAGCAAAATGAAATATATGTTAAATTTTATGCGACAATAGTAATGTGCCTTTTTCCAGGCGCTGCCAATACGCCTTGGGAAAAAGAGAAACCAACGGCCGCGTCACAGTGCCACGGCTGAGCAAAAATACCACATCCCGCGCGCCGGTACACAGGTCCCGGCCGATAACGCTCAGCAAGTACGCAGCCGGCAGCGCTTCCGCAAAAAGATCCATAATGTCGGCGCTGTATATTCTATAATGGCCGTGCTGGCTCTCGTCGGGGTAGCCCCAGTCTTCTGTTTTTTCCCGCTCCAAAGGTACGGGCGCGCTGAGCTGCACAAAACCGTTGGGCCGCGTTATGCGCAACATTTCACGCAAGGCCCGCGCGTCGTCAGCGACGTGTTCCAGCACGTGGTTGCAGATGACGATGTCCAGCGATTTATCCGGCAGCGGAATTTGCTGCAAATCCATGGAATTGACGCCGCCATAGACGGAGACGTGCAGTTCCTTGAACCACTCCGGCCGGATACTGGGGTCTTCCGCAAACTGCAGACAGGTGAAGTCGCGCAGGGGGTAATGGCGCGCTATGGTCTCCCAGATGCCGTAAATAATTCTGTGGCGCTCAAGCGAGCGGCAACGCGCGCAATTGGGCGGCAGGCCGTCTTTGGTCAGGCGCCCGTTGGGGCCGGGCGTGAAAACCGTATGGCCGCAAATGGTGCAGGGAAGTTGTGAAGACACGGGCACCTCTCCGCGCGGCGACTGGGTTGCGCCGGGCACTATTCTGTACCCCCGCGCGTTTTTTTCATCAACCCCCGCATACCCGCAAATGCATGACGGCCCGGAACGCTTCCGCGCTCCGGGCCGCCGTCTCAGTGCTTCAGCCTTTTATCCCTAACGCGTGCCTATGGGCAGCATGTTGCCCTTCATGGTTTCCTGCAGGGTGCGCACGATAAGGTAGAGCCTGGGCTCTATGTTGGACACTTCCACCCCTTCCTTCAGGGAGTGGGGGCCGGTGCCGCCCACGCCGAAAGCGTCAATGGCCGTGGTCACCTGCGAGGTGAAGGTGGATTCCATGGTGGACTGGGAACGGAACGCGCTCAGGTCCTTGCCCATTTCGTTCTTGTACAGGGCCGCGATTTTGGCGAACAAGTCGTCCGTCTTCTTGTTGGGCGCGAAGGGCGGGGAGAAGCGCTGCAGGGTGAAGGTCACTTCGCAGTCCGGGATCAGCTTGTTCTTGATGCGCTCGTTGGCGACCTTTTCAATGCGGTCGTATTCGGCGGTGTCGGCCACGCGCACGTCGGCCTCGGCCTTGGCGGACCCGGCAATGACGTTGATCTTGCTGCCGAAAGAGCCCATGTTCCAGTTCAGGTTCGTGTTCTTTTCCTTGTCGGAAAGGTCGCGCAGCTGCAGAATCTGGTGCGCCAGCTCGTAGCCCGCGTTGCGGCCCTTTTCCGGCGCGCCGCCGGAATGCGATTCCACGCCCTTGACCGTCAGGATGGCTTTGCCGATGCCCCGGCAGGAAACCGTCAGGCGTCCGCCGCCCGGGCCGCCGCCGTCCATGGAATAGGCCACGTCGTGCCTGGCCGCCACTTCTTTGATCAGCGCCTGGCTGCCGGGGTTGAAAATTTCCTCATCCGGGTTGCAGAGCAGGGTGATCACCGCGAAATCGCGGGTCTTGAGCTTGTTGATCAGCATGTCCATGACCGCTTGCATGGCCGCCAGGTTGGACTGGGAATCATACACGCCGGGGCCGCGGGCCACGCCCTTTTCATCCACGCGGAAGGGGCGCTTGGCCGCTTCGCCTTTGGGCCACACCGTGTCGTAGTGGTTGAGCAGCAGGATTTTGGCCTTGCCCTTGCCTTTCCAGGTGGCCATCACGCTGTTGAAGCCTTCGTGCGGGGCGCGGGTGGGAATGGCCGTGACTTCGCCGCCCAGGTCCTTGAACATTTTCATCAGCACGGCCTGCTTGGCGGCCAGGCCTTCTTTGTCATCGCTGCCGGAGTCCATGTTCACCAGCATTTCCAGGGTCTTCATGAACTGCGGTTTGGCCTCGGCGCACAGCTTGGCGATTTTGGCATCGGTTTTGGGCTTGGCTTCGGCTTTGGCGTCAGCGGCCAGAGCCGGCGCGGCAAGGGAACTCATGGCGAAAAGAAGCGCCGCCACCCGGACAAATCGTTTCATATGACTCTCCAAATATATAAAAGGGGTTGGTTTTGAAAAGTTGTCGAAGCCAATCAAGATACAGAGCAGGGGGGGGGCCCCCAACCCCCCCCGGGGGGCGCCCCCCCCCCCCCCCCCCCCCCGGGCGACGGGCCGCCCGGCGGCGCGGGC
>JAVBNC010000114.1:0-3132 GCA_031551765.1 Desulfovibrionaceae bacterium
GTATCTAAGCAAGCAAACACCTCACGCTGCGTATGGGAGCCAGGCGGGGAACAAGCCCCGCCCGGCTTTTCGTTCGTTTTACCGCTTGGTGGCTTTGCCCAGGAGCAAATGCTGCGTGGGCAGGAACACCAGGCCGTCAACATTGCTTCTGTACATCAGCACTTCCTTGGGCCAGAACATGAACACCCAGGGGCACTCGTCCATGATGATGGTCATGGCCTGACGGTACAGATCGGCCCGCACCTGCGGGTTTACTTCCACGCGGGCGCCGTCCAGAAGTTTGTCCACCGTGTCGTTGTTGTCGCGGGCCCGGGGGGATTGCGGCCCCCACTGGCTGCCGTGCAGGGTGGCGTAAAGGGCCTGGTCCGCATCCCCGGTGGAGGGGCTCCAGCCGAGATAGACCATATCGTGCTCGCCTTTTTTCACCGCCTGCATCAGGGCCTGGAACTCCCACTGCCGGATTTTGATGTTAATGCCGGCCTTGGCCCACTGGGCCTGGGCGTTTTCATTGATCTGCACGTCCATCAGGTAGCGGCCGACGGTGTGCCAGAGTTCCAGCTCTATGCCGTCCGGGTACCCGGCTTCGGCCAGCAGGGCTTTGGCTTTCGCCGGATCATAGGGGTATTTCCTGATCGGGCTGTAGCCCCAGGTCAGCTTGGACAAGGGCGCGTCCGCCACCTCGCCCTGGCCTTCCAGAATATTGCCTACGATCAGATCCACGTCCAGAGCGTAGTTAAGGGCCTGACGCACCCGAGGATCTTTAAGCGCGGGCTTGGTGCAGTTCAGGGCGTAATAATAGGTCATCACCGAAGTGACTTCCATCTTCTTGATATTGGGGTCGGAAGACAGGCGCTTCACTTCCGTCACCGGCAGCAGCAGCGCGACGTCGGCCTGCTTGGATTGCAGCAGCAAAGCGCGGACGGAATCTTCCGGCACGATGCGGAAATAGACGTTTTTCACCATGGGCGCGCCGTCGTAATACTTCTCGAAGCGTTCCAGCACTATCTCTTCGCCGAGCTTCCACTCTTTGAACTTGAACGGTCCCGTGCCCACGGGATGTTTGCCCAGATCCTTGCCGTAGGTTTTTATCGCGGCCGAGCTGATGACGGCGGCCGCCGGGTGGGCCAGAAACTGCACCAGGGCGCCGGTGGGGTATTTGGTGTGCAGCACCACGGTCAGCGCGTCCCTGACTTCCACTTTTTGAATGGAACTCAAAACCGAACGCCGCGGGGAGCCCGTATCAGGGTTCAGAATGCGCTCGAAAGAGGCTTTCACGTCCTCGGCCGTCAGCTTGCCGCCATCATGAAAGGTCACGTCCGGCCGCAGGTTGAAGGTCCATTGCAGGCCGTCTTCGGAAGCTTTCCAGCTGAGGGCCAGGTCCGGCTCGATCTTCATCTCGGCATTGAAGCGGGTCAGGTTGCTGTAGATGTTTTTGTTGAACAGTTCGGTGGCCGAATCCGTGGCGAAATGCGGGTCAAAGGTGGAGGCGTCGGCGCCGGTGAGCACGACCAGCTGCTCCGCCACCTTGGCGGCTTGGGCAGCGCCAAGGGAGCCCACGAGAAAAATTGCCGTGGAAACAATAAACAACAGGGCCCGGGTCACTTTCGCTTTCATTGTTTTCCTTCCTTCAGGTCATTTGCGGTTTATTATTTCCAGTGCCTGCTTTTGCAGCAGGGCGTCCGCTGCCTTCCACTGTCCGCGGCGTCTGGCGAACTGCTGTTCATAGCCGGCTTTCGCCTGCTTTTGCATATCCAGCATCCGCTGTATTTCCTTTTGGGACGTTCCGCCCTGGCAGACGCGGCGTTCCACGTCCACCCGGAAATCCTTGGCCTGGGCCGTCTGCTCTTTGGTGAGGGGCAACTCTTTGCCGGCCACTTTTTTGCTCCATTCGTTCAGCAGTTCCCAGGTCAGGTCGTCCTGCCCTTTGCCCGCGTTGAAGAGCTGGGAAATGGCGCCGCCCACTATGGTGTGCGCCGCGCGGAACGTCAGGCCCCCCTGGATGACCAGGCTGTCGGCCAGCTCCGTGGCGTTGCTGAAGCCTTTGTACAGCACCTGCTCCATGGCTTCTCTTTTGAAAATCAAGCCCTTGGTGTATTCAGCGCCGATCAGGCACATGCCGGTGGCTTCGCGGATGATTTCCAGCACGTCGCCCCAGGCCAGGGTAACGTCGCGGCTGGCGTAGTACTGCACGGAACTGGCCGTGCACAGGCCGGCGTAGCGGCCCGAGTAGAGGCGGGCCTGGGCCCGCACCGAGGCGCAGATGACGGGGTTGCGCTTTTGCGGCATGATACTGCTGGAATCGATCAAGTCGTTGGGCAGATCCGCAAACCCGACTTCGTTGGAGCACCAGTAGATGATGTCTTCCGCCAGGCGCGCGTTGGTCAGAAGGCTCATGAGCGCGGCGTTGGACGATTCCAGCATGTAGTCGGCGCTGGCCACGGCGTCTTCCGCGTGTTCCCAGACGGAATCGAAGCCCAGCAGTTTGGCCGTCAGCCCGCGGTCAATGGGGTAGCTGGTGCCGCACAGCGCGGCGGCGCCGAGCGGGTTGCGGTTGAAGCGGTCAACGCAGGCCAGAATGCGCTCCAGGTCCCTGAGAAAAGGCGCCGCGATGCCGAGCAGGTGGTGCCCCATGGTCGTGGGCTGGGCCTGCTGCCCGTAAGTGTAGCCCGGGAAAACATAGCCGGCGGTTTCCTCGATGCGTGTATGCAGGACGGCGATCATCTCAAACAGGGCGTCAGCGAGGGTAAACAGGGTTTCCCGCAGCTCGATGCGCCACATGGCGGCTTCCACGTCGTTGCGGCTGCGGGCCACGGGCATCTGCCCGCAAGCTTCCGCGCCCACCCTGGCCGTGAGCAAATGCTCGAAATTGAGGTACAAGTCTTCCAGGCGCGGGTCCAGTTCCGGCACCGTGCCGTCCCATTCCTGCATGGCCCCCAGAAGTTTTCCGGCCACTTCCCTGGGAATGATTCCCTGTCCGGCGATCATCACCACATGGGCCTTCATGACTTTAAGCAGGTACGGGAACGATGCGGGGGCGCTCTCAAAACGCGGCCCGTAATAGTACTTGACCACCACCGGGTTTATTTTGCCCTGCACCTGCTCAAAAAAGCCACCCTCTTTATCCGACATTAC